>NZ_ATVI01000007.1:300000-490933 GCF_000420645.1 Nevskia ramosa DSM 11499 | reverse complement strand
CAAATTGACGAAAGGACAGGACAATCTCGAACTTTCGATCGCGCCAGCTCACCGACATAATCTATTCCGACGCGTTTTCACACAGCCTCAGCCCGAGGCCGACGGATTACGCCTGCGCTTCAATGCCGGGAAGCAGACATTCGCCTGTCGTCACGGCGCTACACCCCTACGGAGCACAGACTTTCAGCGCGATCAAAGATCGTCATGGTTCGATGTTCTGACCTCAACGTCGGTTCTGGTAACGCTCCAGTTCGTCCGGGTCGTAGCCCTGGTCAGTCAGCACCATTTCGTCGAGATCGAAGTTGAAGTGCAGCACTCGTTCGAGCACGCGCCGCGCGAGGCGGTCGAACCAGGTCTGGTTGCGCGAAGCCTTCTTGGCCAGCGCGAAGCCGACCTTGGCCAGCGCCACGCGAACGATGTAGGGCTGCTTCATGCGAGCGCTCCGCTGCGCTTGACGATGCGGCAGGGCAGGCCTTTCAGATGCGGCACGCCCTGCTCGACATCGAGGTACTCGCCATCATCCGGGCACAGCTGGGCGTCGGCGTACTGCATCGCGCCGGACAGCTTGCCAAGGCCGCGCTCGGTCTCCGGCTTCCACCAACCGTGTGGAATGCGCACCAGGCCATCGGGCATGTTGGTGCGCACGCCGACCTGAATGTCGACCTTGCCGGTGCGGGTTTCGACCTGCACCCATTCGCCTTCGCTCAAGCCCTGTGCTTTCGCCGTGGTCGGACTGACGAACAGCACCGGTTCCGGTTTGCGTGCGCGCAGCTCGGGCACGTGGCGGCCACCGGTCTGGAAGTACTCGGCCTCGCGCACGCCGGTGAACATGGTGAGCGGGTACTCGGCATCCGGCGGCGGTGCGTCGCGCCAGTACGGCAGCGGATCGAAGCCGAGGTCGTCGAGGATCGACGAACGCAGTTCGACCTTGCCGCTGGGCGTGGCGAAGCCTGTCTTTTCGTACTTGCGGAATTCGAGCTTGTCGGCGTGGACCTCGTAGGTCTCGGCGAAGGTTTCGAAGTCGACACCGAGCGCCTCCAGTCGCCAGTCGTACAGCGCTTCCAAGGTCGGCCAGGGCACCAGCTCGGGTCGGCCGAGCGCGCCGGCGATCCGCTTCCAGAACTCGAAGGTGCTGGTGCATTCGCCCGGCGGCTCCATGGATCTCTGCGAAGGCTTGTAGATCGACAGCCAGCCGTAGCCATCGAACATCCACGGCCGCTCCAGCCAGGAATCGCCGGGCAGCACGTAGTCGGCGAGCTGGGCGGTCGGCGTCATCACGTGCTCCTGCACCACGATCAGGTCCTGGTTCAGCAGGGCCTTGAGGATCAGCGGCATGTTGGCGAAGCCCATCAGCGTGTTGTTGCCGATCGAGAACAGCGCCTTCACCGGATACGGCCCTTCGCCGGCCATGGCCCGAAACACGGCCGAGGGATTGGCCATGAAGCAGCCGGTGACCTGATTCGCGTACTCATGGCCCCAGACCCGCTTGCAGGGTTCGCGCAGCGCGGCCTGGCCGCGATAGGTGAACACCGGATGTGCATCCGAGCCGAGCTGCTTGGCCTTCTGCGACTCCGGCAGCGCCTCGTGCATCTCGATCTCGGATTCCGAGACGATCTTCGGATGAAAGCCCATCAGCGCTTCGCCGCCCGGCACATCGAGGTAGCCGCAGACCGCGCGCAGGATGCTCTGCAGACGGATGCCCGAAGTGCTGTTGCGCTGCTGGTCGGTGATCGGCGTCCACGGGATCACCGACGGCCCCATCGTCGCGTACATGCGTGCGGCCTTGGCGATCATCTCCGGCGAGCAGCCGGTGAGCTCGGCGACTCTCGACAGCGGGAACTCGTCGACCCGCTTGCGTAGATCCTCGAACCCGATGGTCCAGCGTTCGACGAAGGCGCGGTCATACAGGCCTTCATCGAAGATAACCTTCAACCAGCCGAGCATCATCGCGGCATCGCTGCCGACCTTCAGTGGCAGCCACAGGTCAGCCATCTCGGCGCATTCGCTCTTGCGCGGATCGAGCACGATCAGCTTGCCGCCGCGCGCCTTCACGCGCTGGATCTGGTTGTAGACCGGCACCCAGCTGTTCTTGCCCGGGTTGTGGCCGAACAGCACCACGCAGTTCGTGTTGTCGTAGTCCGGCCAGGGATACCAGCCGTAGGTCAGGCGATTCACCGCCGCGGTATTGCCCGCGCACAGCGCCACCCCGCTGATCCAGTTCGGCGAACCGACGTGATTCATGATCCGCCGGCCGAGGCCGTGATCGGTGCCGGTATTCCACTGGCTGGTCGACACCGCCCAGGCTTCGGGGCCGTGCTCGTCGATGATCTTCTTCAGGCGCGTGCCGATGTCGGCCAGTGCTTCGTCCCAGCTGACGCGCTCGAACTTGCCGGAGCCACGCTCGCCGACCCGTCGTTGCGGATAGAGCACGCGGTCGGGGTTGGCGAAATTCTTAGGTGCCGTGATGCCCTTGATGCAGATGTTGTCCTTGAACAGCGGATTGTCGGAGGAGCGCACGCGCGTCACCCGGCCTTTCTGCACTTCGGTGACCACGCTGCAGGCGATATCGCAGCTTGCACACAGCGTCTTTCGGGTCGTGATGCCGGGGCGCTGATGCGGACGCGGGATGCTTTTGCTGCCAGCGGCGGAAGGGGTGATCGAAGGGGCGCCGGGCATCGTGAGCTTCCTGGATGAAGGGGTCAGGCCGTGACAGGCTGACATGGTGCGTGTATATACACTCAAATGAACGCCAAGCGCTACCACCTGCCTTTCCTCGAAGACGTCCGCACGCAGCGTTACGTCTGCTTCGCCGAACAGCTGCGCTCGGCGAACCGCGCGATCACCAAGCTGTACACCGAGCATCTGGGTGATGCCGATATCGGTATCGCCCAGCTGTCGCTGCTGATCCGGCTGTACTACTTCGGCGAGATCACGCTGTCGCGACTGGCGCAGAACCTCGAAACCGATCGCACAACCCTGACCCGCAACGTGCAGATCCTGGAGCGCTCCGGACATCTGGAAATCGGCGGCGGCGAGGATCGCCGGCAGCGCAAGGTCCGCCTCACCGATCGTGGCTTCGAATCACTGAAGACCACGATTCCGCGCTGGCTCAAGGCTCAGGAGGCGCTGCGCCAGCAGCTCGGCGATCCGCTATGGGACGAGCTGTTTCAGGGCATGCGCAGGCTGGCCCGGATGGAAAAGGAACCGACTCGGCAGAAATCGTCGGTTCGGTCTCATTCCCATGGAGCAAGCAGATGAGCCGTGTGGTGACCGACCGAGTGGGGAGCAGCATGTCGACGGATCTTGATCGTCTCAACCGCGAGGCGATCGCCGCCGCACAAAGGCACATGGGCGAGGTCGCCTGGGGCACTGTTGCGCTGGTGATCGGGGTCGTCACGGCAACCATCGCCAATCTGTGGCTATTCGCCGCCGGCATGATTCCGGCGTGGGCTGCAGCCGTGGCGCTGGCTGTGCTGACCTATGCGTCCTACACGCCACTGCACGAGGCCGCGCACGGCAATATCCACGGCCGCAACGAGCGCTACCGCTGGGTCGGCGAACTCTGCGGTTACCTGTGTGCGCCGATGATCATGCTGCCGCACAGCTCGCACCGGCTGGAGCACATGAACCACCACCGGTACACCAATGATCCGGTGCGTGATCCGGACTTCCACATCAGCTCGATGGGCAACGGTCCGTGGGCCTTCCTGATCGCGCCTTTCCGGCTACTGTGGATTCATGTCACCTACATCTTTCGCGGCCATTGGCAGCAGCGAGCCAGCTTCGGCGAAAAGTGCCGCTACATTGCCGAAGTGAGCTTCAGCCTTGGATGGCGCATCGCATTCCTGAGCCAGGTGCCCCTGCTACCGGGGCTGGCTGTGATCGTGATCGGGTACATCGCGGGGGCCTTCTTCACGGTGTACTGGTTCGCTTACCGGCCGCATGTACCGTACGACACCATCGGCCGATACGCGGATACCTGCAGCCTGATCGTGCCGCGCTGGTTGAAGCCCTTCGAATGGATCTGGCTTGGGCAGACCTTGCACTCGGTCCATCACGCGTTCCCGCGAGTGCCGTTCTACCGCTATCAGTCGCTGTTTCGCGAAGTCGAAGCCGCGATGCGCGCGCATGGAGGCAAGGCGATCGGGATCTTCTCGCGCGTGACAGTCACACTGTAAAAGCGGCCCCGCAGGTTGTGCCGGCAAGCCCTAAGCGGACGGACGTGAATGTCTGCAGCTGGCACAAAGCTGCCATTGAGAGCAATTTGAGCAGACGGCTTGCATGCCGCTTGAGCATTGAGAAAAAAGCGGATGTGGTTATGTCGGTTCATTCCTAGCGCACACGAAAAAGCCCCGCAGCTTTCAGAAGGTGCGGGGCTTTTTCGAAACGCGAGCTTCAGCGAACGTCGTAGCTGAACGTCACGCCAACGATGCGCGGCTGGCCGGCATAGGCGAAGGCCGTGTCGCCGAGGTTGACCACTGAGGCGCGGTAGAACTCGTTGGTCAGATTGCGGACGAAGGCGGTGACCTGCCATTGCTGGCCGGGTGCCGAGAAGCCGAGGCGTACGTCGATGATCTGATGTTCGTTGAGCTTGAAGACCGGATCGCCTTCCAGGGTCGAGTTGGTTTCGCCGGTATGCGTCCAGACCACGCCGGGTGAGACGTTCAGCGAGTTGTCGATGGTGAACGTGTAGTTGGCCAGCAGGCTGGTCTGCAGATGCGGTGCGTAGTTGAACGGCCGGCCGGCGAAATCGAAATCGTCGCCGGTAGCAGTCTGGCCGACGAATTCGATGACCTTGGTGCGGACATAGGAACCGAGGGCCGTCAGGTTCAGGTTCTTGATCGGCAGCCAGGTGGCGGTGATTTCGCCGCCTTCCACGCGTGACTTCGGCACGTTCTGCAGGTACTGCAGGTTGCCGAAGATCGGGTCGCTGAAGTAGGTCAGCAGCTGCTTGTTCTTGTAGTCGTAATAGAACGCTGCGCTGTTGATCTGCACGCGGTTGTCGAACAGGCCGAGCTTGGCGCCGACTTCGTAGGCATCGAGCCGCTCCTGGACGACCGGCGCCAGGCTGGCCTGATCGACCGAGAACACGGTCGGGAAGCCGCCGGACTTGAAGCCGCGCGTGTACGAGCCGTAGAACAAGGTGTCCTTGATCGGCGTCCAGCTGAGCACGCCGCGATAGGAGATGTTGTCCTGCTTCAGGTGATCGCTGTAGAGGCCGGCGTTGCCGTCGGCATCGACGCTGCCGCAGTCGCCGGCACGGACGACGGAACTGCCGCCACGGGCGATGCTGGCGAAGGTGAACAGTGCCGAGAGCGGCACGATCGAATCGTTGTCCGCGTTCTCGTAGGTGCAGCCGCTGTAGGCCTGCGCTTCACGCGAGTAGCGGACGCCGGCGGTGAGCTTCAGCGTTTCGATGAACGCCCAGGACGCATCGGCGAAGGCGCCGTTGGAACGGATCTGACCGTCGCCGCGTGCCGAGCCACGGTTCAACACCAGTGGCGTGAACAACGGTGGCGTCGAGCCGTACAGCGGGAAGTTCAGGCTGTTTTCCGAGCCGCGACCTTCGCTGACGATGCCGTATTCGTCGTAGTTGGAGTTGACGCCAACCAGCCAGTCGGCCGTGCTGCCGATGGTGCCTTCCAGGCGCACTTCACCGGACACGGTGCGGATGTTGCCGGTCAGGAACTGGTCGATGTTTTCCAGGTCGGTGCCGCCCTGCGGCAGCGCCGAACCATCGGAACGCACCTGCGAATACGCGAACAGGCCGATCAGCTTCAGGTTCTCGTTGATGTTCCACTGCGGCCGCAGCGTGGCGTTCCAGAAATTGTCGTTGAGGCCGAAGCCGCCATCGGGATTCCAGTCGGCGACCTTGTTGCTGTTGTTGTTCGGAATCAGCGGGTAATCGCGCAGGCGTGGCGAGATCGAAGCGTTCCCGGGCACCAGCGGGTTCTGCGGCCGGATATCGACCGCATACGGCGCCTGCGGCTCGCTCTTGTCGAGCCAGCCGGACACCGCCAGACGCACCGAGACATCCTCGACCACATCCCAGTCGGCGATGCCGCGCGCGGCACGCTTCGAGACCTTGCCGAGCCGGTCATCCGGCCGGGTGTTGCTGGTCTGCCAGCCGGTCTGCGATTCGCTCATGGAGCCGGCGAGGCGCACCCGCAGGTTGTCGGTGATCGGGCCGCTGATGAAGCCTTCGGTATCGAGGCGGCCATAGCTGCCACCGGTCACTTCGGCTCCGGCCGTGAAGGTCTTGGTCGGCTTGTTGGCGATGTAGTTGATGGTGCCGCCGGTGGAGTTGCGCCCGTACAAGGTGCCCTGCGGTCCCTTCAGCACTTCGACCCGGCGCAGGTCAAGATTCGGGCCCTTGGTCATCACCGGATAGGGCAGGGCGACTTCATCGAGATAGACGCCGACGGTCGACTGGTTGGCGAAGCTGGAATCGGCGAAGCCGACACCGCGCAAGGTGTAGATCGGCGTGTTGAAGCCGGAATCCGCGGCTGTGAAGCCGGCCACCAGCTTCGACAGTTCGCGGGTGTCGCGCACGCCGACCGCTTTCAGGTCTTCGCCGCCGTAGGCGCTGATCGACGCCGGAATGTCATCGATGTAGCCGTTGCGGCGGGTGGCGGTGACCACGATCTCTTCGATGCGGGCAACGTCCGGCGCGACGGTCGTCGGGCTCGCCGTTGCCGTCACGGCCACGGCTGGGCTTGGCTCTGCAACGGGGGCTGCATCGGCCGCAGCCGCTTCCGGCGTGACCGTGACGGGCTCGACAGGCTCCTGCGCCAGCGACGGGGTCCAGGGGGCGACGAAGCTGCCGAGGGTGGCAGCGGAGACAAGGGTTCGAATGTTCATCGAGCTTTAACGTTGCTGGAGTTTGGGAATGCGTTCCTGCACGAGACGGCGGCGCGTCTCGGCATCGGGGACAGCGGCTACCGCCTCGACCAGTTCGCGGGTCAGGTGCGGTGCGAAGCGCTGCATGAAATCGAACATGTAGCCGCGCAGGAACATGCCCTGGCGGAAGCCGATGTGCGTGGTGCTCGGCTCGAACAGATGATCGACCGGCAGGCTGACCAGATCGGCATCGAGCGTTTCGTCATGCGACATCGACGCGACGATGCCGATACCCAGACCGAGCCGGACGTAGGTCTTGATGACATCGGCATCGACTGCTGTCAGCACCACGTCGGGCTTCAGGCCTTGTGCGGCAAAGGCCTGATCGAGCTTCGAGCGGCCGGTGAAGCCGAAGGTGTAGGTGATCACCGGATGCTCGGCGATCGCTTCCAGGGTCAGCTCCTGCGGCTTGTCGCGATAGCGCTGGGCGAGCGCGTGAGTCGGCGGCACCAGGATGCTGCGATTCCAGTGGTAGCAGGGCAGCATCACCAACTCGTCGAAATGCTCCAGCGCTTCGGTGGCGATGGCGAAATCGGCAGTGCCTTCGACCGCCATCTTGGCGATCTGCGGCGGGCTGCCCTGATGCAGATGCAGGGCCACCTGCGACCAGGCCTGGCGGAAGCCGCTGATCACCGGTGGCAGCGCATAGCGTGCCTGCGTGTGCGTGGTGGCGACGCTCAGATCACCGCGATCGGCAGTGCGGAACTCGGCGGCGATGTTGCGGATGTTGTCGGCTTCCAGCAGCAGGCGCGCCGTGTATTCGAGGATGCGCTTGCCGGCCGGCGTGATCTCGGAGATGTGCTTGCCGTTGCGCACGAAGATGTCGACGCCCAGCTCGTCTTCGAGCAGGCGCACCTGCTTCGACACGCCCGGCTGCGAGGTGAACAGCGCATCGGCGGCGGCAGTGACGCTCAGGCCGCGCTTGGATATTTCCTGCACGTAATGCAGTTGACGGAGTTTCATGACGCTTCCCTTGATTCTTGATCGTTATGGTTTTTCAGCAGGGCCTGCTCGCCCCTTCAGCAGAACGTCGGTCTCTCGTTCAGCAGAACGAGGCCTCGGTCGCGCGATAGACGCCGTCATGGCCGGCCAGCGACAGCAGGCTGCGATCGACCCAGCGCGTATTGCTGAGCCACAGGCCATTCCAGTCGAAGCCATCGGCGCGATGCAGCAGCTCGATGCGGCCCTCGGTCTCATCGAGAAACACGATGCGGTTCTGCGGCCCCAGCCAGGCATCGAGGATGTGGCGGAAGGCGCGGTCGTAGATCAGCTTCCGCCGGCTGCTCAGGAACGGCGCCAGATAGTCGTTCACCAGATGCCAGGTGTCCGAGCGCCCGGCCTGGCGGATCTCGACCTTCGCGGTGCCGTTGTGCATCAGGTAAAGACCGGGCGCGATCTTGAACGGATGCAGGTTCTCGGCGTGCGACGAGCCTCGCGTGCGGCGCCGGAAATGGAACGCGCAGTTGCGCCCGGCGAACTCCTCGGCCAGGCGCGTTGCCAGTTCGACATCGGCGTTCGGGCTGCGCTCGATACGCAGCTTGCCGGAGGCATCGAACCCCATGAAGCCGAAACCGTCCGGGTTGTACTCGGCGGCCGAGCGCAGCAGCGCGACGGGTGTCGTGAGTTCTTCAGGCTGGTGGATGATCAGGCACATGGGCGCGGTGCTCGTTGACGAGGGAAGAAGGCCGGTGAAGACGGGCTCAGATCTTCGCGAGCATCACTTCGGTGGCCTTGAACACGGCCAGCACTTCGGTGCCGACCTGCAGATTCAGGCTCTTGATCGAACGGGTGGTGACGATCGAAGTGACGATGCCGGACTCGGTTTCGACATCGACTTCGGACACCACCGGGCCGAGCACGATCTCGACGATCCGGCCCGGGATTTGGTTTCTGCTGTTGATCGCGTGGATGACCATGACTCGCTCCTGAAACGCGGTGGTTGATAACGGAACGAGACTGTACGGGGCGATTGATATTCAATAAAGAAATATAAAGGAATTTTTATATATCAATTAATGGAATAAAGACCCGACAAAAAGCGCCCGGGCGAAATTTCGCTCCGGGCGCTTTTGTTTCAGGCCATCAAGGCTTGATGCCGCCCCCCCTGATCTCCGGGAAGGGCGCAGCCGGCTGCTTCAGCCTGCGTGCAGCGCAGCCAGCACCGGGTCGTTGGCCGGCTCGCGGCGCGACGGCTGGGCAGCGGCGATGACGCTCAACAGATGCCTCGCCAGGGTCTGCGCCTGGCCGCGGATTTCCGGCACGGCGGTGGTTTCCCAAAGCTCGCCCTTGCGGGTCGGGCCCAGGGTGAACACGCGTGCCGAGGCACCGCCATCACGTTCGACCAGGCCGCCGGCCGCGTCGGTTTCCAGGCCCAGGCCCAGGGTGTCGACTGTCGCCAGCCCCTGCTCGCGCAGCGACTGCAGCAGCGGATGGTTCAGGCGCCGATAGTTGCTGTCCGGGCCGGTGCAGTTGACGACTCTCTGCACGGTGCGGGTGATCGTCTGTTTGCCGCCGCGCGTGCGCAATTGCACCTCGACGGCATCGCCGTTGTCCGCGTAGCTGATCGGCCGCGCAGCCAGCACTTCGAGCTGACCACGCTGGGTCAGCCGGTTGACGGTCTCGACGATGCGCGGTGCCGCGCGATGGCGGTGGATGTCCCAATAGGTGCGGGCATGGCGCAGGAAGCGCAGCTGCTCCGGGCGCGACAGGCGCTGCCACAGGCGCTGGCCGTGCGGACGCAGCGCGTCCATTACCGAGCGCCAGTCGCCGCCTTCGGCAATCACGGTATCGATCTCGTTGCGGATCACGCGCATCAGCTGGCGCACCGTCGGCGGCACCGCGAACAGATCGAAGCTCAGCACATGCCGCGGCGCGACCGCATGCGCGCGCGGCAGCAGGCCGCGCCGCGAGACGACATGGATCGGCCCGCGATGGCCGCGCTCGTGCAGGGCGGCCAGCCAGTCCAGCGTGGTCAGGCCGGAGCCGATCAGCAGCACGGCATCGTCGTGGCGTACCGAGATCAGGCCATGCGTGGACCAGGCGTGGCTCTGGTACAGCGGGCTTGAATAGAAAGAGGGATCGTCGGCAGGCGGATCGGCCGGGCCGGGGTTGCCCATCGCCAGTACCACGCGCTGTGCAGTGATCGAGTTGCCCTTGGCCATGCGCAAGCGGATTTCGCGCTCGCTTGCGGCAACGCCGAGCACTTCGTCATGCACCAGTTCCAGGCGCACGTCGCGGCGCGAGGTGGCGGCGGCTTCGGCGAGGATCGAGCGCAGATAGACGCCATAGAGACGACGCGGCAGGAACGCGGCCGGGTTGACCAGCGCTTCATCGCCGCGATGTTCGGCAAGCCACTTCAGGAAGTGCGAGGGCTGATCCGGAAACGCGCTCATGCCTTCGGCGCGCACGTTCAGCAGATGACAGTCCGGCTGCTCGCGATAGGCCACGCCGAGACCGGCAGCGTCGGCACGCTCGATCAGGATCACCCGCAGCGGGCCGGTCGCCTCGCGAAGCAGATTGACGGCGACCATCGTGCCGCTGAAGCCAGCCCCGATGATGGCGACTGCTGGACAGCGTGGGTCAGTGTTCGAGGTCGACATGGGATTCCAATCAGCAGATGAGGAAGTATGCGAGGCCGCTTGTTATATCGGTATGACCTAATAATTAAATGTTACCGCCAGTCACCTGCGATCGAGTTCTATCGAGCCCGTCTGATGCGCGAAAAATGGTCGACAGCGATTGCTTGAAGCTGGCTGCTCATAATTGCATAAGCATGTTTCGCGCCGGAATAAGGCCTGACGGTTCTCCGATGAGAGCCCGTCGCCGCCCGCCCGCTGGTCGCTTGCCGTCTGCCGTCGGAAACGACAAAGGGCGACGACCCTGCGGTCGTCGCCCTTCGTTCAGGACCGCCCGGCGTGAAGGCCGGCGGTCAAGACTTCAGCGAATGGCCGATCAGGCCACCGCGTCCTTCAGCTTCTTCAGCGGACGCACGCGGATCTTCAGCGAGGCCGGCTTGGCGGCGAAGGTCTGCTCCTGGCCGGTGAAGCGGTTGATGCCCTTGCGCTTCGGCTTGGCCGGAACCTTGACCGCCGAGATCTTCAGGTAGCCCGGCAGCACGAACGAGCCTGCGCCCTTCTTGCTGACCGACGAGGCGATCGCGCCTTCCAGCGCTTCCAGCACCTTCTTGACGCCCTTCGCTTCGATGCCGCTATGGGTGACGAGGTGGGCGATCAGCCCGGTCTTGTTCAGCGTTTCCTTGATCGGCTTCAGTGCTGCCGGTTCGGCGGCCTTCGGCTTGGCGGCTGCTTTGGTCGCAGCAGCCTTGGTCGCGGCCGGCTTGGCAGCGGCCTTGGTCGGGGCGGTCTTGGTCGTGGTCTTCGAGGCTACTTTGGCCATGGGGCTCCTGATGTCTTTAGATGTGATTGTGTGATTGCGCCAGTGCTGCAAGCTTGTTGCAAGCTCACGACTACCGCCGGCACGCGAGTATAGGTGCTTGCGCGCCGAATTCCTCATTCTGCTTGTCGGCGTAGCTTATCCGTTGATCGCAGACTTTCGGCACTTGCCCAGCATCAAGCCGCAACGGGCTCCGGTCAACGGAGTGCAAACCCCGGCCAAATGGCTGGGGCGAACGGTCAGCAGACCCGCCACAATCCGGCTTTCACGATGGGCCGCACAAGCGCGCAAGCGCTGCAGCAAGCTTGTACAGGCCTGTCGACGCTTGCATCTCCCTCGAACCGAACCTTACGAACTCATGCTGACTGAAGAACAAAGACTGGTCGACGACGCCGCGCGCCGCTACTCGCGTGAAGTGCTGGCCCCCGGTGCTGCCGCGCGCGAAAAGGCGCTGGCGATCGAGCCGGCGGTGTTCGAAGGCCTGGCCAGCATCGGCCTGCTGGGCATGACGGTGTCGCCGGACTGGGACGGCGCGGGCGCCGATTACGTCTCCTACGCGCTGGCGCTGATGGCCGTGGCCGAAGGCGACGGTGCGGTGTCGACGGTGATGTCGGTCCATAACGCGCCGTTCTGCGCGATCCTCGAACGCTATGGTTCGGATGCGCACAAAGCCGAGGTGCTGCGCCCGGCCGCGCGTGGCGAGTTCATCGGCGCGTTCGCGCTGACCGAAAGCCAGGCCGGTTCCGATGCCTCCGCGCTGCGCACCCGCGCCGTGCGTCACGGCGATCGCTACGTCATCAACGGTGCCAAGCAGTTCATCACCAGCGGCAAGATCGGCCGCTACACGATCGTCTTCGCGGTCACCGATCCGGCCAACACCAAGCGCGGCATCTCGGCGTTCCTGGTGCCGACCGACAGCACCGGTTACAGCGTGTCGAAGATCGAGCACAAGCTCGGCCAGAAGGCTTCCGACACCTGCAGCCTGCAGTTTGATGACCTGGAACTGCCGCTAGCCGCGATGATCGGCGGTGAAGGCGAGGGCTACAAGATCGCGCTGTCGAGCCTCGAATCAGGCCGCATCGGCATCGCCTCGCAAAGTGTGGGCATGGCCCAGGCTGCGCTCGATGCGGCGATTCGCTACGCCGGCGAGCGCACCTCGTTCGGCAAGCGGCTGATGGATCATCAGGCGGTCAATTTCCGGCTCGTCGATGCCAAGACCAAGCTCGAAGCGGCGCGCCAGCTGGTGCTGTCGGCCGCGCGGATGAAGGACGCCGGCGTGCCTTGTCTGGAGCAGGCCTGCATGGCCAAGCTGTTTGCTTCGGAAACGGCAGAGGCCGTCTGCTCGGTCGCGATCCAGACTTTCGGCGGCTACGGCTATGTCGAGGATTTTCCGGTCGAACGCATCTATCGCGATGTTCGCGTCTGCCAGATCTACGAAGGCACCTCGGACATCCAGAAAATCATCATCGGACGCAGCCTGGCGGCTTGATCCTTCAGCGCAGCGATACAGAGACTGACACCGGCGTCTCGCTGCGATCGAAGCCGTACAGCACGCAGACCACCAGCAGCGCTGCCGGCGGTCCTGCGTAGGGATGCAGGGTCGCGGCCAGAATCGGCGCGACCAGCACCAGATAACGCAGGCCCCAGCTGTACAACACGCCGCCGCGTCGCACGCAGACTCGTCCGGCGTCGTTCCAGCGCTGCCGGCCCGGCGATTCGCAAGGCATGCCGGCGATGAAGCCGGCGTGGTTGTAGTAGCGCACGGCCATCGCCGAGCAGACCAATGACGCGAACAGCAGGCTCAGCAAGACCAGCTCCAGCATCAGGCTGGGCGTGATCAGCACCAGGCCGTCCGGATCGCTGAAACGAGCATGCAGCGAGGGTGCGGCGAGGCTCACCGTGGCCACCAGGCCGAGCACGGCGGTCGAGGCGGTCATCGTGGCCGACATCAACGAGTTGCGCAGCGTCTGCACGGCAAGCAGTTCCGAACCCGGATGGCTGGACACAGCCGCGAACCATTCTTCGCGCAGACGCGTGTGCGCAGTACGGGCAACGCGCTCCGGCGTGCGCCAGCGCATCAACGCCTGCAGCGCTTCGTAGCAGATCAGCACCGCGATCGTCGCCAGCGCCGCGATCCAGGTATGCGAGTTATTCATCACGATGAGTGGTGCCGTTGCGATTGCCCCGCGTCAGCCAGAACGCGAACAGGCCCGCAGTCGCCATCATGATCGGGCTGTACAGCGTTGCCGGGATCGCCATCGCCGGCTGGTTCAGCAGCAGCGGCGACAAGGCGATGGCGATGGCCAGCGCCGAGTTGTGCACGCCGATCTCCATGCCGATGGCGATCGCCTGCGGGCGGCCTAGGCCGAGCAGGCGCGGCAGGTTGTAGCCGATCGCCAGACTCATCAGATTGAACAGCAGCGCGGCACTGCCAACGCTGGCCATGTGCTGGGCAATGGTTTTCCAGCCGCTGACCATGATCAGCACCACCAGCAGGATCAGGAACAGGATTGAAAAGAGCTTCACCGGCGTCTCGAAGCGGATCGCCAGCGCCGGCCGACGATTGCGCAGCAGCATGCCGACGAGTACCGGCACGATGACGATCGCCACCACCTGCGCCACCTTCGAGAACTGCAGCGGCACGCTGCGTCCTTCGCCGATGAAGTGCACCAGCGCCAGATTGATGATCAGCGGCAGGCTGATGATCGCCAGCACCGAGTTCACCGCCGTCAGCGTGATGTTCAGCGCCACGTCACCGCGCGCCAGATGGCTGAACAGATTGGCGCTGGTGCCACCGGGCGAAGCGGCGAGCACCATCAGGCCGACCGCCAGTTCCGGCGGCAGCGCAAAGGCGAGGCACAACCCGAACGCGATCGCCGGCAGGATCAGCACCTGCACGACCAGCGCCACGGCGACGGCCCGCGGCTGGGTCAGCACGCGACGGAAGTCGGCCGTGGTCAGCGACAGGCCGAGTCCGAGCATGATCACGGCCAGCGCGATCGGCAGATAGGTGGAGGAGATCGTCGCCAGCATTGGATCGGAAGACCGGTGAAGCAGGGGCCGCTACTGTCCCGATTGCTGCGCTGCGCTGTAAAGCGAGGGGCAGCCCGAGAACCTAGGTCAGAACGTGAATTTGGTGACCTTGTAGCCGGCGTTGCCCGGAATCCGCAGCGTTCGCTTGCCTTCGGCGCCATCGGCCTGCTCGACGACTTCCGGCAGCACCATCACCGGCGGCTGCTTGCGGGCCGCGGCGAGTGCGCCAGCGACGGTGGTCTGCTCACCGAGCTTCTCGACGTTCAGCAAGGTGGCCGGCACCAGGGTCCGGGTGCCTGCTGCTGCCTCGGCGATCACAGCCGCCGGACGCAGCCAGACCGAGTCGACCATCTCCCGGCCGTCATGACCGGCCACCTGTTCGGACGGCGCCACGGCGAGGAAGAAGTAAGTGTCGAAGCGCTTCGGCATGAAGGTCGGCGTGACCCAGTGTGCGAACGGCACCAGCGCTTCGCAGGCCAGTTCCAGGCCTTCGCTTTCGAGCATCTCGACGATACCGATTGCACCCTTGTCGAGCGGCTTGCGGTAGTGATCGAGCGCGTCGAGCACTTCAGCACCAATGAGCTTGGCCGCGCCACGCTTGCGCGCCAGCAGCACGCCGCTTTCCTCGAAGGCTTCGCGGATCGCCGCGACCCTCAGTGCCAGCTGCTCGGTCGACAGGTCATCGGCGCCCGAGCACAGCTGGGCGAGGCGCGAATCGCTATCGCCGGCCGCGAGCTTGCCGCCCGGAAACACCAGCGCGCCGGATGCGAAATCGATCTGCTGATGGCGCACCACCATGAAGACTTCCATCTGAGCTTCGATTTTCGCGTCGACAGCGGCAGGGTCGTCGCGCAGCAGCAGGATGGTCGCCGCGAGGCGGGCAGGGGCGATGGCAGCGGTGTCGGGCATGTCTGCTTCCGGAACGAGGAAATTGATACGGTACCCGACTATTTTCGACGATCGCAGCCGGGTGTGCCCGCTGCGCCGCATCCACGACGACCCGACCGCCATGCCGACCTCCCGTCTCGACCCCCAGGGCTTCGCCGAATCGTTCCGCCGCCGCGCCTTGCGGATGCCCGAAAGACCGGCAGTGAGCTTCGAAGGCCGAACCACGAGTTATGGCGAGATGCAGCGGCAGATCGAGCAGATGGCCGCGGTATTCGTGCACGGCGGCGTGCAGGCTGGCGATCGTGTCGCCTGGCTGGGCCTGAACCACGCGCTGATCCTGGTCGCGCTGTTCGCCTGCGCCCGCATCGGTGCGATCTTCGCGCCGCTGAACTATCGGCTGTCGCGCACCGAGCTGGCCGACATCATCCGCGATGCCAGCATCCACACCCTGGTTGCCGACGCGCAGCACGCGCCGCTGATCGAACCGGCGCTGGCCGATCTGCCGGTACGGCGACGCCTGCTGCTCGGCGCCACCCAGCCGGGCTGGGAGGCGCTGGACGCACAGCTTGCCGCAGACCTGGCAATTCCCGACGCGATCGATGGCAAGCCGGATGACGTCGTGGTGCTGATCTACACCTCCGGCACCACCGGCAAACCCAAGGGCGTGATGCTCAGCAATCGCAACCTGTGGACCAACAATCTCAATTGGCTGCTGGCCAGCGATTACACGTCGCAGGACGTGACCCTGAACTGCGCGCCGCTGTTTCATAGCGGTGGCCTCTGCGTGGCGCTGCTGCCGACCTTGCTGATCGGCGGCCACGTCGTGCTCCAGCAGGGCTTCGAAGCCGGGCAGTTCCTGGATGCGCTGGAGCACTACCGGGTGACCGTGAGCTTCGCGGTGCCGGCGATGATGCTGTTCGCCAGCCAGCACCCACGCTTCGCGAGCACCGATTTGTCGGCGATGCGTCTGATCGTGGCCGGCGGCGCGCCGGTGCCCGAGCCGCTGCTGCGCACCTACGAGTCGCGCAACATTCCGGTCAGCCAGTGCTACGGCATGACCGAGTCCTCGACCGGCGCCACCTTTCTCGAAACCGGCCGGGCGACGACCAAGCTCGGCTCCTGCGGCCGGCCCGGCCTGCTGACCGAGGTCAAGCTGATCGACAGCGATGGCAACACGATCACCACGCCGGGCGAGCGCGGCGAGATCTGCATGCGCGGCGGCAACATCACCCCGGGCTACTGGCAGCGCCCTGCGGAGACGGCCGCGGCGATCGATGCCGACGGCTGGCTGCACAGCGGCGATGGCGCCTACTTCGACGACGAAGGCTTCTACTACATCTGCGATCGCCTCAAGGACATGATCATCAGTGGCGGCGAGAACATCTATCCGGCCGAGATCGAAAGCCTGCTCTACGAACATCCGGCGATTGCCGAAGCCGCGGTGATCGGCGCGCCCGACGCTCGCTGGGGCGAAACCGTGGTCGTGATCGCCGTGCTGAAGGCCGGGCAGGCGCTTGATCTGGAGACGCTGCTCGCCTTCGTCGCGCCACGACTGGCGCGCTACAAGCTGCCGAAAGCGCTGCACGTGATCGAGACGATGCCGCGCAACCCGAACGGCAAGCTCGTCAAGACCGAGCTGCGTCGGCTTTACAGCTGAACGTCGCCGTCCTCGACTTCACCCCGCCTCTGCGGCGGGCGTCCCCCAGTCCAAGTGAGACAAGGTTCCGGACGGACATCGCGCCGACACGATGTTTCCGTGCTGTGGCATCGCGCTGATACGCGCGCTGCCTAGTCTGGGCTCCAGCGAAAGTGACTCGCTTTCGACCTGCCTCGGAGCCCCAACATGAACACCTCGACCTTCTTCCGCCGTTCCACGCTCGTCGCCGCAGCACTCGCGAGCTTTGCCCTGTCGCAGCCGGCCGCTGCGGCTGGCGGCGTCTCTGTCGCGGCTGGCGACGTCAATGGTGATGGCGTGCACTACGTCGGCCGGGATGGCAACTGGTTCAACCCGTCCAACTGGAGCAGCCGCCGCGTGCCGGGTGCGGGTGACAACGTGTTTCTGGATGGCCAGGACTACGTGGTGATCGATCCGAAAAATGATCCGACCGGCTATTCCAAGGTGACCTTCGGCGATCTGGTGATCAGCAGCGTGGCGGTGCTGGAAACGCTGCCGGGCGCGCGGATCGAGAATCGCGACACGCATGTGTTCGACGCTGGCCAGTTCATCCACCGCAGCAGCACGCAGGGCGGGACGTTGGTCATCGGCGGCCGCAGCGCGACTATGAACGTGGGCTTGGGCGGCACCACGCCGGCCAGCCTGATGCGGGACGCAGCGGGGAGCAACCAGCTTGCTGCCGGTCCCGGCCAGTACTCGACGATGACGGCCGACACGATGGACATCGAAGGCGAGCTGAAGCTCTCGACCTACTACGGCTTCGAGCCGAGGCCCGGCGATTCGTACCAGATCATCACCATCAACGGCACGCGCAGCGGCGAGTTCAACGGCCTGCCCGAGGGCGGTTACGTCGGCTGTACGGATCAGAACGTCGGCATGCGCATCAGCTACGTGGGTGGCGACGGCAACGACATCGTGATCTCGGCCGAACAGACCGAGCCGGGCATCTGCCTGCTGTTGCCGGCGGTGCAGAAGGTGCGCGAGGCAGCGAGCCGCAGTCGCGAGGCCGCGCTCGATCCGATCGACAACGTCGGTGGCGCTGCTGCCGGCCTGGCGCCGCCCTCAGTGCAGAAGGAGCGCGAGGCGACTGTCAGTCCCTTGATCAAGACCCCGTTCAAGTGGGGTACCAAGCCTGCGCAACCGCTGCCCCACGATTGCGAAGGAACGCAGTGCTCCTGCTTTGGCGACGGCTGCAAGGGATTCGCAGCAGTTTGCAAGGCAGACACGCTCGAATGCGGCCTTTACCAGTGCGTCTGCGAGAAGAAATGACGTTGACGCAGGCGGGCGAAGCCTTCCGATCGTCGACCGCGCGGCCCGGATCACGGGCCGCGTTTCGCTTTCGGACGGGCTATCCGAACTGACTCACTCTCTGCAACATTGCGTCTGCAAAGCTCCTGACATCATGTTTCAGCCAGCTGACATGATCCGAAGCACCGTTGACACCGGCCGCGCCCACACTCGCCAGGCGCGGCCGAATTGCGGTCCGGTCTGTCGCGCCTCAGAGTCAGCTCCGGAGCCGCCGGCAGGACGATTGATGAACGACGCCACACCTCCCGCACCGCCAAGAGATCTCCGCCGGCTTGGCAGGGCGCGCTTCGACAAGGCCGCGCAGGAACACCTGATGAGCGACCTGGCGGAGTCGCTCCCCGGCGCGGTGTTTCAACTCGAATCCGACTGCGCCGACAACCTGCGCTACAACTTCGTCAGCGGCCGCGTGAGCGAAGTGCTGGGCGTGGAGCGGCAAGCGGTACTGGACGATCCGCTGCTGCCGTCGAAGTTGGTCATTGCCCAGGACTCGGCAATCCTGTTTACCGCGTACCGCGATTCGGCGCGCGAGAACCGGCCGGTGAACGCGGATGTCCGCATCCGCAAGCCCGATGGCACGCAGCGTTGGGTGCGCACCTTCGCGACGGTCCGCAAATCCGGCGACACGATGCTTTGGAACGGTTACTGGAACGACGTCACCGAGGAGCGCGAGGGGCGCGAGCAGTTGGAGCGCTCCGAGGCGCGCCTCCGCGCCATCGTCGATACCGTGCCCGGCGTGCTGTTCCAGCTGCGCCGCGGTGAAGACGGCTCCATCGGCCTCAACTATCTCTCGCACGGCAGCGAGCAGATGTCGGGAGTGCCGCACGCGGAGCTTATCGAGGATTTCGGGGCCTTCCTTCGTGTGGTGCACGAAGAGGACCGCCCGCAGATCGCCGAGGCGCTGGAACGCTCGGTGTCCGAAATGCAGGTCCAGGAACACGTCGTGCGCGTCAACCATCGTGACGGTTCGACGCACTGGATCAAGAATATTGTCGCGCCTCGCCGCGCCGAGGACGGGCAGGTGCTGTGGGAAGGCATCACCGTGGACGTGACCGAGCACAAGCGCGCCGAGGCAGCGCTGATCGACGCCGAAAACCGCATGCGCGAGATCGTCGGGTCCACGCCTGGCGCGATGTACCAAGTGGTCATCGGGGGCGATGGCGTCATTCGCATGACCTATGTGAGCGAGGGCATCGTCGATCTGGTGGGCATCGACAAGGCCGCCGCCGAAGAAGATGTGGGACGTCTGTACGCGATGGTGCAGACCACCGATCTGCCGCGGCTCAAGAAGGCCATCGTCGCCGCTGCCGGGCAACGGGACGCGTTGAGTTTCGACTTCCAGTTTCGCCACGCGATCACCGGCGAGCTGCGCTGGCTGCGCTCACGGGCGACATCGACCCGGCGATCAGGTGGCGAAGTCGTCTGCAACGGCTTCTGGCAGGACATCACCGATATCAAGATGCTGGAAATCGAACTGCGTGCTGCGCGTGATGCCGCGCAGGTCGCCGAACGCCGGGTGCTCGACATCACCGACAGCCTGCCGGGCGTCGTCTTCCAGATGGTTTACGGCACCGACGGTTCGGCGAGAGTCGCGCACGTCAGCGAGGGCATGCGCGCGCTTACCGGCATCGAGCGCGACGCCGCGATGACCGATCTGTCCGAGCTGGTCCGCAACATCGTTGACGAGGACCGCGCCCACGTCATCGCCGAGACCACGCGCATGGCGCGCGAGGCCGGCACGCTGCGGCTGGAATTCCGTCTTCGGCATGTGCTGAGCGGCGAGATCCGCTGGCTGCTCGCGCGGTCCGCCGGTCGGCGCATGCCCGATGGCAGCGTAGTGTCGAACGGTTTCTGGCAGGACATCACGGAGATGAAGACGCTGGAAGCCGAGTTGCGCGCAGCACGCGACCAGGCGCAAGCCAGTTCGCAGCAGCTGCGCGTGGTCACCGACTCGCTGCCGGGTGTGGTCTACCAGTACCGCGTCGCGCCGAATCTCGGCGGCACGTACACGATGATCAGCGACCAGGGACCGGTGTTGTTCGGACGCGCGCGCGAGTGGATCACCGGCACGCCGAACTCACTCCTTTATCTGGTGCACAAGGAGGATCAGTCCAAGTTGATCGGTGCGTTCATCGAAGCCATACGTAGCGGCGGCAATGTCGAGGCCACCTATCGCTCCGAAGTGGCCGACGGCCGCATGGCCTGGCTGCGCACTTCTGCCAAGCCCATTCCGCAGCCGGACGGTGGTGTTGCCTGGAGCGGCTTCACCCTGGAGGTGACAGCCGAGCGTGAGGCGCAGGCGCGTGCAGAAGAGGCTACTCGCCTGCTCATGGTGGCGCGTGATGCGGCGCAGGCCGCCGAAGCGCGTCTTCGCGCGATCTTCGACTACAACCGCATCGGACTGGTGATGATCGACGAGCAGCGTCAGTTCTCGGAGGCCAATCCCAGCTTGCGTGAACTGCTCGGCATCGAGGACGAGCAGGAATTTGCACGCGATTTCCCGAGCTTTTCGCCTACGCGGCAGCCTGACGGCCGGCCGTCGATGGAGAAGGCGGAAGAGGTGATTGGTCTGGCGTTCGAGCGCGGTTACAACCGCTTCGACTGGATGCACCAGACGCGAGCGGGCGAGCTGCGGCCCTGCGAGGTGGCGCTGACACGCATCCAGCTCGGCGGCAAGACGCAGCTGTTTGCGACCATGATCGACCTGCGCGAACGCACGCGCCACGAGGCGGAACTGAAAGCCGCCGAAGCCGCCGCGCATGCAGCGTCGAAGGCCAAGGGCGACTTCCTCGCCAACATGAGCCACGAGATCCGCACGCCGATGAATGCGATCGTCGGTCTGACCCACCTCGGCTTGTCGAGCAGCGAGCCCGACCGGCTCAAGGACTACCTCGGCAAGATCGACACAGCGGCCAAGTCGTTGCTGCAGATCATCAACGACATTCTCGACTTCTCGAAGATCGAGGCCGGCAAGCTGAGCCTGGAGGCGACGCCGTTCGATCTCTATGGCGTGCTCGATAATCTCTCCGACATGCTCAACCTGCGCGCGGCGGAGAAGGGCCTGGAACTGTTGTTCTCGGTGGAGCCGGGATTGAGCGCGCAGCTGGTCGGCGATCCGCTGCGGCTCGGGCAGGTGTTGCTGAATCTCACCGGCAACGCGATCAAGTTCACGGACAAGGGCCAGATCGTGGTGCGCGTGGAGACGGCCAAGCGCGGCCGCGACTTCGTACGTCTGCGCTTCGAGGTGGCGGACACCGGCATCGGGCTGAGCGAGGCACAGATCGAAAAGCTGTTCGAGAGCTTCTCGCAGGCCGATACCTCGACCACGCGGCGCTACGGCGGCACTGGCCTGGGCCTGGCGATCTCGCAACGTCTGGTCGATCTGATGGACGGCGAGATCACCGTGGACAGCACGCCGGGCAGTGGCAGCACGTTCTCCTTCACCGCGCGCTTCGGCCTTGCCCCCGCCTCGGCCAAGCGCAGCGCGACGCCGAAATCTCTGCGCGGCATGCGCGTGCTGGTGGTTGACGACAACGCGACTGCGGTGTCGATCTTGCGGGCCTACCTCGAATCGTTCGGCTTCGTCGTCGAGTCGGCGAGCGACGGACCACGGGCAATCGAGAAGATTCGCGCCGCCAACGATGGCGCCTTCCGCCTCGTGCTCATGGACTGGCAGATGCCGGGCATGAACGGCATCGAGGCCGTACGTCGCATCCGCGATCTTGCTCACCCGGAGCCGACCGTGATCATCATGGTCACCGCGTTCGGGCGCGAGGAAGTGGAGCGTCAGGCGCTGTCGGCCGGACTCGACGGCTTCCTGATCAAGCCGGTGAATCCTTCAGTGCTGCTCGACACCATTGTCGATGCTTTCGGCAGCGAGGCTGCGCTGGAGGTGACCAAGACCCCGGCCGCAGTGGTGGGTGCGAACACACTCGCCGGCCGTCGCGTGCTGCTGGTGGAGGACAACCAGATCAACCAGGAAGTCGCGCGCGAGCTGTTGCAACGCGTGGGCATCGGCGTGGACCTGGCCGTGCACGGGCAGGAAGCCGTGGAGCGCGTCGCCGCAGTCGATTACGACGCGGTGCTGATGGACGTGCAGATGCCGATCATGGATGGGCTGGAGGCCACGCGCCGTATCCGCGCGCTTGCGTCCAGGCGCGCGACGGTGCCGATCATCGCGATGACTGCGAACGCAATGGCCGAGGATCGGCAACGCTGCATCGAGGCTGGCATGAACGATCACCTCGGCAAGCCGGTGGACGTCAACCGGCTGTACGCGCTGCTTGCGAAGTGGATTCAAGCCGATACCGTTGGCGGGACAGACGTTCCGCGCGTGCCTGAAGGGAGCACGGGTGCCGCGCCACACACCACGAGTGCAAGCCGCCTCTCCCAGGGAACGGATGCAGAACCGGACTTCGATTTCCTGGCGTCAATTCGCCAGATGGCCGACAGCCGCGCGCTGTGGCAGAAGCTTGCGCGGCGCTTCCTCGCTGCGCCTCCGGCATCGAAGCAGATCGCGGAACTGCTGCACGGCGGCGAACTTGAATCAGCGAAGCGCGACGCTCACTCACTCAGAGGCGTGTCGGCCACGCTCGGCCTGCTCGCGTTGCGGCGCGCGGCGGCGGCGCTGGAATCGCGGCTGGGCGAGCAGGCCGCGAGTCCGGACGTAGAACTGGCCTCAGAACTGGCTGGCCTGATGCAAGCGGATGAGACAGCACGCCGCGTCATCGGCGAGTATCTGCAAAATCGAATGGAGTGCTGACGTGAAATCCCGCATCGCCGTGGTCGACGACGACGACATGCTGCGCGAACTGGTCGTGGACTATCTATCCAGCCAGGGCTACGAGGTGCTGAGCCTGGACGGTGGCCCGGCCCTGCGCGCCGCGTTTGCGACTGCGCCGGCGGACTGCGTGATCCTCGATCTGATCATGCCCGGCGAGGACGGCCTTTCTGTGCTGCGCTGGCTGCGCGCCGGCTCCGATGTGCCGGTCATCATGCTGACCAGCAACGACGCGACGGCGGATCGGGTGGTCGGCCTGGAACTGGGCGCCGATGATTACGTAGCCAAGCCGGCCGATCTGCGAGAGCTGCTCGCACGCGTGCGCAGCGTGCTGCGGCGGCGTCCCTCGCAGAACATCCAACCACTGGAGGCGATGCCGGTCAGCGCGGTCGAACGCCAGCGCGCGCCGGGAGAAGCCTGGTTCGGCCGCTGGAAGCTGGACCGCACGCGTCGGCGCATGGTCGATACCTCTGGCGAGGTGCTGCCCGTCACTGGTGCCGAGTTCGGCTTGCTGACCGCCTTTGCCGATCACCCCAACGTGGTGCTTTCGCGAGAGAAGCTGCTGGAGTTGTCCGGCACCGATCCGGGCGAGGTCTTCGACCGCGCCATCGACCTGCGCATCACGCGCCTGCGGCGCAAGATCGAGCCAGTGCCGGGCGATCCGACCGTGATCCGCACGGTGCGCGGGCATGGTGGCGGCTACGAGTATCTGCCGTCCGATGGGCCGAATTACGGCAGATAGAGGCGGGTGAGTGAGGAGGGGCGTCAGGCCTCTGCGATTGCAGGAGCGGATGAGCGGAAACATCCCGGACATCATGTTTCAGGATTTGGAACTTGGGTGGAAACAGGCCGGGCGTAGCCTGTTTTCATCGAAAGGAATTCTCCTCTCGAACACACCTGCAGGAGTTTCGCCATGACCACTTCCAAGTCCTTCTCTTTCTCCGCTCTCGCCACCGCTGCGCTGGTCTTCGCTGCCCTGTCCATGCCGACACAGGCTGGAGTCAGGCTCAACGGCCCCGTGCTTCAGGGCCCGATTCTTCAGGGCGTCACGCTGCAAGGCGTTACGCTGCAAGGCATCTCGCTGCAAGGCATCACGCTGCAAGGCATCCTGCTCAACGGCCAGACCACCACCGGCACGCAGGCCGGCAAGTACCTCGCGGTGACCCTGCCCAGCGGCGAGACGGTATCGCTGCGCTGAGCCCGCCCCATCCCGGGTTCAGAATCTTTCCCTTGCGTCCGCCTGGGTCTTGTCCGGCGGACGTATTCTTTTGCGCGGCAGGCCGCCAGCCTGCGGGTCATGCTCTCCGGATTGCCATGAACATCCTTGCGCTGCCGCGTGTGCTCGCGGTGCTGGTCCTCGCTGCGGCTTCGACTGCCTGCAACCGGCAGGACTCTGCCGCGACACCGCCGCCTGCCGCCGCCCCCGAATCGCCCGCCGCGGTCGCCGCCGGCGCCACGCTGGACGTGGACGGCAGCGCATTCGTGCTGCGCATGCCGGATGGCCGGGTACTGCGCGGGCGCGAACTGGAAGGCGCGGTGATTCACGTCGGCATCGACGGCGGGCAGGTCGCGCCGATGAAACTCAAGTCGATCACCCCGGACCCGAAGCAGCCGCAGGTGTTGCGTCACGAGTTCGAGACCTCGGACGGGCAGGGTGGCTGGAAGAACGCCTGCGCGCCGAATGCGGATGGCGAAACCTGGGGGCTGCCGCTGAAACTCGCACCGGGGCATCCGGGCCGCGACGGCGAGATCACCGTCAGTTGCATTTCGGGCGTGGTCGCCAAATGCGTGCGCTGGGGTTATCCGCCGTGGGAGAAGGGCCCGAGTGGCGAGAGCCTGGCACCGTTCCACGCTGCCTGCGTGCGCATGGCGCGCGCGGACTACTGTGGTGACGGCACGCCGCACACCAAGCAGGGCACGTCGATCGACAACTTCGACGACCTCGGCATCCAGAAGCGTGGCGCGGCGGACGATGCGAGCTATGTGTTCGAGGCTGGCTGGTCGCCGCAGGGCGCGGTGTGTGTGGCGCATACGCGCTGGAACGACGTGGTGACGCTGGACCAGCTAAAGGCGCAATGCCCGCGGCTGTCGGCGATTCCGCATTGCGACGAGAACAGCGCAAGAGCGTTGGGTGCGCGCATGTTCAATCACTCGCGGCTGCTGCCGGCGAAGTGAGCAGGCACGGAAGCCATGGCTGGCCTTCCCAGAGGCAGGTCATGGAGACGATCTAGGAGCGCGTGATCGCCCACCAGGCCGGCAGCAAGGCCTGCACGTCGGCACGCGCATACCGGCGATCGACCAGCACCACGGTGCCGCGATCGCTGTGATGGCGGATCACTCTCCCCGCGGCCTGAACCACCTTGCGCAGGCCCGGATACAGGTAGGCGTATTCGTAGCCGGCGCCGAACAGGGTTTCCAGCCGCGCCCGCATCGCTTCGTTGACCGGGTTGATCTGCGGAATGCCGAGCGTCACCACGAAGGCGCCGATCAGCCGTGCGCCGGGCAGGTCGATGCCTTCGGAAAACACGCCGCCGAGCACGGCGAAGCCGATGCCCTGATCCGTCGCGCTGAAGCGTTCGAGAAAGGCGAGGCGTGCCGGCTCGTCCATGCGCCGCTGCTGCGCCCAGACCGGCAGTTCCGGATGCGTTTCGATCAGCCGGGCGAGCACGCGATCGAGGTAGTCGAAGCTGCTGAAGAAGGCCAGGTAGTTGCCCGGCTGCTTGCGGTACTGCGTGGCGATCAGCGCGACGATCGGTGCCAGCGAAGCTTCGCGGGCATCGAAGCGGGTCGAGATGCGACTGGCGATCTGCACCGAGAGCTGATCGGCGGAGAACGGCGACGCGATGTCGAGCCAGGGTGTGTCCTCGGCCAGCCCGAGCAGCTGGCGGTAGTAGTCCGGCGGGTTGAGCGTTGCCGAGAACAGCACGGCGCCATGCGCGGCAGCGAAGCGTGGACCGAGGAATGGCGCCGGCACGACGTTGCGGACGCACAGGGTCGAGCCCGGTTTGGTGCTGAAGGCGTCCGGAGAATGCCGGCTCAGATCGACCATCGAATGCGGGCCGAAACTTTCCGCCAGCCGCACAAGACCGATCGCATCGAAGAAGAACTGCTGCAGGTCGAACGGCAGGCGCTCGCCCGTTTCGCCGAGCAGCCTGCTCGCAGCGGCGATGAAATCCGATAGCGCGTCGATCAGCGCGGCGGGCAGGGTGTCCAGAGTTTGATAGCCATCCGGCGCATCGAGATCGGCCGCGGGCCAGCGTCGCTGCACGCGATTCAGTGAGGCTCGCAGTTCGTCGGGTGCAGCCTTGCGCGCGCGCTGCAGGGCGCGTTGATCGAGCGTTGCCGAATACATGTCGCGAGCACGATCGACGAGGTTGTGGGCTTCGTCGACGAGCAGGCTGATCTTCCAGTCGTTGAGTACGGTCAAGCCGTGCAACAACGCATGGGCATCGAAGTAATAGTTGTAATCGCCGACCACGACATCGGCCCAGCGGACCAGTTCCTGGCTCAGGTAGTACGGGCAGACGACATGCTCGGCGGCGACCGTCTGCACGCTGCGCTGATCGAGCTTCGCGCTGCTCACCGCCGCGGCTCGCGCGACTGGCAAGCGATCGTAGAAACCCCGCGCCAGCGGGCAGGAGGCGCCGTGGCATTCCTTGTCCGGATGCACGCAGCTCTTGTCGCGCGACACCAGTTCCAGCACCCGCAGCGCCGGCTGATCGCCCTGGATCAACGCCAGCGCGTCCAGCGCGACTTGCCGTCCCGGCGACTTCGCGGTGAGAAAGAACAGCTTGTCGATCGGTGCCCGCGTGCAGGCTTTCAGCGCCGGGAACAGCGTGCCCAGCGTCTTGCCGATGCCGGTCGGCGCCTGTGCCAGCAGCGGCTGCTTGTTCAAGGTTGCGCGGTATACGGCGGCAGCAAGCGCGCGCTGGCCGGCGTTGAACTCGACGTGCGGAAAAGTCAGCGCTTCGATGGCCTGATTGCGGGCCAGCCGATGCGCCTGCTGCTGGCGCGCCCAGGCCAGGTAGTTCGCCGCCTGCTGTTCGAAGTACCCGAACAGCGCTGCCGCCTCGTGGCTTTCGCTGGTCGAGGTTTCGGTTTCGTCGTCGATGCGGAAATAGACCAGGGTCAGGGTGATCGATGCCAGCCCGCGCGCCCGGCACAGCAGCGCGCCGTAGACCTTCAGCTGCGCCCAGTGCAAGGCGCGATGGTTGTCGGGAATCCGCGCGCTGTCGCCACGATGGGTCTTGATCTCTTCGAGTTCGTTGCCGGCGGCGTCATAGCCATCGGCCCGGCCGCGGACCCGCAGGTCCTCGTGTCGACCTTCCAATGCGACTTCACGCTCGTACCCATCCGGACGCCGCCCGGTGACCTTGGCGTGGCCGGCGATGCCTTGCTGGCCGGTTGGTGCCGGCGTGAAGCGGCGATCGAGATCGCCACGCTTGGCAGTGAATTCGACCAGTTCGCGAACCGGGACGATGATCGCCGTCATCTCGTCTTCGGCGCCAGCCAAAGACTTCGCCGCCGCCTTCGCTCGGGGCTTCAGAGGGCGGGCTGGCTTGCCAGTTGTAGATGCGGTGGTCACGGCTGCGGCATTCTGCCGGGATGGATCGGATGGCGTGTCATTTGCTCACCGAGTTCCACCCACCGCGACGGAGTTTCCATGACGCCCCCCGAGCCTTTCATCCCGGCAGATCGGCAGATTGCCGAATTCACCGTGCGCGCCGTGGTGCTCGGCACCTTGCTCGGCATGGTCTTCGGCGCTTCGTCGCTGTATCTGGTGCTCAAGGTCGGGCTGACGGTCAGTGCCTCGATTCCGGTGGCGGTGATTGCGATCACCCTGTTTCGCCTGGTTTCGAAAGCCGGCGGCCGCGATTCGACGATCCTCGAAAACAACATCGTCCAGACCGCGGGCTCGGCGGGCGAATCGATCGCCTTCGGTCTCGGCGTAACCCTGCCGGCGATCCTGATCCTCGGTTTCGATCTCGACATCCTGCGGGTGCTGCTGGTCGGCGTGCTCGGCGGGCTGCTCGGCATCCTGATGATGATCCCGCTGCGGCGCAGCTTGATCGTCGCCCAGCACGAGACCCTGAAATATCCGGAAGGCACCGCCTGCGCTGAAGTGCTGAAGGCGGCGGAGTTATCGAAGGGCAGCGCCGATGACAGCCGCGCCAACGCCAGCCGCGCCGGGATCATCTTCGCGGGTTTCGGCATCGGCCTGCTGTACAAGGCGTTGAACGTCGCCTTCAAGGGCTGGAAGGATGTGCCGGAGCAGGTCTTCGGCGCGCCGCTGAAGGCGGGCTCGATCAGCTGCGAAATCTCCCCTGAGTTGCTTGGCGTCGGCTACATCATCGGGCCGCGGATCGCCGCGTTGATGTGCGCCGGCGGCGTGCTGGCCTATCTGCTGCTGATCCCGATGATCGCTTTCTTCGGCGATGCGCTGACCGTGCCGCTGGCACCCGGCGTCAAGCTGATCCGGGACATGAGCCCGGACGACATCCGCGGTGCCTACGTGTTGTACATCGGCGCCGGCGCGGTGGCGGCCGGTGGCATCGTCAGTCTGGTCAGGGCGATACCGATGATCTGGCACAGCCTGCGGGACGCCTTGCGGAGCTTCGGCGGCGCCGGTGTCGGCCAAAGCAGCATGCGCAGCAAGCGCACCGATCAGGACATTCCGATGAAGTGGGTGCTGATCGGCTCGCTGCTGCTGGTCGTCGCCATCATGCTGGCCACGCCGCTGCACATGAACCTGCTCGGCGCGCTGCTGATCCTGGTGTTCGGCTTCCTGTTCTCCACCGTGTCCTCGCAGCTGACCGGCGAGATCGGCTCATCGAGCAATCCGATTTCCGGCATGACCGTGGCGACCCTGCTGTTCACCTGCCTGATCTTCCTGCTGGTCGGCTGGACCGGCGGGCCGTACTACGTCACCGCGTTGTCGGTCGGCGCGATCGTCTGCATTGCCTCCAGCAACGCCGGCACCACCTCGCAGGATCTGAAGACCGGTTTCTTGGTCGGCGGCACACCGCGCCTGCAGCAGTACGCGATCCTGTTCGGCGCACTGGCCTCGGCGCTGATGCTCGGGCCGATCCTGATCAAGCTCAACGATGCCGCCACCGTCTACGTACCGATCGCGCAGGTGGCGCCGGGTTTGAGCACCGACGCTGCAAAGCTCACCGAGACCGCAGGCTTGCAGGGCCCGCAGGCCGAGCAGGATGGCCATCGCTATCGGGTCTGGCACAAGACCGATCTTGCTGGCGGCCCCGCCGGGAAGTACCTGGTCGGTGACGACGGCAAGGTTGTCTACTTGGTCGATCCGGGCATCAACGGCGCCTACAAGCAGCGACCGGATGGCAGCGAAGTGCGCAAGTACGATGCCCCCAAGGCGGTGCTGATGTCCTACATCATCAAGGGCATTCTCGACCGGCAACTGCCGTGGGCGCTGGTGCTGTTCGGGGTGATGATCGCCCTGGTGCTGGAGATGTGCGGCGTGCCGTCGCTGGCGTTTGCGGTCGGCGTCTATCTGCCGCTGTCATCGTCGATGCCGATCTTCGTCGGCGGTCTGGTGCGCTGGGCGGTCGATCGCCGACGCAACCGGCAGGCCGAGCATCGCAATGCCACGGCCGAGGAACAGAGCGCGGCCGGCGACCGCAGTCCGGGTGTGCTGATGGCCTCCGGTTACATCGCCGGCGGTGCCCTGGCCGGCATCATCATCGCCTTCACCGCCGGCGTGCTGAGCGACTTCGATACTTTCATCACCGACTGGTCGACGGCCCACAATCCGTTCTTCGAAGGTGCAAACGCGGATCTGTTGTCGGTGCTGCCGTATGCCTTGCTGGTGGTGGTGCTTTACTGGGCGGGCAGGGAAGCCGTCAGAACGCCGCCGAAGGCCTGACGCAAGTGAATTTTCATCGGCGTTCGTCAAGGACGATTAAGTACACGTCCGCCTTGGGTCTGCGGTTCTGCACTGCGATAATGTTGCTGCTCGCGGCCCTGCCGCTCGATCTCCACGGACCAAGACTCGCCTCACGATGAACAACATCCTCATCTGGAATTCCTTGCCGAAGCTGGCGCTCGTCAGCCTCGTCGCATTCAGCGTTGGCTGCCAGCGCAACACGCCTGCCCCTGCATCCGAACTGGCATCCGAACCGGCAGCGGCAGCAGCGGCGGAGCCGAAGCTGGTCGACACCGCGCGCATCGCCGCGGGAGACAGCGAACCCGGCAACTGGCTGAGCACCGGCCGCACCTACAACGAGCAGCGCTACAGCCCGCTGGAGAAGGTCAACGCCGGCAACGTCGCCAAGCTGGGTCTGGCCTGGAGCTACAAGGTCGACATCGATCGCGGTGCGGAAGCCACGCCCGTGGTCGTCGACGGCGTGATGTACACCACTGGCGCCTACAGCATCGTCTACGCGATCAATGCCAAGACCGGCGAGCAGCTGTGGAAGTACGACCCGCAAGTGCAGCGCTCGAAGTCCGGCAATGCCTGCTGCGATGTGGTCAATCGCGGCGTGGCGATCGGTCAGGGCAAGGTCTATGTCGCAGCCTTCGATGGCCGAGTCATCGCGATCAACGCCAAGGATGGAACCAAGGCCTGGGAAGTCGACGCCAAGGACGGTTCCGGCCGCACCTTCGCGCTGACCGGTGCGCCGCTGCTGGTCAAGAATCTGGTGCTGGTCGGCAGCGGCGGGGCCGAGTACAACGCTCGCGGCTACATCTCCGCGTTCGACGTTGCCACGGGCAAGCTGGCCTGGCGCTTCTACACCGTGCCGGGTGATCCCGCGAAGCCGGACGAAAGCGCGGCGATCACCCTGGCGCGCAAGACCTGGACCGGCAAGCAGTACTGGAAGCAGGGCGGCGGCGGCACCGTCTGGAACACCATCGCCTACGACCCGGAGACCGATCTGATCTATTTCGGCACCGGCAACGGCGTGTCCTGGAACAAGCTGGAACGCGACGAGCCGAACGGCGACAACCTGTTCATCTCGTCGATCGTCGCGGTCAAGGCCGAGACCGGCGAGTACGCCTGGCACTACCAGGAAACGCCGAACGACAACTGGGACTACGACGCCTGCGCCAACATCATCCTGGCCGACATCACCCTCGACGGTCAGCTGCGCAAGGTGCTGCTGCATGCACCGAAGAACGGCTTCTTCTACGTGCTCGACCGCAAGGACGGCAAGCTGCTGTCGGCCGAGAAGTTCGCGCCGACCACCTGGGCCACGCACGTCGATCTGAAGACCGGCCGGCCGGTGGTCGACCAGAAGGTGGCCGACTGGAGCAAGGAGGCGAAGGTCGTCGCTCCGGGCCCGTTCGGCGCGCACAACTGGCAGCCGATGTCGTTCAGTCCGAAGACCGGTCTGGTCTACATCCCGGCGCAGGAAGTGGCCTCGATGATGGCGCCGCACAAGGTGGTTGCTGACGGTGGGGGCTTCGACAACCGTGAAGGCGTCTGGAACATCGGTGGCGATCTGCCGATCCCGGCCGATCCGAAGGTCATCGAGCAGATCGCCGCCTCGCTCAAGGGCCGGCTGATCGCCTGGGACCCGGTCGCCCAGAAGCAGGTCTGGAGCCAGCCGTACACCAACATCTGGAACGGCGGCACCTTGGCGACCGCGGGCAATCTGGTGTTCCAGGGCACGGCCGATGGCCGCGTCGTTGCCTACTCGGCGGACAAGGGCGAGAAGCTCTGGGAATCGCCGGCCAATTCCGGCGTCATGGCCGGGCCGATGAGCTATGAAGTCGACGGCGAGCAGTACGTCACCGTGATGGCCGGCTGGGGCGGCGTGTTCCCGCTGATCGGCGGCGCGATTTCGAACTACGCCAAGGTTCGTCCGGAAGCGCGGGTGCTGACCTTCAAGATCGGCGGCACCGCGAGCCTGCCGGCGCCGAAGAATGAAGCGGTGCCGCTGCCCGAACTGCAGGAAGTGAAGGCCGACGCGAAGACGCTGGCCCGCGGCGCCGAACTGTTCATCGGCAACTGCGCGCAGTGCCACGGCCTCAACGCCGTCGGCGGCGGCGTGATTCCCGATCTGCGCTACCTGACGCCGGAGAAGCACGCGATCTTCGCCGGCATCGTCGCCGGAGCGAAGTCGGATCGCGGCATGCCGTCGTTCGCTGGCCGCTTCAACCCCGAAGAAGTCGAAGCGATCCACCAGTACATCATCGAGCGCTCGCATGCGCTGAAACAGGCGCTCGGCAGCCCTGCCGAGGGCGCCGCCAGCGCGAAGTGAGACTGCGCTGATTCGTTTGCCGCAAGGCTGCCAGCACCTTCGAGGTGCTGGCAGCCGACACACGGCAGCGATCATCCACACCAACGTAAAAGACAAGCAGCCTCTCAAGTTGATAAGGTTTGCGAATCATCAACCTAGGCTCAGGTCTTAATCCCCTAGTGAACACTCTTTCCTCCGCCCGGCCGGCGCCGCGCAAGCTTGCTCTCGGGCTGTTTCTGGTCCTGCCATTGATCTGGGCCGCCTGTGTGATTCCGGCCCAGGCCGCGACCGTCGCAGAGCGCGCGAAAGCGCCTCAATCGAAGGCTCCGCCAAAGACGGCGGCGAAGGCTTCGTCGAAGACTGCCGCGAAGGGCCGCCCGACCGTCGCCCCGGCCAAGCGCAAGGCCGTGGCGAAAGCCAAGGCCAAGGCCGCGACCAGCGATCTGGTGCTGAAGTCGAACGCAGCCCTGGTCATCGACGAAGACAGCGGCGAAGCGGTGGCGCTGAAGAATCCCGATGTCGTGCTGCCGATCGCGTCGCTGACCAAGCTGATGACCGGCCTGGTGGTGATCGATGCCAAGCTGCCGATGGACGAGGTGCTGGAGATCAGCAGCGCCGACGTCGATACCGAAAAGCACACCTATTCGCGGCTCGCGGTCGGCTCCGAGCTGACCCGCGACGAGATGCTGCTGCTGGCATTGATGTCGTCCGAGAATCGCGCGGCGATGGCGCTGAGCCGCAACTATCCCGGCGGCCGTGAAGCTTTCATCGCAGCGATGAACCTTAAGGCCAAGTCGCTGGGCATGAACTCGACCCATTTCGCCGATCCGGCTGGCCTGTCCAATCGCAGCGTCTCGACCGCGCGCGACCTGCATCGCCTGCTGATCGCCGCCCGCGCCCAGCCGCTGATGCGCAGCCACACGACGCAGCTGGAAAGCACCGTCCACACCAACGGCCGGACGCTGACCTTCGGCAACACCAATCGTCTGGTGCGCGCCGAGGGCGACTGGAACATCGACCTGCAGAAGACCGGCTTCACCAACGAAGCTGGCCGCTGCTTGGTGATGCACGTCACCGTCGAAGGCCGCCGTCTGGCGATGATCTTCCTCGACTCCAACGGCACCTTGACCCGCTACGCCGATGCCGCCCGCGTGCGCCGGCGCCTGGCGCTCGAAGCCAAGGCGCCGGCTCAGCCGGGACCGATCGCCACGGCTGCGGCGGCATCTTCTTCCTGACGGCCCTGATCAGGGCGGCGCTCAGCCAGCGAGGCTGAGCTCGGAGATTTCGAGCCGAGCTACCCGCACGCCGCAGTAAGAGCGGCGAGTGAACGGACTTCTCGTAGGCCTTTGCTCCGCTGGTTTTTGCAGCCTGTCCCGCGTTTGCGTTTCCTCAAAACGCGTTTACAAATCGTTCTCATTCGATTCAGTAACGTGGCGAACTTTTTCACCCCTGCCGGGTGAAGGTCCGCCGCCCCATGCTGAATCGAGCCATGAACGAAGAACGTCTAGCCATCATTCCCCGCCGATCCGCTTTCGCCATCGGCATTGCTGTCGCCTTCGGCGGCTGTCCTCTCGCAGGATTTGCCCAGGCGACGGACGCGCCGGTGCAACTGGCGCCGGTTCAGGTGGTGGGTGAAACGATCGACGACGGCTATCACGTCTCGAACACCAGCACCGCGACCAGGACCGATACGCCGCTGGTCGACGTGCCGCAGTCGATCACGGTGGTGACCCGCAGGCAGGTGCTCGATCAGTCCGCCCAGAACATCGCCGATGTCGTCCGCTATGTGCCGGGCGTGGTCATGGCGCAGGGCGAGGGCAATCGTGAAACGCCGGTGTTCCGCGGCAATGCCTCGACGTCCGATTTCTTCGTCAACGGCATGCGCGACGACGTGCAGTACTACCGTGATCTCTACAACATCGAGCGCATCGAAGTCCTGAAGGGCCCGAACGCGATGATCTTCGGCCGTGGTGGCGTCGGTGGCGTGATCAACCGCGTGACCCGCCAGGCGAACTGGGACGAAGTGCGGGAAATGTCCCTGCAGGTCGGCAGCTTTGCCAACAGGCGGGCGACCGTCGACCTGGGCACCGGCTTCAACGAGAACATATCGGGCCGGATCACCGCGCTGCTGGAGGATTCTGGGTCCTATCGCGACGGCGTGAGTCTGCAACGCGATGGCATCAATCCGACGCTGTCGCTGCGCACCGGCAAGAACACCCTGGTGACGCTCGGCTACGAGTATTTCCGGGACGAGCGGGTCGCCGATCGCGGCATCGCTTCGCAGAACGGCAAGCCGTTTCCGACTGATGAATCGACCTTCTTCGGCAACCCCAAACTGAGCCCGACCGACACCGAACTGAACACCACGACCGTCGGCATCGAACATCGGTTCACACCGAACCTGACGTTGCGCAACCGCACGCTGTACGGCAGCTACGACAAGTTCTACCAGAACGTTTTTGCCAGCGGCGCGGTCAGCGCGACCGGCACGGTGCCGATCCAGGCCTACTTCGCGGCAACCGATCGCCAGAACCTGTTCAACCAGACCGATCTGATCTACAAGCTCAGTACCGGCATCTTCCAGCACACGCTGCTGGCCGGCGCCGAGTTCGGCCGCCAGCGCACTGCCAACCTGCGCCTGACCGGCCAGTTCGCCGATGGCCCGGATGCAGACGCCAATCCGGATACCACCTTCATCGCCTCGGCCAGCGATCCGAACATCTCCGAGCCATTGGTCGGCTGGGTCGTCGGTGCCAACGATGGCAACAACTCGAGCGTTACCAAGATTGCGGCGGTCTATGCCCAGGACCAGATCCGCATCACCGAGCAGTTCGAGGCGGTGGTCGGTGTCCGCTTCGATCAGTTCAATGTCGATTTCACCAACCGCCGCACCGATGTGGCGCCGGAGAATCGCGAGATCAACACCAAGGACAGTCTGGTTTCGCCGCGCGTTGGCCTGATCTACAAGCCGCTTGAGGTCGCTTCGCTTTATGCGAGCTACTCGCTGTCCTATCTGCCGCGTTCCGGCGAGCAGCTGGCTTCGCTGTCGCCGACCAACAAGGCCTTCGATCCCGAGGAATACAAGAACTATGAAGTCGGCGCGAAGTGGGACCTTCGGCCAGATCTGTCGGTGACCATTGCGGTCTACCAGCTCGATCGCAGCAACGTGATCCTGCCGCCGATCAATGCCGGCGATGCCTCCACGCTCGGCGATGGCGCGCGGACCCAGGGCATCGAACTCGGCGTCAGCGGCAACATCACCAAGGCCTGGAGCATGGCCGGCGGCTACGCTTACCAGGACAGCAAGCTGACCGCGACCACCGGCGCCACCGCTCGCGACGGCTCGAGAACCGCGAACGTGCCGTACAACACGTTCTCGCTGTGGAACCGCTACGACTTCACGCCGTCCTGGGGCGCCGGCGTCGGCGTCTTCACCCGCAGCTCGATGTACACCACCACCAGCAATGCGGTGAAGCTCGAAGGCTATACCCGGGTCGACGGCGCGATCTTCTACACCCTGACCCCGAAGATCCGCGCCCAGTTGAACGTCGAGAACCTGCTGGGCGAGGACTACTTCGTCAACGCCCATACCGACAACAACATCTTGCCGGGTGCGCCGGCCAACGTCCGGGTCAGCCTGATCGCCGGCTTCTGAGCACAAGGCGTCTGTCTGCGCAGCGCTGCCTCACTGCAGGCCGGTCCGGCGCTGCAGTCGCAGGGGATCTAGAAATGGCACCCCGCTGCGACGATCACGTGGTCCAGCAGCAGGCTGCGGACAGTCGGGGGAATGTCGGCGGAACGGCGCGTGGTTTCGTCGATCATCACCAGCACCGATTCGGCGACGGACACGCAGCGATCACCGATGAACAGACCCTGGACCATGCGGCAAGAGCGGCTGCCGATCGTTGACACGCCGGTGCCGACGTCGACTTCGGCCGGCCAATAGATTTCGCTCAGATACTTGATGCGGAATTCGGCGAGCACCAGCAATGCCCGCGGATCGGCGTCCGGCGCCATGAAGCGGCGCAGCAGGATGGCGCGGCCGGTTTCGGCGAACGCGGCGCAGGCCAGGTTGTTGGCGTGGCCAGCCATGTCGGTGTCGGACCAGCGCACGTGCTCGTGAACCCAGTGGCCGTAGGCGGCTCGCTGTTTCAGGCGCGGGTCAGCCAGCAGATCGGCGGCAGCAGTGCAAGTACTTGGGTTCATCGGGATTTCGGGAAAGAGAATCGGTTGGATGGAGGCGGCTGGTTGAGCACCGCCGCGCCATGTTCCACGATTCCGTCGACGGCCGGCTCGGATCGCGTTGGCGTTGTGCCGGTGCGACCCTTGTCCTGCTTGTCGAAGAACGCCTGCGAGCTTCCCGCGATCACGCGGCAGTGCATCGTTCTTCGCTCTGCAGGTCGCTGGGCCGCATGTTTCAGGGCTTGTCGACGCCAGCCAGCAGGCTGGGGCCGAAGGCATAGACCACCATCAGCAGCACGGTGACCAGCATCAGCCAGCCGCTGATGACGCTGCGCCAGGGGTTCGGCGCATGGCGCAGTTCCATGAAATCGAGGATCACCAGGCGGCCCTTGATCGCGGCGATCGCCAGAGTCGCGGCGCCGGCCGTGATGCCGACCAGGCCATCGGCGCGCACCCAGAAGGTGGCGGCCGTCGCGATGATCAGGATCAGCCAGGTGCGGTGAGGATTGAGCAGGATGGTGGGCATCAGCGTCAGCCTCAGCGAAGCAGATACAGCAGCGGAAACAGGAAGATCCACAGCAGGTCGACCATGTGCCAGAAGCTGGCACCGGTCTCCAGGCCGCGGGTATTGCCGGCGTGGTACTTGCCCTGGCGAGCATTGCTCCACAGCACGATCAGCACGATGGTGCCGCCGATCACGTGGACCAGATGGATCATGGTCAGCGCGAAATAGAAATTGAAGAAGGTATTGGTGGTCAGCGAGATGCCGGCTGCGAACTTCGCCGAGTACTCGAAATACTTGATGACCATGAAGCCGACACCGAGCGCGATGGCCAGTGCCAGATAGCGGGGGACTGCCTTGACCTGGTTCTTGCGGGCCGATTCGATCGCGGTCACCACGGCCCATGAACTGGTCAGCAGGAACAGCGTGTTGATGACGCCGAGCGTCCGGTCCAGCGACAGCTGGGACTCGTTGAACAGATCGACTTCGAGCGCCCGATAGCCCACGTAGGCGACAAAGAACATGCCGAAAGTCATCAGCTCGGCAAAGATCAGGAACCAGATGTCGGGATCGCCGGGCAGGCGCAGCGCCGACTTTGAGTCAGCAGAGGCAGGGGCCGTCAGCTCGACTGGCATGAGAGAAGTGTCTTCGGGATGAGGAACAGCAAACTCCCTCCCCCGCTGGCGGGGGAGGGAGCTGGACGCTAGATCAGGCAGCCGCGAGGCGGCTGGAGCCAACCGGCTCGGCGACGGCCATCCGGCGACGGATTTCCTTGATCATGAAGATGCTGGCGGTGGAGTACCAGCAGAGCCAGCAGAAGTACGGGAAGTAGAAGCTCAGCACGCCGCTCCAGGCGAACGGGCCGGTCTTCATCACGCCGGTGAGGCTGGCCGGGAAGAAGCTGATGCCGCACCAGATGGTCAGGTAGCAGACCCAGCGCGGGAACAGCGGCACCTTGCTCTTGTCGGCGAGGCCGACCAGGGCCGCGGCAACCATCTGCAAGGTGGTGCAGGCGTACTGAAGATCGATGCAGAGCCAGCCGGTATCGGTCATCAGCTGGAAAGTTTCCGGGCTGGCGTCGGGACGGAACGCGGCAACGGCCCAGAACATCGCGCTGAACGAAACGACCATCACCGTGAGCGCGCCGCCGATCAGCTGCAGGTAGGACAGCAGCGGCATGTTCTTGCCTTCGATGCGCGACATCTGGCCAGCGAGCACGCAGCTCCACGGCATGTACAGGCAGACGGTGATCATCGAGATGATGAAGCCGAGGCGGATCTCGCCGAGGTTGCCGAGGTAACGCTCCTTGAGCGCCACGGCCGTCAGGTTGGGCGAGGGATTCGGCAGGTTGTGGCCGAGGATCAGCCAGAAGATGACGAAGGTGACCACGAACGCCGGGCCGCACCAGGCGCTGATCAGCTGATAGCGCAGACTCGTTTTCTCATCCATTTCCACTCTCCCCCACGTTGTGTCGATCGTCGTCGACGGACTGATGAAATTGTTCGGTACTAAGCCGCAGCGCTCATCGCACGCGCACTGTTGTCCAGTGACACGATCAGCTTGCGCAGCAGCTGGTCGAGCAGCGCGAATTCCTCGGCGCTCAGGCCCGAGAAGGCGCGTTCCAGCGGCTCGATCATCTTCGGCACGATGTCGCGCACGGCCTGGCGGCCGGCAGCGGTGATCGCGATCTCGTGACGGCGGCCATCGCGCGCGTGCACGCTGCGAGTGACCAGCTCGGCCTGCACCAGGTCCTCGACGATGCGCGTGGTGTTGGCGCGGCTGGTGCCGATCATTTCGCTGAGTTCGCTGGGCGCCGCCGAGCCCTGTTCGCTGGCCACCAGCAGACACAGCGCATGGAAGGCGTGCTCGCTGGTGCCGAGTGCGCGAAACACCGGCTCGAAGAAATTGCCGAGACCGAAGGCGCTGATGCGGATCAGGCGAACCAGCACGGTTGGCGCCATCGGCATGTCCGGCAGCGCCCGCGACATGCGTGGCGTGCTCGATTCGACAGCCGACAAGCGTTCGATGCCTTTCACTAGATGGTTGCCTGATAGTTTACCGGTGAACTATATGCTTGCACATCGAAATGCTGCGCGCAATGCGGGGGGGGGCGTCGCCCCCGCAAACGCTCGCTACATCGCGATGTAACCGCCATCGACGGACAGGCTGCTGCCATGCACGAACGAGGCGTCATCGGACAGCAGCCACACCGCGGCGGCGGCGATTTCCTCTGGCTCGGAGAAGCGGCCGATCGGATGCACGGAGTTCAGGTAGGGCTCGAGGTTCGGGTCCTCGGCGAACTTGCCGGTCAGCATCGGCGTGCGGATCGCACCGGGCAGGATCGCGTTCACGCGGATGCCTTGCTTGCCGTAGTCCACTGCTGCTGCCTTGGTCAGGCCGACCACGGCGTGCTTGCTCGACACGTACTCCGCCGCCATCGGGAATGCGGTTGCGCCTGCGGCGGAGGCGGTATTGACGATGGCGCCACCACCGGTGGCGAGCATCGCTTTCACTTCGTGCTTGATGCACAGGAAGGTGCCGGTGAGATTCACGTCCAGCGCGCGCTGCCATTCGGCCAGCGGCATTTCGTGAATCAGCTTGCTGATCTGCGGAATGGCCGCGTTGTTGAACGCACCATCGAGCCGGCCGAACGCGGCAACAGTGGCCTCGATCATCTTCTGCACCTCGGCTTCGCTGGCGATGTCGGTGCGGATGAAGTGCGCCACGCCGCCGGCCTGCTCGCACAGCTTCACGGTTTCGCGGCCGCCGGTCTCGTTGGTATCGGCCACCATCACGCGGGCGCCGTCGGCAGTCAGCAACAGCGCCGCAGCACGGCCGACGCCGCTGCCGCCACCGGTGACGATGATCGCCTTGCCGTTCACTTTCGCCATCTTCGTTCTCCTCTCGCTTTTATGGATGCAGCTGCCGCTCAGCGCGTCCAGGGCGCGCTGCTGTCGGCTTCGACGCCGTAGCGGGCGATGGCGTCGGCCAGCAGGCTCGCCTTGATCTTGCCGTCGCGCACCAGCGCATCGAGCGCTGCCAGTACCACGCCGTGACGATCCACCTCGAAGAAGCGGCGCAATGCCCTGCGCGTGTCGCTGCGGCCGAAGCCGTCGGTGCCGAGCACGACGTAGCGGCCCTGCAGATACGGCGCGATCAGCTGCGGATAGGCGCGCACGTAATCGGTGGCGGCGATCACCGGCGCATCGCCAGCCAGCTGCGTTTCCAGATGGCTGAGGCGCGGCGTCTCCAGCGGGTGCAGGCGATTCCAGCGCTGCACGTCGGCAGCCTCACGCGACAGCTCGCTGAAGCTGGTGGCGCTGTACAGGTCGGAGCCGATGTTCCAGTCCTGGGCCAGCAGTTCGGCGGCAGCGATCACTTCGCGGAAGATCGTGCCGGAGCCGATCAGGCGGACTTTCGCGACCGGCTTCTTCGGCGCCTGGCCGCCGTAGCGATACAAGCCCTTGATGACGGCTTCGTGCACCGCCGCCGGCAAGGACGGCTGCGCGTAGTTCTCGTTCATCACGGTGAGGTAATAGAACTCGTCCACCTGCAGCTCCAGCATGCGGCGCATGCCGTGGTCGAGGATCACCGCGAGTTCGCCGGCGAAGGTCGGATCGTAGCTGTGGCAGTTCGGCACGGTGGACGCGATCAGCTGGCTGCTGCCGTCCTGATGCTGCAGGCCTTCGCCGCCGAGCGTGGTGCGGCCAGCCGTGGCGCCAAGCAGGAAGCCGCGGGCGCGCTGATCGGCCGCGGCCCAGATCAGATCGCCGACTCGCTGGAAGCCGAACATCGAGTAGTAGATGTAGAACGGCAGCATCGGCACGCCGCTGACGCTGTACGAGGTGGCGGCCGCCGTCCACGAGGCGAGGGCGCCGGCCTCGTTGATGCCCTCTTCGAGCAACTGGCCATCGGTCGCTTCGCGGTAGGACAGCATCGACGACGCATCTTCCGGTTCGTACAGCTGGCCGACCGGCGAATAGATGCCGACCTGCCGGAACAGATTGGCCATGCCGAAAGTGCGCGCTTCGTCGGCGACGATCGGCACGATGCGCGGCCCCAGCTGCTTGTCCTTGAGCAGGCCACCGAGCATGCGCACGGCGGCCATCGTCGTCGACATCTCCTTGCCGTCGGCCTGTAGCGCGAATGCGGCGTAGCTGTCGATGGCCGGTACCGGCACGGCATCGGCCCGGGTGCGACGGGCCGGCAGATAGCCGCCGAGCGCTTCGCGACGCTGGCGCAGATAGCGCAGCTCGATGCTGTCCTCGGCCGGACGATAGAAGCGCAGGCTCGCGCAGTCCTCGTCGGACAGCGGCAGATGGAAGCGGTCGCGGAATACCTTCAGGCCTTCGATGTCGAGCTTCTTGGCCTGGTGCGATGTCATCCGCGACTCACCGGCGCTGCCCATGCCATAGCCCTTCTTGGTCTTGGCCAGGATCACCGTCGGCCGGCCCTTGTGGGCCTTGGCGGCGGCGAAGGCCGCGTGCAGCTTGCGCAGATCGTGACCGCCGCGCTTCAGCGCATCGATCTCGGCATCGCTCATGTGCGCCACCAGCTTCGCCAGCGCCGGGTCCTGCTGGAAGAAGTTGGCGAGGTTGTAGGCGCCGTCCTTGGCACCGAGCGTCTGGTATTCGCCATCCGGCGTGTTGGCGAAGATGCGCAGCAGGGTGTGCTCCGTATCGCGGGCGAACAGCGCGTCCCAGTCCGAACCCCAGAGCACCTTGATGACGTTCCAGCCGGCGCCGGTGAACAGCGCTTCCAGCTCCTGGATGATCTGGCCATTGCCGCGCACCGGGCCGTCGAGGCGCTGCAGATTGCAGTTGACGATGAACGTCAGGTTGTCGAGCTTTTCGCGGGCGGCGAGGGTGAGGCCGGCGATCGATTCCGGTTCGTCCATTTCACCGTCGCCGAACACGCCCCATACGTGACGGCCGTCAGTGGCGCTGAGCTTGCGATCGCGCAGATAGCGCAGGAAGCGCGCCTGGTAGACGGCGCTGATCGGGCCGAGGCCCATCGAGCCGGTGGGGAACTGCCAGAACTCCGGCATCAGCCAGGGATGCGGATACGAGCACAGGCCGCCGCCGGCAAGTTCCTGCCGGTAGTGGCCTAGCTGGTCTTCGCTCAGGCGGTCTTCCAGGAAAGCGCGAGCGTAGACGCCGGGTGCCGAATGTGGCTGGAAGTAGATGAGATCGCCGCCGTGACTATCGCTGCGGGCATGGAAGAAGTGCTGGAAGCCGACTTCGAAGATCTCCGCCGCCGACGCATAGGACGCGACATGGCCGCCGAGATCGCCGTATGCCGCATTGGCGCGCATCACCATCGCCAGCGCGTTCCAGCGCAGGATCGCCACGATCCGTTCCTCGATCGCCAGATCGCCCGGATAGGCACCTTGCTGATCCAGCGGCACGCTGTTGCGGTACGAGGAATACGGCTGCGCCAGCGCCACGGCGCCACGATCACGCAGCCGCGCTTCGAGCTGCTGGATCAGGTACTGCGCCCGCTCGCCACCGCCGCTCGCGAGCACGGAATCCAGCGCGTCCAGCCATTCGCGCGTCTCCTGCGGATCGGCATCGGGAAGGCTGATGGTGGACAGGCCACGAGCACGAGGATTTTCTGCGGACATGAGCAGCCTCCGGAAGCCGCGGCGCGGCCACCATGGTTCAGCGAATGAAGGTACGCCGATCCGGGAGATGGATATCGGCGTGAGTGCCGCTAGGAAGGAACCAGCACGATCTTGCGCAGCTGGATGCGCCAGCCGTCGGCGGTCAGCGTGTAGCGATCGTGATAGATGCCACGCAGACGCTGCACCTCGTCGCTGCCGGCGATGCCGCGCTGCATGTCGAGATCGACCTCGCCCGAAGCATTGCGGCCATCGGCATCGACGGTGACGCGGATGTTGCTGCAGACATGCTTCGACCAGGTGCCAGGCGGGCGTCCGGCGATCACTTCGCGGATCGCGGCGTGGCCGACGATCAGCTGGCCCATGCGATCGAACACGCCATCCTCGACATAGAGGCGAGCGAACTCATCGGCCTTGCCGGCATCGGCCAGCGCGCCGTAGGCCTTGCACAGCGCCGTGCAGGCGTCGATGGCTGCGGTGTTCTCGGAGATGCTCATGCCGGACCCTGCGATGGTGGGGGCGGTGGCGGCAGCGTGGTGAACTGATAGGCCTTGCCCGGCGCAACTGGCGCTGCGCCCTGCTGCAGCAGCTTGTTGATAGGCGTACCGCTGTGCAGCTTGGCGCTGAGTGCTGCCGGATCGAAATCGACGCCGATCGGATTGGCCTCGAATGCCGCAGAGCTGAACCAGGCCGTCGATTCGGCGAGCGTGTCGAAGTTCTCGACCTGCAGCTCGACCTCGTTGCCGTCTGGGTCGCGGTAGTACATCGAGGTGGTCGGGCCGTGGTTGATGCACCAGAACGGCTCGATGCCTGCGGTCTTCAATCGCTGCCAGGTGTGCAGCAGCGCCGGCAGATCGGCATAGGTGAAAGCGACGTGGTCGATGCCGGTGCGCATCGTGTCCGGGCTCGGCAGATGCGCGGTGTTCAGGAAGGCGATGCGGTGATGTTCCTCGTCATAGCTGAGGAAGGCGATCACCGGCGCTTCGAAGGTGGTGCGCAGGTGGAATACCGTGCGGTACCAGCTGAGCATCGCTTCGAAATGCTTGGCGCGGATGACGTAATGCGCGAGCTTGGTCGGCACGATTGTGCCGTTGGGGGCCGTGGCCGGAGCCGCTGCCTGGGTTCGCGCCGGCGTGGTCGCCAGACTGTCTGCGTTCATGGTTTCTCCTCTCCTGTCGCATCCCGAGTGTGTGCCGCGGGTGCTTGCATTCTGCATATTCTTACCATATGGTCAACTCGGATCGATGCGAGGTACGAGGCGGATGCCGGTACTCCACATCGATGATCAATACAGAAAAGTCCATCGACTGAATGGACCGCTGGAGGAGAGACGATGAAGCTTGCGACGTACACCGTGAACGGCGGCCAGGCACGGATCGGGCTGGTAGTCGGCAAAGGCTTGCACGATGTTGCGCGTCATCTGCCGCAGTCGCCTCCGACGATGCTCGGCCTGCTGGAAGCGCTGCCGGGCCTGCGTGCCGATCTGGACAAGATCGCCACCACCCAACCGGACCACGCATTGACCGACGTTCGTCTGCTGGCACCGATTCCACGCCCGGGCAAGATCCTGGCGCTCGGCTTGAACTACCGCGATCACGCGCTCGAAGCGAACATGGCGCTGCCGGAAGTGCAGACCTGGTTCGCGAAGATGACCACTTCCGCGAATGGTCCTTACAGCAATATCGACCTGCCCAGCGTCTCGACCAAGCTCGACTACGAAGCCGAGCTGGCCATCGTCATCGGCAAGAAGGTTCGCCATGCCACACGCGAACAGGCCAAGGCGGCGATCGCCGGTTACTGCTGCGCCAACGATGTCAGCGTTCGCGACTGGCAGTTGCGCACCTCGCAGTTCGTGGTCGGCAAGTCCTTCGATACCCATTGCCCTTTCGGACCCTGGATCACCAGCGCCGACGAGATCGCCGATCCGCAGGCGCTTTCCATTTGCGCCACCGTCAATGGAGAAGTCCGCCAGGACTCCAATACCCGGGAAATGGTTTTCGATGTCTACGCGATGATCGAACACCTGTCGCAGGCAATGACGCTGGAACCGGGCGATCTGCTGCTCACCGGCACGCCGGCCGGTGTCGGTGCCGTGTCGAAGCCGCCGCGCTACTTGAAGGCTGGCGATGTGGTGCGCATCGAGATCGAAGGCCTGGGCGCGATCGAGAATCGGGTCGAACCCGAGCCGCGCTGAAGCAAAGCTGCCGACGAACCGCGCCGATAGAGCGCGATCGTTCCATGCGAGAGAGGAGACGCTGATGCAGATGCAGAGTTCATTGCCCAATTCGTTGCCTGCAGGCTTCGAGGCGCTGGAGCCTTTCGTCGATTACTGGGCGGGTGCGACCAACGACATCCGCTGGGATCGCCGGGCTCGGGCCTCGATGGCCGAGATCCGCAGCTTCTACGACGCGGCCGTGCCGCGCGCCGATGAAGGTCTGCGTTATCTGGAGCAGTTCCCGCTCGATGCGATGCCGGACGACGCGATCCGGTTGCTGCGCCTGCTGCTGTCGCTGCCGCACGCGGCGATGGCGGTGGAATTCCATGGTCAGCCGCGCGCCGCCGCTTCGCCATTTCCACACGGCATGCATATCGGCCGGGGACCCTGGCCGCAAGGCTGATGAATCTCGCAAGCGGCTGTATCGCCTTTCAGTTGTCCGGAGAGTGCTCATGAGCGTCGTTGACCTGCAAAAGCCGAATACCGAATTCCCGAAGCTGACCGTGCCGAACGGCCTCGGCACCGGACCGATCCCGATCGCGCCCTATATTTCCCAGGCCTGGTACGAGCAGGAACGCGATCGCGTCTTCGGCCGCGCCTGGCTGTGCATGGGCCGGGTCGAGCAGCTGCCGGAAGCCGACAGTTTCATCGTCAAGGAAATCGAGATCTGCGGCGTCATCACGCTGATCACCCGCGATGCCAAGGATCAGATTCGCGCTTTCCACAACGTCTGCTCGCACCGCGCCAACCTGGTCGTGCACGAGACCTCGGGCAAGGGCAGCCGCTTCGTCTGCAAGTATCACAACTGGGCTTATCGCAATACCGGCGACTGCATCGGCGTGCCGGACCGCGCCAACTTCTTCGATCTGGACATGAAGAAATGCGGCCTGACGCCGATCGCCTGCGAGACCTGGGAAGGCTGGATCTTCATCAATCTGCAGAAGCAGCCGGAAGTGACGCTGACCGAGTTCCTCGGCAACTTCGGGGTAGCCTTTCGCGATGCCCCGGCCCCGTCCGCCACGCAGGCGTTCACCGTCGACGTGACCAGCATGCGCGCCAACTGGAAGGTGACCATCGATGCCTTCTGCGAGTCCTACCACGTACCGGTGCTGCATCCGTCGACCCTGGGTGACACCTTCGCCAACGACAGCAATCGCTATGCGCGGCCGCTGAGCGGCAATGTGCGCGGCGCCCATCGCACGATGACCACCTTCGGCAATCCGGACTATGTGCCGCCGGAAGCGTCGCTGGTCGAGCGTCTGGCCTACAGCAATATCGATACCGGCAACACGCTGGGCGCCAACGACGCAGCCGGCATGCAGGCGCTGCAGAACCATCCGGCAATCAATCCGAACAAGGTGTCCAACTGGGCAACCGAAATCTGCTGGCTGTTCCCGAACTACCTGATCTTCTACTCGCCCGGCGGTTTCTTCACCCTGGAGTTCTGGCCGCTGTCGGTGAACACCACACGCTGGGTGGCGAGGATGCACACGCCGGTCGCCGCCGATGTTCGCCAGCGATTCCAGCAGGAACATTACAGCTGCCGGATGGCGGAAATCTTCCTCGAGGATGTCGGCAATCTGGAGCGCCAGCAGAAGGCGATGGAGTCTGGCGGCAAGTCGGAAATCATCCTGCAGGATGGCGAATTCCTGCTTCGCCACTCGATCGAAACGATCCAGAAATGGGTGGCCTCGGCGACGGTGCGCGAAGCGCTCGCCGATTAGTCGATCACGAGCGCAATTTTCATGGACACCATCGCGGTCAATGTACTGATCGTCGGAGCCGGCGGCTGCGGCCTGAACCTGTCGATCTTCCTCGCTGATCTCGGCGTCGATTTTCTTTGCGTCGAGCGCAGTACAAGACTGGCAAACCTGCCGAAGGCGCATTACCTCAATCAGCGAACGATGGAGATCCTGCGCCAGCACGGCGTGGCCGATGACATCTATGCGATGGGCACGCCGCCGGAGAACATGAGCCGAGCGATGTGGCTGACCACTCTGGGCGGCGATGGCCCGCACGATCGCAAGGTGATCCACGAGATGGATGGCATCGGCGGTAGCGGCGATTCGCAGCGGGCGAGCTACGAGCGCGACAGCGCTTGCCGCAGCGCCAATCTGCCGCTGATCCGTTCGGAGCCGATCTTCCGTCGCCATGCCGATGCCCGCGCGCCGGGCCGTCTGCGCTTCGGCACCGAGTTGCTCGGCTTCAGCCAGGATGCCGATGGCGTGACGGCGACGATCCGTGATGTCGCCAGCGGCGAGGAATCGACCGTGCGAGCCCAGTACCTGATCGCTGCCGATGGCGGCCGCACGATCGGCAAGGCGCTCGGCAACAAGATGGTCGGGCCATCGGGCCTGGCGAAGAACGTCACCGTGCACTTCACGGCTGATCTGTCGAAAGTGCTGCTCGACGATCGGGTAATGCTGCATTTCTTCATTCACCCGACGCGGCGTGGCCCGTTGGCCAGCGGTGCGCTGGTGCCTGCCGGTGGAGCCGATGCGAAGTGGGGCCGGCACAGCAAGGAATGGATCTTCCATTTCATGGTCGCGCCGGATGATCCGGCGAAGTTCGATGAAGCCGTGGTCAGCCAGCAGATCCGTGAATTGCTGAAGCTGCCGGACCTCCAGATGGACGTTCACAAGATCAGCCACTGGATGATCGAAGCCGTGCTTGCCGAGCGCTACCAGTACGGCCGTGTGATCCTGGCTGGCGACGCCGCGCATCGTCATCCGCCGGCTTCCGGTCTGGGCCTGAACACAGGCATCCAGGACGCGCACAACCTGGCCTGGAAGCTGGCCCTGGTGACGCGCGGGCAGGCGAGTGCCGCGCTGCTCGACAGCTACGAAGCCGAGCGCCGGCCGATCGGCTCGTTCAACGTCGCCTGGGCGTTGTCGAGCTATTGGAATCATCTGCTCAGCGCCGCTTCGATCTTCGCCATCCATCCGGCCAACGTCTATGAAGCGGTCGGCCAGCCGGACGAGGACAACGAGATTGCCGGCCTGTTCGCTGACACGCCGGACGGCCGCATGCGCCGTGCGCGCACGGCCGAAGTGTTCAACACCCATCGCGTCGAGATGTACGACCACGATGTCGAACTGGGCTACGTCTACGAGCAGGGCGCGCGAATCCCGGACGGCACGCCGGCGCCGGCCCGCGATCCCTGGGGCACGGTCTATGTGCCGACCACGCGGCCCGGTCATCGTCTGCCCCATGCCTGGCTGGAGCGCGATGGCCAGCGCGTCTCGACTCACGATCTGCTCGATGACAAGGCCAGCCTGGTGCTGATCGCCAACGCCAGGGGCGCCGCCTGGTGCGAAGCCGCGCGCCAGCTGGCCACCGAATTGAAGCTGCCATTGCTTGCGGTCCGCATCGCGGCGGATGGCGATGCGCTCGACGCTGATCGCGCCTGGCAGGCGCTGTCCGAAGTCGACGAAACCGGAGCGCTGCTGGTGCGCCCCGATGCCATCGTTGCCTGGCGTGCCAGGCGGGGCGTTGCCGATCCACACCACGAATTGAAACAGGCCCTGCAGCAGATCCTGCGGCCGGCTCACTGAACTCCAACCTGGAAGCGACTCCATGCAAACCCTCGAAACCCCGGTCCTGATCTGCGGCGGTGGTGGTTCCGGCCTGAGCCTGTCCATCTTCCTGTCGGCGCAGGGCACGAAGTCGCTGCTGGTGGAGCGCCACGATTCGACCTCGCATCTGCCCAAGGCGCATTACCTGAACCAGCGGACGATGGAGATCTTTCGCGAGTACGGCGTCGCCGACACCATCTACCAGCGCGGCACCAAGTTCGAGAACATGCACCAGGTGCATTGGCTCACCTCGCTGGGCGGCGATGGCCCGCTCGACCAGAAGACCATTTACCGCATGGACGCCTTCGGTGGCGGTGCGCTGTACGACACCTACACGAAGGACAGCGCGGTGCTGTCTGCCAATCTGCCGCTGCTGCGCCTGGAGCCGGTGCTCAAGGATTTCGCCGAACGCGGCGCGCCAGGCGACGTGCGTTTCGGCAATGAGTTGCTGAGCTTCGAGCAGGACGCCGACGGCGTGACCTCGCTGATCAAGGATCTCAAGAGTGGCGAGACCTACCAGGTGCGCTCGCAGTTCCTGGTCGGTGCCGATCGCGGCCGCACCATCGGCCCGAAGCTGGGCATCGAGCTGGAAGGCCCGACCAACCTGATCGACATGGTCAGCACGCATTTCACCGCGGACCTGTCGAAGCACATCAATGACGACGCGCCGCTGATCCGCTGGTTCATCAACCCGGAAGGCGGCGGCGGCTGGGGCAGCGGCGCGATGGTGGCGATGGGGCCGACGCATTACGACCGGCGCTCGGAGGAATGGGTGTTCCACTTCGCGTTCCGTCCCGGCGATCCGGACTTCGACGAGAGCGTGATCGTGCCGCGCATCCGCGAGCTGCTGAAACTGCCGGACCTCGACATTCACGTGCACAAGGTCAGCCACTGGATCGTCGAAGCGATCCTCGCCAACAAGTATCAGGGTGGCCGCTGCGTGGTGATCGGTGACGCGGCGCATCGCCACCCGCCGACCACCGGGCTGGGACTTAATTCCGGCATCCAGGACGCGCACAACCTGGCGTGGAAGCTGACCGCTCTGGTCAAGGGCGAGGCCTCGCTGAAGCTGCTCGACAGCTACGAGCAGGAGCGTCGTCCGGTGGCTGCGCGCAACACCAAGTGGGCGCTGTTCACGTTCATGAATCACTTCGTCACCGATGCCGGCTTCGGCCTGATTCCGGGGGCGCCGCCGGAGGTCAATGCCGGCGCGTTCCACATGCTGATCTCCGAAGGCTACGAAGGCGACTGGGCCCGCGCCCGCATGCACGAAGTGCTGCAGACGCAGCGCATGGAGTTCTGCGCGCACGATCTCGAGATGGGCTTCCACTACGACGGCAACGCCGTGGTGGCCGATGGCACGCCGGCGCCGGCGCGCGATCCGATGGGCGTCAACTACGTGGTCACCACGCGTCCTGGTCACCGCCTGCCGCATGCCTGGCTCGAAGGCGCCAGCGGCAAGGTGTCGACACACGACATCACCGGCCATGGCCGCTTCGTGTTGCTCACCGATGCCAGGGGCAAGGCCTGGAAGGAAGCCGCGTCGGCCGCCGCGAAGAAGTACGGCGTGACCATCGATGTCTATGTGATCGGCGAGGGCGGCGATTACGCCGATGCTAGCGGCACCTGGGCGCAGCTGAAACAGGTCGAGGACGGTGGCGCGATCCTGGTTCGGCCGGATACCCATGTCGGATTCCGCTCCAGCGGCAAGGAAACAAATCCTTCGGACGTTCTTGCCCGAGTGCTCGCACAGATTCTCTGCAAGGCCTGAATCATCCACTCCACGTCGTCAGGAGCACCGTACACATGAGTACTACCGATCCCTTTCGTGTCGACGGCAAGGTCGCGCTGGTCACCGGCGCGGCACGCGGCATCGGTGCCGAAACGGCCGAGCAGCTGATTGCCGGCGGCGCCCGCGTGCTGATCACCGATCTGCTCGTCGACGAAGGCCAGGCGCTGGCGGCGAAGTTCGGCGCTGCAGCCAGCTTCTTCCGGCTCGATGTCACCCAGGAAGCCGATTGGCAAGCGGCGACTGCCGAGGCCATCGCGCGCTTCGGCCGCCTCGATCTCGTAGTCAACAACGCCGGCCTCGAACTGGCCGGATTCTTTGCCGACATGAGCGTCGACGACTACCGGCGGCAGATGGAGGTCAACGGCACCAGCGTCTTCCTCGGCATCAAGCACGCCATCCGCACGATGCGGCCGGGCGGCACGGCAGGCAGGGGCGGCGTCATCGTCAACCTGTCCTCGGCCGCCGGCATCAAGGGCGTTGCCGGGCTCGGCGCCTACTGCGCATCGAAGGGCGCGGTGCGGCTGATGACCAAGGCGGCAGCCAACGAATGCGCGCGCCTGCACTACGGCATCCGCGTCAACTCGGTGCACCCGGGCCTGATCAAGACCGAGATGGGCGTGAAGACGCTACGCGACTTCGTGAAGCTCGGCATCGTGCCCGACGAGGCCGCGGCCGAAGCCGCCTTCGAGGCCGGACATCTGCTTGGCCTTGGCCGTCCCATCGATATCGCGCTGGCAATTCGCTATCTCGCCTCCGACGCCGCGCAGTGGATCACCGGCATGGAGATGGTCGTCGACGGCGGCTATACGGCGGCCTGAGCCGTCGCGTTTCAGACCCGACAGATCGCAATCACAGCAGGAGCACAGCCGATGGCAGCGGACGATTTCATCGCCAACAAATGGACCCAGCTCGCGGGTCTCAAGAACGGTCCGGTTTCGGCTGAGTCCTATCGCTCGCCGGCGTTCTACCAGCTGGAACGAGAGCGGGTGTTCGGGCGCTCCTGGCTGATCATGGGAAGAGTCGAAGAGATCGCCAGGCCGCACAGCTTCATGGTCAAGGAGATCGAGATCTGCGAAGCCTCGGTGCTGATCACGCGCGACGGTGAGGGCCGCGTACAGGCCTTCCATAATGTTTGCTCGCATCGCCACAACCTGCTGGTCAGCGAGCCCCAGGGCTGCAGCCAGCTGATCAAGTGTCCGTACCACGGTTGGGCTTACGGTACGGATGGCGAGTTGCGCGGCGTGCCGGACGAGAAATGCTTCGTCGGCCTTGATCGCAAGACCGCCGGTCTTGCGAAGATTGCGACCGAAGTCTGGAATGGCTGGATCTTCATCAACCTGGAGCGCAAGCCCTCGGTCTCGCTCGAGGATTTTCTCGGTGACTTCGGCAGCTTCCTGGCCAACATGGAGTATCCGAATGCCGACAATCCGATCGTCGTCGAGGCCCAGCTCAACTGTAATTGGAAAGTGGTCGCCGATGCCTTCAGCGAGTCGTACCACATCCCGGTGATCCATCCGGAAACCATCGGCACCACGTTCGCGTCCACGAGCAATCGCACCGGCCGCCTGATGGACGCGCGCTTTTTCGGTCCGCATCGCTTCTGCTCGATGTACGGCAACCCGGAATATCGGCCGCACGATCACCAGAAGGTCGAACAGCTCGCCTACAGCCAAGTGCAGACCGGCAGCACCATCGCCGCCGGCAAGGTCGGCAGCATGGATGCCTTCCTGGCTCATCCCTCGGTCAACCCGACGCGCACCAAGAGCTGGTCGATGGATGTGAACTTCGTGTTCCCGAACTTCAATCTCGACACCGGCCCCGGCGGTTTCTGGACCCATCATTTCTGGCCGACCAGCTATCACACCACCCGCCATGAAGTGCGCTTCTACGTGCCCAAGGCGCTCAGCGTGCGCGAGCGTTTCCAGCAGGAGCATTACCTGTCGCGCGTGGTCGAGGTGCTGGTGGAGGACGTTTCCAACGTCGCGCGCGTGCAGCGCGGCCTGGAGTCCGGCGCCAAGGAAGCGATGTACCTGCAGGACAACGAAGCGCTGCTGCGGCACTCGGTGCATCACGTCGAGAAATGGGCGCAGTCGGCCACTGTGCAGGAGGCCATGAGCGAATGAACAACGCTCTTCTGCCAGCCGATTTTGCCGACCTCGAAGCGCATGCCGCCGAATGGGCGCTGCCCAGTTTCGATGCCCGCATGCAGCATCGTGCCGCGTCTTCGATGGACAGCATCCGGCGTTTCTACGATGCGATGCAGCCGCGCGCCGAAGCCGCCCTCGCATACCTCGAGAGTTTTCCGCTCGATGCGATGCCAGAAGCCGAGCAGCGCCTGATGCACCTGCTTTACGCACTCGCCCAGGCGGCGATGGCTGTCGAGATTCATGGCCAGCCGAAGGTCGGCCACGCCAAGCTGCCGATCGCGGTGCGCGTGCTGCGCGAACCGCTGCCCGTCTGAACCGCACCGGAGTCGCGTATGTCAAGCCTCAAGGGAAAAGTGGCAATGATCACCGGCGCCGGTTCCGGCATCGGCCAGGCCACGGCCAAGCTGATGGCCGAACGCGGCGCATCGGTGCTCTGCACCGACCTCAATCCGGAAACCGCAGAAGCCACCGCGACGATGATCCGCGAGGCCGGTGGCATTGCCGAATCGCTCGTCTGCGACATCGGCAGCGAGGATTCGATCAAGGCCGCCATCGCCCATGCGGAAACGCGCTATGGCGGTCTCGACATCCTGCACAACAACGCAGCGCTGCAAGACCCGAAAGTGCTGGCCAAGGATGCCGACATCGCCGCGATGGAGATCGACATCTGGGACCGCACGATGGCCGTCAACGTGCGCGGCACCATGCTCGGCTGCAAGCATGCGATCCCGGCCATGCTTCGGCGCGGCGGCGGCGTGATCGTCAACACCTCGTCCACCTATGGTCTCGCGGCCTACATCAGCCTGCCGGCCTACAGCGCCTCGAAAGCGGCGATCAACAGCATCACCCAGCACGTCGCTGCGGCTTACGGCAAGCGCGGCATTCGCTGCAACGCGGTGGCGCCAGCACTGGTGCTGACGCCGCTGACCGCAGGCTTCATCCCCAAACCGCTGATCGACATCAACGTCGACGGTGCCTGCACGCCGTTTCTCGGTGGCCCGCTGGAAGTGGCGCAGGCGGTGGCCTTCCTGGCCTCGGACGAGGCCCGCTTCATCACCGGCCACATCCTGCCGGTGGACGGCGGCACCTTGTGCACGCAGCCAACGGTGCCGGCATCGAGAAGCTTCTTTGCACAGGCCTCCAGCTGAATCGGTGGCTCGGTAGATTCGTTCCATAACAACGAGGAGAACACCATGGATCAAACCCGCAGCATTGCCCGCAAATATGCCGACCTGCTCTGCAGCGGCGCCTTCGCCGACGCCTTCGATCTGCTGGCGCCGAACGTGAAATACCGGATCATCGGCACCACGCCGCTGTCCACCGACATGCACGGCCGCGATACCGTCAAGGGCGCGCTGGTGCCGGCGCTGGCCAGCTTCAAGCAACCGCCACAGCTGACCCTCAAGGAGATCATCGTCGACGGCAATCGCGCGGTGATCCTCGCCTCGGGTCACGGCATCGGCCCCACCGGCCTGCCGTACTCGCAGCCGCATTACGCGATGGTGCTGCGCATCGACAATGGCTTCATTGCCGACGTCGAGGAATACGCTGATACCGTCGCCGTTGAAGTCGCTCTGGTCGGCAACAAGCTGGTTCCCGCCTGAGCCTGCGGAAAAGTGTTGTCGCCAAGGAGTATTTGATGAAAGCAGCCGTGGTGCGTTTGCCGACCAGTCTCGAATCGCTGTCGATCGAGGAACAAGCCGAACCCGCGATCACCGCGGGCAAGCTCAAGGTGCGCTGGCGCGCCTTGTCGCTGAACTTCCACGATTACGCGGTGGCGGCCGGCATGCTGCCGACGGCGGATGGCCGGATTCCGATCTCCGATGGCGCTGGTGAAATCGTCGCGGTAGGCGAGGGCGTCAACGGCTGGGCGGTCGGCGACCAGGTGATGAGCCTGTTCTTCCCGGACTGGCAGGACGGCGAGCCGACGGCGGCCACCACCAGCCGCCTCGGCGGTGATTCCACCGATGGCTGCGCGGTTGAGTTCAGCCTGGTCGATCCGGACAAGCTGACCCGCATTCCGAAAGGCTATTCGTTCGCCGAAGCGGCGACCTTGCCTTGTGCCGCGCTGACCGCCTGGCGGGCGCTGGTCGAAGTCGGCCAGATCAAGGCGGGCGATCAGGTGCTGGTCGAGGGCACCGGTGGTGTTTCGATCTTCGCACTGCAGTTCGCCAAGTCCTTCGGGGCGAAGGTCTACGCCACCTCGTCATCGCCGGCCAAGCTCGAGCGGCTGAAGAAGCTCGGTGCCGATGCCACCATCGATTACCGCGCCGATCCGAACTGGGGCGAGGCGATCAGCCAGTTGTCCGGCGGCGGTGTCGATCACGTCATCGATGTCGGTGGCGCGGCGACGCTCGATCAGTCGATCAGCGCGGTCAAGGTCGGCGGCAGCCTGATCATCATCGGCATCCTCGGTGGGCTGGTGGCCGAGATCAATCTGGCCAAGCTGATGATGAAGCAGCAGCAGATCCGCCCGATCGCGGTCGGCAGCCGCGCCATGCAGCTGCGCATGGTCGAGGCGATCGAGAAGAGCGGCATGAAGCCGATCATCGATGCCCGGTTTCCGCTGGGCAAACTGGCGGATGCTTTCCGCTATCAGCTGTCCGGCCAGCACTTCGGCAAGATCGTCATCGATATCGACTGAAGCCGGAATTGCTTAGGCTTCGCCGATGAGCGAACCGATAAAGAAGCGCAGCACCGTCGAAGCGCCCGCCACCGAGGTCGCCAAGAACGCTCGTGGCCAGCGGCGCAACCACGCTGCACGCTTGACTACCGCACCAGCGCCGGTGCCGAAGAAGCCGAAAGGCACCGCCAAGAAGCCGCGCGGCGCCGAGGTGCGCGAGCAGGTCCTTCACGCTGCGCTCGAATGCTTCGGTGCCTTCGGCTTCGAGGGCACGTCGACGCGAGCGGTGGCCGAGCGCGCCGGCGTCAGCCATCCACTGCTGCTCTATCACTTCGAGTCGAAAGAGCAGCTGTGGCTGAGCACCATGGAAGACGTGATCGGCCATTACCGGCTCGAGTTCGAGCAGCGGCTCGGTCTCACCGGTATCGGCGATGCCGTGGCCGGCCTGCACGCGTTCATCGAGAACTTCGTGCGCTTCTCCGCGCGCGTGCCGCAACTGCACCGGATCATGGTTCAGCAGAGCACTCAGGGCAGCGGCCGCATCCACTGGCTGATCGAAACGCATCTGCGCGCCTCGTTCGAGCAGGTGATCGGCATGATCATTCGCGCCCAGGCCGAAGGGCGCGTGCGCGGGGGCGATCCGGCTCGCTTGTACTACGCGATTATCGGCCTGGCCGGCACCTTGATGTCGGTGTCGTCGGAGTTCTGCGAACTGACCGGGCGCGACGTGTTTGCCGAGAGCGAAGTCGCGAAAACGATCCGCTACATCGACGACTTCGTCTTTCTCTGAGTGGCCGGTTTGGCCGCTGCAGCGGGCGGGTCCGCAAACGCCGTGCTGGCACTGATGTAGCCGAGCGATTCGGCCAGGCGATCCAGCTCCGCGCCGTTGCGCTCGCCGATGAAGCGGGCGCAGTACATGACGATCATCCAGCTCAAGACTTCGGCGACATCGTCGGTGGCACCAGGACGGCTGCGGCCCTTGCGCTGGATGGTGTCCAGCGACACCCGGCTTTGCGCGCAGATGCGGTCGACCATCGTCCGATACAGGCTGGCGACGTTCTGGTCGTAGGGCGCGGTGTCGTTGACGGCAGCAAGGATCGCCTGATGTTTCTTGAACGTTGCGACCATGCCGACCAGTGCCTGCTGCAGCACCTGATGGCGCGCGTCTTCGGCATCGCTGAGCCAGGTGCCGGTGCTGGCAATGATCTCTTCGGTGACCTGGCTCATCAGCCGCGCCACCAGTTCGCCCTTGTCGCGAAAGTGCAGGTAGAAAGTGCCGCGGGCGATGCCGGCCTCGTCGGTCAGTTGTTCGACCGTCAGTGCGGCGAAGCGATGGCCGTTTTCGAGCAGCCGTTCCATCGCCGCCAGCAGGCGTTCCTCGATGGTCAGCTTCGGCTGATCGCCGTGCTTGGCGCGGGTGCGCCGGGTCGGGCGGGATTCGATACGCGCCATGTCATCTTGAGTCCGGAAAGTAGGCGGATGATAAACGGGCTGCGTGCAGCTCCATTTTTCGGTGCCGGTTAATTTTATTGTCGTACTGTCTATTCAATATTGACACCGTGTCAATTAGCGGCAATCCTATGCTCGCAAGCACCCGGACGATGCCGCACGTCGTCGAGAGAGTGCGATAGGTCTGCAGCTTCCATATTGGAACCGCAGACGAAGAAGAACCAGCGAGGAGCCGTGATGACACCTGACAAGAGCCAGCCGAGCGCGGCGTGGATCGCCGAGTTGCGGGCGCGCTTTCCCACCGAGCGCGAGATCGATCGCGTGCTCACTCGGAAGATGCAGCGCCGTGCCGGCCCCGGCTATTCGCCGCTGGCGCTGGAGACGCTGGTCGACGGCGTCCGCTCGCTGCTCGATGCCGAGTTGAACACGCCTTACGAACTGCGCGACGCGCGCTGGCTGTCCGGCGGCGCCTCGAAGTTGCAGATGGCCTTCACGCTCGAATGGCAGCACCCGCAGGACGGGCTGTCGTGCACGGCCATGGTGCTGCGCATGGAGCCCAGCGAATCGATCGTCGAGACCAGCCGCCTGCGCGAGTTCCAGCTGATCCGCGCGATGGAAGGCGTAGTGCCGGTGCCGCCGGTCTACTGGTGCGATTCCGAAGGCGATCACCTGCCGTATCCGGCGTTGATCTACGGTTTCGCGCCTGGCGTCACCAAGCCGAGCACCGCCGCCAGCGGCGTCAGCGGCCTCGGCACGCAGTTGCCGGCGGCGCTGCGCGCCAAGCTGGCACCGCAGTTCGTCGAGCATCTGGCGAAGATCCACACCGCCGAGTTCCGCGGCAAGGGGCTCGATGCTTTCGACATCCCCGAAGTCGGCACCACGCAATGCGCCGAGTGGGGCATCAACTGGTGGGAGCGGGTCTGGGAAGAAGACTGCGACGAAGACGTGCCGCTGATGCGCCTCGCCGCTGCCTGGCTGCGCGCGAACCTGCCGGTGCTCGATCGCGCCGTCGTCGTCCACTCCGATTACCGCCTCGGCAACTTCCTGTTCACCGAGCGCGACACCACGATCACTGCCTGGCTGGACTGGGAACTGGGCCGCATTGGCGATCGTCATCAGGACATTGCCTGGACCACCAGCCGCGCGTTCGGCGCGATGGCCGAGGACGGCAAGACCTTCCTGACCTCCGGCCTGATGCCGGAAGCCGAGTTCATCGCCGCCTATGAGAAGGCCACCGGTTTGAGCGTCAATCCGAAGACCGTGCATTGGTACAAGGTCTACAACGATTTCATGATGGCCACGCTCAGTCTGGCCACCGGCTACCGCACCGCGCGCGGCGGCAAGACCCATCAGGACGTGCTCGTCACCTGGCTGATCGGCATCGGGCCGATGCTGCTCGAAGAGATGCGCAGTCTTATCGAGGAGAGCATCTGACATGCAGATGAGACCGCAGATCCAGATTCAAAGTGTGATCAAGGCGCTCAGCGATGTCGTGCTGCCGGCGATCGATCCGAACAACAAGCTGGCGATCGAGCAGGGCAAGTTGTCGATCGGCCTGCTCGCATTGCTTGCGCAGCAACTGCCGAACCAGTTTCGCTTCGATTGCGACGAACTGGCGCGACTGATCGCCACCGCGCGTGAACTGGTCGCGCAGGCGAAGGGTGGCGAAGGCACGCAGGCCGCAGTGGCTGCGCTTTATGAGGCAACGCAGATCGCCGGCAGCACGCTCGATGCCGCCCAGGCTTCGCCGGCCGATGTCGAAGCGATGGTGCGGGCGCTGAGAGTCACCAGCGGCCAACTGGTCACCGAGGTTTATCGCGATGGCGAAGCCGGCTGCCGCGCGGGCATCCGCGATGCGGTGCTGGCGATGTCGAAGGAACAATTGCTGCGCGACCGCTCGATGCTGCTGATGCAGGGCTGGGAGCCGGACCCGAAAGCCGTGCCGCCGATCGCGTCGCTGCTCGATGCCGGCGCGCGCTGAAGCGATCACGACCAATACGAAGCACCAACGAACAACGAGGAGATTCCGATGAGCAAGCTACCCCCGAACGGCCCGATGCCGATCCTGGACCCGATCAACGACGGCCGCCACAAGCTGCGCAACCTGCCGCTGGAGCGCGAGTCGATCCCTTACGTGATCGCGCTGCCCGAGCACGGCATCGCCGCGTTCGTCTACACCTGGGTGACCAAGGACAATCTCGCGGGCTCGGCGCTCGCGGCCTATGGCCCCGGCATCGGCGACACGCCGGTCTTCGAAGCGGTCGACGGCATTCCGATGGGCCCGGAGAAGAACTTCGACAACTGGCAAGTCGGCAAGCTGCACCTGGCCCAGGACCTGAAGCTGAAGACCGCGACGTTCGGCGTGGTCACGGACAGGGTCATCATCGATGCCAACTACGAAGCGCTGCACCCTGCCTTCGCCTACAGCTTCCATCCCGATGGCTGCCCGGCGTTCGCGGCGACCGATCGCCTGGAACAGGCCGGCAGAGTTCGCGGCACGATCAAGGTCGACGGCAAGTCGCTGGCCTTCGATACCTTTTGTGCCCGTGACCATTCCTGGGGCACGCGTGACTGGGGCCAGCCGCAGCACTGGAAGTGGCTGCACGCCTACAACGAAGGCACCCAGGTGCATTTCTGGAAGATCGAGGTCGGCGGCCGCAGCGAGTTGCGCGGCTATCTGAATCGCGATGGCCAGTTCGCCCAGGTCGCCAATGTCGAGGTGTCGTTCACCACCGACGCCCGTTACCACCAGAAGACCATCTCGGCCACCGTCACCGACGCCCTCGGCCGCAAGGTGCAGGTGGAAGGCGAGTACTTCGCCACCCTGGTGATGCCGCCGGTGCCGACCTGCACCCTGGTCGAAGGCGCGATGCGCTGCACGATCGATGGCCAGGCAGCGGTCGGCTGGACCGAGTTCATGTGGCCGACCGATTACCTCGCCTACATGGCCTCGCTGCAGTCCTGATTCTTTTGACGCGCCCGGTCCTGCCATCCCCCCTTTCAGGGATCGGGCGCATTTTTATTCTCAGGCGATCCGGCTGGTGAAAGCGGACGCCGTCAGCGGGTGCAACGGAGCGAGACGATGATCAAGCCGCAGGATGCCGAATTCCATTTCAAGCCCGATTCCCACTGGCAGTGGGTGGAAACCGTGGCGCTGTCCTTCCATGTGCCGGGGACCACGGTCAGCGGCATCATCTATGTGCTGACCCGGCCTATGCTCGGCGTCTGCATGGCCGATGTGACCATCCATGATCGAATCACCGATCTCTGGGAAGAGCAGATCTACATCGACAACCAGCAGCACCTGCCTTGCCCGAAGTCGCTGCTCGATTTCAGCTTGCCGAACGGCTTGAGCATCACCGCCACCGATCCGACCAAGCGCTATCACGCGCGCTACGAAGGCATCGACGACACCCATTTCGATCTCGATTTTCAAGCCATCCACGAGCCCTACGATCTCAATGATCCGGCGATGGATCCGATGGCCGCCGAACGCCACGGCCCGGCCTGGGATACCTCCTGGTCCGGTCACTACGACGTCACCTATCGCATCCGCGGCCAGCTCACCGTGCGCGGCAAGCGTTACGAAGTGGACTGCGTCGACACCGGCGATCGCAGCTGGGGCCCGCGTCCGGAACGCGACAATTCCTCGGTGATCTGGTGGCACGCCAGCTTCGGCGTGGCACTGACCGCGCACCTGTTCGTCGCTCATGATCTGGCCAAGACCAATGACTACGGCAAGCTGGTCAGCGGTTATGTGCTCGAAGACGGCAAGACCTACGGCATCAAGGAAGCGCGCGGCACGCAGGAGTACCGGAAGGCCGTGCCGATGGGCGGCGAATTGGAAATCGTCGACGTGCGCGGCAAGCGTTTCCAGATGACCTATTCGGCGCTCAACAGCTGCTACTGGGCACCGTACCCGTCGAACACTTATCTTCAGAGCTTCATGCGGGTCAGTTGCGCGGGCCAGCTCGGTTACGGGGTACAGCAGATCGGCCTGAGCCGCGCCTATCTGACCCGCAACCGCGATGCGATTCGCGCGCGCTGCTGAGCCATAACCAGAAAGAACAGCGAGGAGAGCAGCATGGCAGTCGTGGACAAGAACCGTCCCAGCCCCGAGTGGATCGAGCACCTGCGCAAGCGCTATCCCTGCGAGCAGGAAATCGATCGCGTGCTCACCCGCAAGCTCGAACGCCGCGCCGGGCCGCCGTACGCGCCGGTCAGCCTCGACACCTTGCAGGCCGGTACTGAAGCGCTGCTCAGAACCCAGCTGACCGAGCCGTTCACGATCACCGATACCCGCTGGTTGTCCGGTGGTGCCTCGAAGCTGCAGATGGCTTTCGTGCTGCACTGGAATCAGCCCGGCATCGGCCGCAGCTCGACGCCGCTGGTGCTGCGCATGGAGCCTTCGGAAGCGATCACCGAAACCAGCCGCCTGCGCGAGTTCCAGATCATCAAGGCGATGGAAGGCAAGGTGCCGGTGCCACCGACGTACTGGATCGACGCCTATGGCGAATACCTGCCGTATCCGGCGATCGTCTACGGCTTTGCCGAAGGCGTGACCAAGCCGTCGAAGTCGACCAGCACGGTCAGCGGCGTCGGCACCTCCATTCCGCCGGAGATCCGCGAAGCGCTCGGCCAGCAGTTCGTCGACCATCTGGCGATCACGCATACCTTCGACTGGCAGCAGGCTGACATCGGCGCCTACGATCGCCCGGCCGCCGGCACCGAAGCGCTGGAATGGGCGCTGAATCACTGGGAACGGGTCTGGGAAGAGGATTCCCACGAGGACGTGCCGCTGATGCGCCTGACCATGGCCTGGCTGCGCAGGAACATGCCGCCGATCGATCACATCTCGATGGTCCACGGCGACTACCGGCTCGGCAACTTCCTGTACACCGAGCACGATCTGCGCATCTCCGCCTGGCTCGACTGGGAACTGGCCTACCTCGGTGATCGCCATGAGGATCTGTCCTGGTCGGCGAAGCGCCAGTTCGGCCAGATGGCCGAAGACGGCAAGACCTTCCTGGTCGCCGGCTGCCTGCCGATCGAGGAATACCTGGCCCGCTACGAGCGCGCCTCCGGCCTCAAGGTCGATCCCAAGCGCATGCGCTATTACGACATCTTCAACAACTACAAATGCCTGGCCATCGTGCTGGCTACCGGCTACCGCGCGCCGCTCAACGGCAAGACCCATCAGGACGTGCTCGTCGCCTGGCTGAGCGGCATTTCCTATCCGCTGCTCGAAGAGCTGCGAACCCAGATGGCGGAGGTGCTCTGACATGGAACTTCGTCCCAGCTTCCAGATTCCAGCGCTGATCAAGTCGCTGACCGATGTCGTGCTGCCGGCCGTCGATCCGGCCAACAAGCTGGCCCAGGAACAGGGGCAGCTGGTGGTTGCCATGCTGCATCTGATGGCGCAGCGCCTGCCGCTGCAGTACCGCTACGACTGCCACGAGCTGAAGCAGTTTCTCGGCCTGGCCGACAGCCTCGCCACCCACGGCGCAGCGCTGCCCGAACTCGGTGAAACGCTGGCTGCGCTGGCGACTAGCGTCGAAACCGGACGCTACGTGCTGAGCCGTGCCGGCGTTGCACCGGCCGAGCTGGAAGCGACCAACCTGGCGCTGCGCACCAGCGTCGGCGCCGCGATCAGTGCTTCTGCGATGGCTGCCGATGGCCCAGCCACGAAAGCGATCAACGCCGCCGTGATGGCCCACGCGCAGGAGATGCTGCTGCGCGAGCGCGCCTGGCTGGCGATGCAGGGCTGGGAAGGCCCGAATGCCGGGCTGCCGGCGGTCGAAACGCTGATCGGCGACTGAAACGCTGCTGCGATCCGCCTTGCCTGGCGCTCGGCCTTCGCCGAACGCCAGGCATCCGCTCGGCATTGACACAATTTTGCCTTTTGACGCGGCCGGACCAAGCCCAGCATAATTTGTTGAGAACGATTCTTATCCGTTCGATACGACAGCGGCCTGAAGGGACGCCGCTGTAACGGGCCAGCCAAGGTTTCAGCCACGCCCTCCCAAGCCACACGTCAACAGAAGTGCACGGCACCGCGACGCACGCGGGAGGCCCACGCGCTCGATAGGGAGAGTAGGGATGAAAGCTGGTAGTTCCACGATGCAGTTGCGTACCCGGCGGCCTCTGCGCCTGCTGTCGATGGCGATCGCCAGCAGCTTCGGCAGCTCGCTGGCCCTGAATCCGCTTGCTGCCCTGGCGCAGGACAGCGGCGAGTCGGTGCAGTTCTTCGAATTGAATCTTCCCGAACAGCCGCTGGGCACGGCGCTGACCGCGCTGAGCCGCGAGACCGGTGTTCAGGTCGCGGCCGATCGCGAACTGCTGGCGGGCCGCCGCGCCGCCGCCTTGCGCGGCCGCTACAGTGCCGCGCAGGCGCTGGAACGCCTGCTCGCCGGTTCCGGCTTGAGCGCGCGTAGCCAGGGCGCCGGCTGGCTGGTCGAATCGACCGGCGCTGTCGCGCTGGCGCCGGTCACGGTGGCTGGCGTGCGTGCCGAGGGTTTCAAGGCGGAAACCCAGCAGACGGCGACCAAGATGCAGCTGAGCCTGCGAGAGACGCCGCAATCGGTGACCGTCATCACCCGCGAATCGCTCGACGCGCGCCAGGTGCAGACGCTCGGTCAGGCGCTGGAACTGTCCGCCGGTGTCGCCCAGTTCAGCGGCAACGGTCCGTTCGCCAGCCAGCCCTCGTTCGGCTTCAATCAGACGACGATCCGCGGCATCGCCATCGATGACCTGTACGACTTCCGCGAGGACGGCTTCGTCAACGGCTCGTACTTCTCGCTGCCCGATCTGGCGATCTACGACCGCATCGAAGTGGTCAAGGGCCCGAATTCGGTGCTCTACGGCCGTGGCAGCGTCGGCGGCCTGATCAATCGCGTACGCAAGAAGCCGCTCGCCGATGCCCGCGCCGACATCGAAGTGACCGCCGGCTCGTTCGATACCTATCGCGCCGACCTCGATGTCACCGGTCCGCTCGGCACCGACAAGGCTCGCGGCCGCCTGGTCGCCGCGTATGCGGATACTGGCTCGTTCGTCGATGGCCCGGAAGCGCAGCGCACGGTTGTCGCACCGAGCGTGGAACTGGATCTGACGCCGACCACCAAGCTACTGGTGCATGGCCTGTACCAGAGCGAAGACATCATCGCCAATACCGGTTTCGCGCTGCGCCGAACTGCAACGGGTTTCGATGCGCCGAACATTCCGCGCAGCCAGTACAACGGCGTGATCACGGCCAAGCCCTACACCTGGGAAACACTGGCAGCGAGCGCGACGCTTGAACAGAAGCTCGGCGATCGCTGGCTGGCGACCCTGCGCCTGAATGCCACGCGCATCGACACGCCAATCCGGGTCGACGCCTATTCCTACGGTTTCACGGAAGGCGACAACCCGGAGACTGAAGCCGTCGAACGGCGTGGCGACACGACCGTTCTCGGCAACGATTTCGAGATCGATCGCGAAATCTGGTCCGGCGAACTGCAGCTGTCCGGTGCCTTCGATGCCTTTGGCCGTGAAGTGAAAACCACCTTCGGCGTCGATCACAACAGCAACAACTATTCGCGCCGTGGCTCCTATACCGCTTACGCCTCCGGCAACCTCTACGACAACGTCTTCGAGCAGCCGGCACAGGAGCGTTTCCCGGGCGCGTTCTTCGGTGGCAATCCAAGCGCGACAGGCTTCTATGCGCAAGGGCAGGTCCGGCCGATCGAACGACTCAGCGTGCTGCTCGGCCTGCGTTACGACGAAGTGTCGCTGCGTGCATTCAACGGCGACGAGAGCGTCAAGCAGACGGACTCGGTTCGCGACGTCACCGGCCGCGTCGGCCTGACCTATGACCTGAGCGAGCAGGTCTCGGTCTACTCGTTGTACGCGCAATCGTTCGAGCCGGTGCTGTTCAGCACCGATATCAACGGCAATCTGCTGAAGCCGGAAACCGGCGTGGTCTATGAGTTCGGTACCAAGACGGAATGGTTCGGTGGTCGGTTGGGTGTCAACGCTGCGCTGTACCGCATCGAACGTGAAGACATTCCCATCAGTGCGGTCGTCCCGCCGGGCGAAAGGCCGTACTCGGTGTCCAGCGGCCTGCAGCGCTCGGATGGCGTGGAAGTCGAAGCCAACGGCAGACCCTTCCCAGGTTGGGACATCAGCCTGGCGCTGAACAGAGTTGAATCGGAGTTCAAGGATCCGGACGATCAGTTCTTTGGCCGCACGCCCGGTGGCAGCGCCCGCTGGCAGGCCGCGCTGTATACGGCTTACGAGGTGCAGACCGGCCTGCTGAAGGGCTTCGGTGCCGGCCTCACCGGTTTTGCGATCGACGATCGTGGTGTCAGCACTTTCGTGGTCGGCACCATTCCTGGCTACGAGCGCCTTGATCTGCATGCGTTCTACAAGGGCTTCCGCGATGTGCAGATCGATCTGACCCTGCGCAACGTCACCAACGCCCGTTACATCGAAGGCGCGGACCGCAACAATGCCCTTGCCCAGTTCGGTTCGCCGACCGCGGTACTGCTGAACTTGCGTTACCGTTTCGACGGCAAGCGCCGCTAGGAGCAGCAATGGCATCGGTTTCACATCCACCGTGGTACGTCGCGTCCCGCGTGCTGGCCAGCACGCTGGGCGGCTATGCGTTCACCTGGGGCTTCATCTCGCTCGGGGCGATGCTGCTGTTCGCGGCCGGCATGAACCTGGAAGAAGCCTCCAGCCTGTCGTCGATGCTCGGCTTTCTGGTGCTGCTGTGGGGCTTCTGCTGGGCGTTCGTCGCGGCGAGCCTGACGCGGGTCTGGTCGGTGCTGGCAGGTGGCGGCGTGGTGATGACGGCGGCCGGCTGGTGGCTGTCGCGCGCTCTGATGTGAGGCTCTAGACATGTTTCAGAATTTCCGCTTGTCGATGACCTGGCTGCATACCTGGTTCGGTCTGCTGCTGGGCTTCGTGCTGATGGTGGCGTTCTTCTTCGGCTCGCTATCGGTGTTCGATCGCGAGATCGATCGCTGGGCGATTCCGGCAACCCGCATCGAAGCCCGGCCGATGCCGTCGTTCGATACGGCGCTGGAGCCGATCTTCCGCACCATCACCGATCCGGATCCCGACGAACTGGCGGCTGCCAAAACGCGGGTTAGCCAGCCCTTGCCCGACAAGCTGACGGTGATGACCTGGAGCGCGTTCACCACCCATCGTGATCCGGTGCTGCGGATGTTCGTCGAGTTCGAAGTGCCGAACTCGCCGCTGCCGGACGATCACATCCACGGCAGCATCACCATCGATCCGCGCGATGGCAAGCAGCTGCCGGAGAATCGCCTGGCAATCGGCTCCGCGTTCTTCTATCCGATGCACTTCAGCCTGCATCTCACCTGGGCCGACATCGGCTACTGGATCGTCGGCTTCGCGGCGCTGGCGATGCTGGCGGCGCTGGTGTCCGGCGTGATCATGCATCGCAAGATCTTCCGCGAGTTCTTCACCTTCCGGCCAAACAAGAAGGTTCAGCGCAGCACGCTGGATCTGCACAATCTCAGTGGCGTTGTGGCGCTGCCGTTCCATTTCCTGTGGGCGTTGTCCGGACTGATCATCTTCGCCGGCCTGTATTTCCCGGTGCTGGGTACGATGATGCGGCCTCTGGCCGAAGCTCAGGAAAAACTCGAAGCGACGCAGACCGGCCTCGATCTGGAGCCCTCCGGCACGCCGGGCACGCTGGCGTCCGTCGACGGCATGGTCGCCGAGGCGAAAGCGATGTGGGTGGCGCGCGGGGTTCCGGGCGAGGTGGGTTTCCTGATCGTTCACCACGTCGGCAGCTCGAACGCCTATGTCAGCGTCTACCGCGACAACACCGATCAGGTCGGCGGCGGCCCGGGCCTGCACTTCCAGGGCTCCACCGGCAAGCTGATTCACGAAGATCCGCCCGAAGGCGCGGTGTCGGCCGTCAACAGCTTCCTGGTCGGCATGCATCTGCAGCGCTTCAAGCACTGGACCCTGCGCTGGCTGATCTTCGCCGGCGGCATCCTGAGCAGCGTCTGCATCGTCACCGGCTTCGTGTTCTTCGTCGAGAAGCGCAAGCGCCAGCATTCCGAACGACGCCGCAGCGGCGCTCGCTGGGCCGATGCGCTGGCGGTGACCACGGTGACCGGCATGGTCGTCGCCACCCTGGCGATCCTGGTTGCCAACCGGCTGTTGCCGGAGGATCTGGCGCAGCGCGATCTCTGGGAGAAGAGCAGCTTCTGGGCCGCCTGGATGCTGTGCCTGGTGCATGCGATCTGGCGCTCGTCGGCAGTGCTGAAGGCGCGTACTTCGCCAGCCTGGGCCGAGCAGTGCTGGACCATCGTGGTGCTCGCCATCGGCGCCGTGGTGCTCAACGCGGTGACCACCGGCGATCACCTGTTCAAGACCTTGTCCGAGGCTTACTGGCCGGTCGCAGGCACTGATCTGATGCTGCTGGCCTGCGCGGCACTGGCCGCGATTGCCGCGCGCCGTCTGCAACGCCGCGCCACGGCGGTGGCAAGTGCAGCCGCCGACGACCAGGACGAAGAATTGCGCGAGGCCCGACATGCCTGATGCCCTGCTGCTGATCGCAGCCCTGTTCAGCGCCTGCCTCGGCATGGCCTGGCTGGCGCTGGCGATGGACGTGCACTGGAAGCAGGTTTGCGGATCAGCGCCACCTTCGCCGCCGGTCGCCAAGCTGCTGCGCGGCCTCGGCTTCGCGACCTTGCTGGCAGCGCTGCTGCTGTGTCTGGAAGCGGATACCGCGACGATGGCGGTGCTGGTCTGGATGATGGCGCTGGCGGTGGCTGCAGTCACCGTCGCCTTCGTGCTGAGCTGGCGGCCGCGGCTGCTGGCCGTGCTGCTGCTGTGGAGGTGGCCGGCAGCTGAATGACCAGCACCGTGCGCCGACCATCGGTGCTTGTCGATGCGAATCATTCTCAATAAGATGAGGCAGCCAGCAATTTCCCATGCCAGCAAGCCCCTTGCCGCCACTGGAGATTCGCGTGCCCAAATATTCCGCCGGACTTGCTGCTGAACCATCTCGCCTGGTCTTTGATCTGGAGGCATTGTTGATCGACACCGTGGCCGGTGTTCAGCACGCGCTCGATGCCGTGGCGCACAAGCAGCGCGCCAATTGGCGGCGGCTGCTGAACATCGAGGACCTGCGCTCGACGCGTCTGGAAACGCTGATTGCCGACATCGCCGGTTGCGCCGATCCCAAGCTGATCGAAAAGCTGAGCCAGGACTACTGGAAGATGTACGAGCAGGACAGCCGCTACCAGGCGCCGCTGCGCGAAGGCGCGATGGAACTGGTCGAATCGCTCAAGGAGCAGGGCAGTGAACTGCACTACATCACCACCCTGGGCCCGGAAGCGGCCACCCGGCTGACCCGGCATCACGCGCTGAACCGGATGATCACCTCGATCTACACCAGCCCGGCGCCGATCTGCGCCTACGCTCGCGCGGGCGTGTTCGGCCGCTTCGTTTCCGAATCCGGCCATGCGCCGGAATCGTTCCTGCTGCTCAGCGACCATCTGCCCGAACTGATGACCGCGCAGCGGATCGGCGTGCCGGCGCTGGGCCTTGCCTACGGGCATGCGCCGCAGGTGGTGCTGGAAACCTTGCCCGGCGTGCTTGGCGTGGCCTCGTCGCCGGCCGATGTCATCGACTGGCTGAACGCGCGCACCCTCGCCAACCAGCACGTGCAGGCCGCCGCTCATCGTTACGCCGCAAGGCTGCACTGATTCCATCGTCTGTCCATGAATGACGTCGCCGAACCCACGCTCGATACGGAAGCGCCGCTCGGCGAAACCTTGCAGGCCCTGTTGAACCGAGGCGATTCGGCCGGCGCGCTGGCGCTGTGCCGGGCGCGGATCGCGCAAGCGCCCGAGGAGCCGGACGCCCATCGTCATCTGGGCCAGATGCTGGCGGCGTCCGGCGCCTTCGATGCTGCGCATCGCCACGGTCGCCGCGCCTGCGAACTGGCGCCGGACGATCCGCGCAGCTGGTCGGACCTCGGTCGCGTCCATGCGCTGGAAGGCAAGTTCGGCGACGCCGCGCAGTGCTTCGCCGAAGCGATCCGGATCGACGATCGTCATGCCGATGCCTGGCACAACCTCGGCACTGCACTCAAGAAGCGCGGTGATCGGGACGGAGCTTTCAAGGCATTGAAGACCGCGCTGCTGATCGACCCGAGCCGCGCCGACACCTATCTGAATCTCGGCAATCTGCTGATCGATGCCGGCCAGCTCGAAGACGCGCTGGAATGCTTCGAGCGCGCCGCGAAACACGATCCGGCACTGGCTCGCGCACGCAGCCGACTTGCCCAGCATTTCTCGCAGGCTGGCAAGGTCAAGCAAGCGGAATCGCTGTTCCGGCAGGCGCTGGGGCTCGATCCGGATCATCTGCAAGGCTGGTTCGGGCTCGGCCGCACGCTCGAAGATCTCGGCGAGGCCGATGGTGCGCTCGGCTGCTATCTGCAGGTGCTGAATCGGCGCCCGCAGCACGCGCAGGCGCTGGGCCAGTATCTGGCGCTGGTGCGCGACGAACCCGAGGCGGGCGTGCTGAGCACGGCGCAAGCGCTGCTCGACAACCCGGCAGTGAAGGACGAGGCGAGGGCGCTGGTCGGCTACGGCCTCACCAAGTTCCATGATCGGCGCAAGGACTACGCGCAGGCCGCTGCGGCTGGCCTCGCCGGCAATGCCGCACGCCGCCAGGCGAACGGGCCGCTGGATCGCGCGGCACTCAGCCAGCGCATCGACCGGATCATCGAAACCTTCGATGTCGCGTTCTTCGAAAGACGTCGTCGTCTCGGTCTGGGCACCGATCAGCCGGTGTTCATCGTCGGCCTGCCGCGTTCCGGCACCACCTTGACCGAGCAGATTCTCGCGTCTCATCCGCTGCTGCATGGCGCCGGTGAACTGCCGGACCTGTCGCGGCTTGCCAATGGTTTGATCGGCAACGACGAAGAACCCTGGCAGGCGGCGCAGAAGCTGGACGAGATGAGCAGCCGAACGCTGGCGCTCGATTACCTGAAAGCGCTGCGTGAAGATGCGTCGAAATCGGCCGCGAGAATCAGCGACAAGTCGCCGCTGAACTTCTTCCATCTCGCTTTCGCTGCGTTGCTGTTCCCGAACGCCAGAGTCGTTCATTGCATTCGCGATGGCCGCGACAATGCCCTGTCGATCTGGATGGAGAACTTCAGCCCCGATCAGCGCTACGCCACCGATTTCGACGATCTCGCCTTCTTCCGCCAGCAGTACCTGCGGCTGATGGCGCATTGGCGTCAGGTGCTGCCGATGAAGATGATCGACTTCCAGTACGAGGAAACCGTGGCCGATCTCGAAGGCCAGGCGCGACGGCTGATCGGCTTTCTCGATGCCCCCTGGGATGCGCGCTGCCTGGCTTTCCACAAGGCCGAACGCGCGGTGCAGACGCCGAGCCGCTGGCAGGTAAGGCAGCCGATCTACACGAAGTCCGTGGCGCGCTGGAAAGCCTATGCCGAGTATCTGCCGGCTTTGGACCGCGCCTTCAGCGACGATCAACAAGTCGACGCTTGATCAGAATTCACCCGAGTATCTTTCTTCGGCTTGTTACTGAGAATGATTCTTATTAATATGCGACCCCATAAGCAGTCAAGGCCAGCCAACGACCGTTAGCGAGCGATGACTCCGGACTTCAGTCAGGAGCAGTCATGGGCAAGCGGTGGTGGCAGGGGGCGTTGTTGGGGGTTATCAGCGGTGCGGCGGCAGCGGAAACAGCCGCATTTCCACCGCTGGAAACGGGTGAGATCACGTTGGGCAAAGTCACTGTCAGCGCGACGAAGGACGAACGCAGGCTCGATGAAGTGCCGGCGACCGTGACCGTGATCGACGCTGCCGATCTGCAGCGCAGCGTGGTCGAGAACATCAGCGATCTGGTTCGTTACGAGCCCGGCGTCAGCGTGCCGTATCAGGGCTCGCGCTTCGGCCGCAGCGGTTTCACCATTCGCGGCCTCGGCGGCAATCGGGTGCAGATCGAGATCGATGGCGTGCCGATTCCCGATGGTTTCTCGATCGGCGATTTCTCCAACGCCGGCCGTGATTTCGTCGACCTCGACAACCTCAAGCGCATCGAAATCGTCCGTGGTTCGGCGTCGAGCCTGTACGGCTCGGACGCGCTCGGCGGCGTGGTCAGCTTCACGACGAAAGACCCGCTCGATTACCTCGCCGGACCCGACGACAAGCTGGCCGTGCAGGCCCGTGGCGGCTATGCCAGCGCTGACGACACCTGGATCGGCGGCGGCACCATCGCCGGCCGCAGCGGCGCGTTCTCCGGCCTGTTTTCGGCGGTGGTGCGCAGCGGCGATCAGCTCTCGAACAAGGGCAACAATAGTGGGACCGGTACAACGCGCACGCAGCCGGACCCAAGCGAAGCCGTCAGCCAGAACCTGCTGGCCAAGCTCGTCTACGGCGAGACCGGCGATGCGCCGATCAAGCTGACCCTGGAACGCCTGGTCGACGACAGCGACACCAAGGCGCTGAGCGCCGTGCGCGCGGTATCAGCCACCACTCAGACCACGGCGCTGGCGGCCGACGATCAGGCCCGCCGGGCGCGAGTCAGCCTCGAGCAGACGCTGTTCGATCTCGGCCCGCTGAACAGCCTGCTGTGGCGCGTCTATCTCAACGACAGCCGCACGCGGCAGGACACGCTGGAGTCGCGCACGGTCAGCACCGGCGGCGGCTCGATGCGCGAACGCGAGCGTCGCGCGCTGTTCAAGCAGCAGGTGATCGGCGGCGAAACCACCGCCACCGGCGTGCTCGAGACCGGCCCGCTCGCGCATCGCTGGGTCGCTGGCTTCGAGCTGGAACGGATCCGCACCGCGCAGTCGCGCAGCGGCAGCGAACGCAATCTCACCGCCGGCACCGAAACCTCGACCATCGGCCCGGACGCGTTTCCGGTCCGCGACTTCCCGATCACCCACACCCTCGAAGCCGGCTTCTACGCGCAGGACGACATCCGCTATGGCGCACTGACCGTGATTCCGGGCCTGCGAGTCGATTACTACGATCTCGATCCGCGGCCGGACAGCATCTTCATCGAAGACAACCCGGGCGTTGACCCCAGCGATCTGAACAAGCTCAACCTGTCGCCGAAGCTAGGCTTGGTCTGGCGCTTCAACGAGCGCCTGAGTGCCTACGGCAACTACGCGCGCGGTTTTCGCGCACCGCCGTACTCGGACGTCAACGTCGGCTTCACCAACGTCCAGTTCGGTTACACGGCGATTCCGAATCCCGATCTGAAGCCGGAAACGAGCAACAGTTTCGAAGTCGGCCTGCGTGGCGGTGTGGAAGACGCCACGGCCTCGGTCGCCGCGTTCTATAACCGCTATCGCAACTTCATCCAGAGCTTCGTCTCGCAGGGCGTCAATGCCGATGGCCTGCTGGTATTCCAGTCGCAGAACCTGACCCGGGTGCGCATCTTCGGTGCCGAAGCGAAGGGCGAAGTCAGTGGCGCGCTGCTCGATGCCTCGCTGAAGGCCTTCCACCTGCGTGGCGCACTGGCCTGGGCGAAAGGTGATGACCTGTCGGCGAATGTGCCGCTGAATTCGATCGACCCGTTGACCGGCATCGTCGGCCTCGCCTGGCGTCCGGCAGCGCTGCCGGTGTCCGCCGAACTGGTGTCGACGATGACCATCGAAGACAGCCGCACCGACAACAGCAATGGGCAGGGCTATCAGGCGCCGGGCTACGTCCGCGTCGATCTGCTCGGCGAATGGCACGTCACCCCGAAGGCCGATTTCAACCTCGGCCTGTTCAACCTCGGCGACCGCCGCATCGTGCCGGCCGCCAGCGTCCAGAGCCGGCTCGCCAGCGATCCGGCGATCGACCGCTTCAGCCAGCCCGGCTTCAACGTCGGCGGCAACGTTCGTCTGCGCTTCTGAAGGTTCTCGCCCACATGCTCAAGGGAATCGTACCGATGAGACTGCCCGCATTACTGGCGCTGCTGATCGCTGCTTGCAGCGCCACACCGCAGGCGCCGATCACGCTGTCGCCGAGCACGCCGCCGGTTGCCGACAAGGCTCGTTTCGATGCCGACCGCAAGGCGATCCTGGCGATGGCCGGCGAGTTCAAGGTGGCTTTCCAGTTCGATGAGGACGTGCCGCTGAAGGCCGGCTACAAGCCGCACGAGCAGCACCGCAGCGGCGCCTTCGAGTTCGTCGAAGTGCTCGAAGACAGCGGCACGCGGATCGTGCTCCAGCATGTGCTGGTGATCGGCGATGACGTCATCAAGCACTGGCGGCAGGACTGGCAGTACCAGCGCGCAAGGCTCTGGGCCTATACCGGCGACGACACCTGGGTGCGTCGCGAGCTGAGCGCTGCCGAAGTTGCCGGCAGCTGGACGCAGGCGGTCTGGCAGGTCGACGACAGCCCGCGCTACGCCGGCATCGGCCGCTGGACGCATGAGGGCGGCGTGTCGTCGTGGACGTCGGAAGTCGAATGGCGACCATTGCCGCGCCGCGAACTGACCACCCGCAACGACTACGACAAGCTCACCGGCACCAATCGCCAGACCATCACGCCGACCGGCTGGGTGCACGAGCAGGACAACCTGAAGATCGATCGCAAGGCCGCGGGCGGCGAACAGGTGCTGACTCACGAACGCGGCCTGAACACCTACACCCGGATCAGCGATCACGACTTCAGCAAGGGCCGCCAGTACTGGCAGGAAACCCGCGACTACTGGGCCGTGGTTCGCCAGGCCTGGGATGACCGTTTCGCCAGGCACGATCGACTGGTGATCCACGCCGCACAGGGCGAAGAGCGGCTGTATCAATCGATGTTCGAGCAGGCCGAGGCGCTGAGCAATCAGAAGATGGCCGCCACCGAAATGCGCAGCTGGATCGACCGCGTGCTCGATCGCTTCGTCGAACCTTCGCAGCTCGCCGCCAAGACTCCATGAGCAGAAGTCTGTCCCCCCGTTCAACCGGCGCGCGCAGCGTCGATGTTGCCGCCGCCAACGATGACGGCCAGCAGCACAGTCACCGGCGACTGACTGCGTCTTTCCCATTCCATCCTGATTCCTGCCGGAGCTCTCCCATGTCCTCGCCAGTCCGCTTTCGTCACCTCGCTGTTCTCGGCCTGCTGTTCGCAGCTGGCAGCAGCCAAGCCCATCAGATCTGGATCGAGCAGGACGCCAAGGGTGCAGCGCTGTATTTCGGCGAATTCCGCCTGAACCTGCATGAGGACTCGCCGGGCATTCTCGACAAGCTGGCCAAGCCGGCCGGGCTGCTGATTGCGGCCGATGGCGAAGAGCAGGCCGTGGTGCTGGAGAAGAAGACCACCGAGTACGTTCTGGCCAGCCGCGCGACGAAGGGGCAATCGCTGCTGGTGGAAGACTTGGCGTATCCGGTGCGCGAGGCGCGTGGCGAACTGGGCCTGACCGGCAAGATGCTCTGGGTGCCGCATGCCCGCTATGTGTCGGACCTGGCCGCGCGCAAGCCGAAGCTGGCGCTGGACATCGTGCCGACCGGCGAGGCCGGGGCCTTCCGCGTCTACTGGAACGGCGAAGCGGTGCCGGGCGCGAAAGTCGAAGTGGTGGCGATGTCCGGCTGGTCCCGCGAAGTGGCGGCCGATGAGACCGGCACCATCCACGCCCTGCTGCCCTGGCGCGGCCGCTATCTGCTGCTGAGCCATCACACCGAAAAGACCCCGGGCGAAGCCGGCGGCAAGCCTTACGACTTCATCACCCACACCTCGACCCTGTCCTTCGAACTGGCCAAGGGCGACCAGTCACCACCAGTGCCGCCGCTGGCCGCGCCGAGCCTGTAGCGCAGGGAACTTCGCTTCGGCTGTCGACGAGACAGCGCAGGAAAACGTACCGACTTCGTTTCAACCCCGGCGCGCCTCGCGGCCTGCCGGGGTGCTTGTTGCCGCATCACCGTCGAGCCGGCATTGGCGCCGGACGAAGGCCCACTCTCATCACTCGAGACACCCACGTACATGCAACCGATAGCCCGAATCACCGTCGCCGCGCTGACTGCGACTGGCTTGCTGGCAGCTGCTTCCGTATCCGCCCAGACCGCGCAGAAAACCGCGCCGCCCGATCAGCCGGCCGCCGACGAAGCCACGGTTGCATCGTCGGACGACGCCGTGCAGCTTGCGCCAGTGACGGTCAGCGCCAGCGCCGATGCGTCGGCGCAGGGCCTTTCGCGGGCTTATGCGGGTGGTCAGGTGGCGCGTGGCGGACGGGCCGGCATCCTCGGCACGCGGGACAACCTCGAAACGCCGTTCTCGATCACCAGCTACACCAATGCGCTGATCCAGGATCGCCAGGCGAAGAGCGTCGGTGACGTGCTGCAGTCCGATTCCGGCGTGCGTGTGGCGCGCGGCTTCGGCAACTTCCAGGAGTCGTACATCATCCGCGGCTTCGTCCTCGGCTCGGACGATGTCGCCTACAACGGTCTGTACAGCCTGCTGCCGCGCCAGTACATCGCCACCGAACTGTTCGAGCGCGTGGAAGTGCTGCGCGGCGCCTCGGCGTTCCTGACCGGCGCCAATCCCGGCGGTGGCGGCATCGGCGGTGCGATCAATCTGCTGCCGAAGCGCGCGCCGAACGATCCGCTGACCCGCTTCACCGCCGGCTCCGGCAACGGACCCTACGGCAGCGGCGCGCTCGACGTGGCCCGCCGTTTCGGTACCGATAACGCCTTCGGCGTGCGCATCAACGCGGCCTATCGCGATGGCGATACCGCGGTCGATGACGAACAGGCGAAGCTCGGCCTGGTCTCGATCGGACTCGACTGGCGCGGCGATTCGGCGCGCCTGTCCGGCGACATCGGCTACCAGAACAACCAGCTCGACCAGACTCGCACCAACATCCAGCTCGGCTCGCTGGTGACTCGCGTGCCGGACGCGCCGGACGCCAGCAAGAACTACGCGCAACCCTGGTCGTACTCGAACGAGCGCGATCTGTTCGGCACGCTGCGCGGCGAGTACGACATCATCAAGAACCTCACCGCCTACGCGGCCTATGGCTTGCGTCGCAGCAAGGAAGCGAACTCGCTGGCCAACATCACGGTCACCGATGCCGACACCGGCGCAGCCAATACCTCGCGCTTCGACAACACCCGCAAGGACCGTGTCGACACCGGCGAAGTCGGCCTGCGTGGCAAGCTCAAGACCGGGCCGGTCAATCACGAACTGGTGTTTGCCGCGTCCTACTTCGAGGCCCAGAAGGACAACGCCTATGCCTTCGATTTCTTTAACACCTTGGCGACCAATCTGTACACGCCGACCGAGTCGCCACTTCCGGATTTCAGCGCCAATGCCTTCGTCGGCAATGAACTCGATAACCCGGAACTGACCAATCGCACGACGCTGACCAGCTATGCCGTCGGCGACACGCTGGACTTCCTCGACAAGCGCGTGCTGTTGACGCTCGGCCTTCGCCATCAGACGCTGAAGGTGGAGAACTACGCCTACACCACCGGTGAGCCTGCTCCGGTTTACGACGACTCGCGGCTGAGTCCATCGGTTGGTCTGGTGGTCCGCGCGACCAGGCAGATTTCGCTGTACGCGAACTACATCGAAGGTCTGACCCAGGGCGACACTGCCCCGAGTCAGGCCACGGCAACGCCGGGCAAAGTGCTGGCGCCGTACGTGTCGCGGCAGAAGGAAGTGGGCATGAAGTTCGATGCCGGCAAGCTTGGCGGCGGTCTGGCGCTGTTCACCACCAAGCGGCCAAGTGGTTTGGTCAATGCCCAGAACGAGTTTCAGGCCGGCGGCCAGGATCGTCATCAGGGTGCCGAGTTGAACGTCTACGGCATCGCTGCCCCCGGTCTGAAAGTGCTCGGTGGTGTGACCTGGCTCGACGCCGAGCAGAAGACGACGAGTGGCGGCGCGACTGACGGCAATCGCGTGATCGGCGTGCCGCGCATCCAGAGCAACATCGGCCTCGAATGGGCGCTGCCGGTACTGCCTGACATGGCGCTCGATACGCGCTTCGTGCAGACCGGAGCCAGCTACTACGACTCGGCCAATGCGCTGCGCGTGCCGGGCTGGGCGCGGATCGATCTCGGTGCGCGTTATCGCGTCGATATCAGTGGTCATGAGTTGACCCTGCGCGCGCGCATCGACAACGTCACCGACGAGAACTACTACGCCTCGGCCGGTGGTTTCACCGGGCTGGGCTATCTCGTGGTCGGCGCGCCGCGCAGCTTCGTGTTCAGCATCGCCGTCGATCTCTGAAGCCTGCCGTCATGCTCGCGATGCAGCCGAAGTTCTTGCCCCGCGTCGCCAGTTCGCTGGCGCCGACGATGCGAACCGTGAGCCGCGTGCTGCTGGCGGTGGTCGGGGCTTACTTCTTCACCACCGCGAGCGTGATGCTCGCGGCGCGCGGCATCGCGGACCTCGGCTTGTTCAGCCGCAGCGATGCGGTGGTGCTCGCCGCGATGTTCGGCTTCCTGCTCTATCTGGGCTTGCTGCTGTGGGCGTTCGCCGAGCGGCGTCTGTGGTGGCTGGCGATCGTGCTCGGTGGCGGCGCCTTGCTGCTGCATGGTGCCGCTTCGCTGCTGCAAAACCGGGCCTGAGCCTCAACAACAATCGTCATGGAAGACACGTTCCGCAAATCGATGGGCTGGCTGCACACCTGGGCCGGCGTGGTGCTGGGCAGCGTGATGTTCGCGATGTTCTGGATGGGATCGTTAAGCGTGTTCGATCGCGAGATCGACCGCTGGATGATGCCCGCCACCCGGCTCGCCGCACCGCCAGCAGATTTCTCGCTGGACCGCAGCGTGGTGCCGATCGCCCGGGAACTGGCGGCTGCTTCGCCGCAGTGGGGCATCAGCTTGCCCACCGAGCGCACGCCGGTGCTGCGGCTCAACTATGTCGGTGTCGACAAGCAGCGCACGCGCCGTGATTTCGATCCGGTGACTGGTGCTTTGATCGCCGATCAGGGCACGCTTGGCGGCACCGGTTTCATCTATCCGTTCCACTACATGCTGCACATCAAGTGGCGGCAGATGGGTTACTGGATCGTTGGCGTGACGGCGATGGCGATGCTGGTGCTGCTGGTCAGCGGCGTGATCATCCACAAGAAGATCTTCATCGACTTCTTCCTGTTCCGGCCGAAGAAACAGTTGCAGCGCGCCAGTCTCGATCTGCACAACCTCAGCGGTGTGCTCGGCCTGCCGTTCCATTTCGTCATGGTGCTGTCGGGCCTGATCATTTTCATGGGTATCTATTTCCCGACCGCGCCGCTGCTCACCTACGCCGATACGCCGGATGCGCCCCAGGCAATCAAGGCGTTCACCGATGACGCCTACGGCCGCTACAACCGTGACAAGGCGAACCAGCCCGGCACCCTGGCGTCGCTCGACGCGATGATTGCCAGCGCCGAGCAGCAGTGGCAGGGTGGCCGGCCGTTCTTCGTGCGGGTGATCAATCCGGCCGATGCAAATTCAATCGTGGAAGTGCGCCGCAGTTCGGCCAGCGACATCACGGTGAACCTCGACCAGATCTATTTCGATGGCACCACCGGCGCCGTGCTGAGCCGCTTTGAAGCAGCACCGGTGATGACCGTGCAGCGCTTCATCAGCGGCCTGCATCTGGTGCAGTTCAAGCACTGGACCCTGCGCTGGATCTACTTCGTGCTCGGCCTGAGCGGCTGCGTGATGATCGCCACCGGCTTCATCTTCTGGCTGGAAGCGCGGCGGGCCAGCCATGCGAAGAAAGGCCTGAAAGGCGTGCGGATCGTCGAAGCGCTGACCGTCGGCAGCGTCACCGGCATCATCGCGTCGACGGCGATGTTCTTGGTGGCCAATCGCCTGCTGCCGCTCGATGCGCAGTGGCTGGGCTACGAACGTCCGCAGCTGGAGACCGGAGCCTTCTATCTGCTCTGGCTCGCCAGCTTCGCGCATGCGGCGCTGCGTCCGCGGCGAGCCTGGTGCGAGCAGACCGGCGCCATCGCCGTGCTGGCCGCGCTGGCAGTGCTGCTCGATGCGTTGACCACTCACGACCATCTGAGCAGCGTGATGCACGGCCAGTGGGCCGCCGTCGGCATGGATGCCGTGCTGCTGCTCGCGGCCGCCATTGCTGCCTTCGCTGGCCGTCACATGGCCCAGCGCAAGCCGATACAGCGCGCGGTTCGATCGCCGTCTAGAAATGCCGAGCTTGAACATGGCTGACAGCTTGCTGCTGATCATTGCCGCGGGCGCGGCTTATCTCGGCTTCGCGCTGTTTGCCCTGTCGCAGTCGCGACACTGGCAGCAGGTGGCGCCCAGCCATGTCGCGCAGCCGCCGCAGAAGAAAGCGCTGCGACTGCTGGGCAGCCTGGCGCTTGCCTTGTCGCTGAGCTGTGCCTGGTTGCGCGATGGCGCGGCGTTTGGCTCCGTGCTGTGGCTGCTGCTGTTGAGCGTTGCCGCGCCGTCGCTGGTGTTCACTCTGAGCTGGCGTCCGCACTGGCTGCAGCGGCTGGCGCAGCGCCTGGCGACCCCGCATCCAAGACATTCTCGATCGATCAAAAGAGGCCCGTTGCACCGGGGCTAGTCGCCCAGAATCTGTTTCTCCAATCTACCAGCCAGCCCTTCGCCAGCTATCCATCTCCCTAGAAGGACGCTGACGCTTGTGAATAGAAAACTGATGCTGGCAACGCTGGTCGCGATGAGTGGCAACCCGGCGATGGCCGAGGATGCGACCCCGATTGCCGCCGCTGAAACGGCTTCCGACCCGGCTGCCGAAACCCGTGAACCCAATGCGCCAGTGACGCTGGCGCCGGTGCAGGTCATTGCCGAAAAGCCGGCCGATGCCTATGTCGGCGACCTGAGCATCGGCAAGGGCTCGCTGACCATCCGGGAAACGCCGCAGTCGGCCAGCGTCATCACACGCGAACGGCTCGATGACCAGAACGTCGTCAACATCGCCGATGCCCTGAAGTTCACCACCGGCGTTACCGTGCAGCGTTTCGATGGCGCCGGGCTGTTCAACAACTATTACGTGCGCGGCTATCAGGTCGATTCGATCCAGCTCGATGGTCTGCCGTTCGGCAGCGCCGGCAACATCGTCGACAACGACCCGGCGATGTACGAGCGCATCGAGCTTCTGCGCGGCCCCGGTGGCCTGTTCCAGGGTGCCGGCGAGCCTGGCGCTTCGCTGAACCTGGTGCGCAAGCGCGCGCCGGACAAGACCCTGCTCAACGGCGCGGCCACCGTCGGTTCCTGGAACCTGTATCGCGCCGAACTCGACGGCGGCGCGCCGCTGACCGAGGACGGTTCGCTGCGCGCGCGCGGCGTCGCCGTCTACGAGACGCGCGACTCCTATCAGGACGTGGTCAATTCGCAGAAGAAGCTCGGCTACGGCACCCTGGAATACGACTTCGACAAGGCCACGACCTTGTCGGTTGGTGGCGTCATCCAGCGCGTCGATTCGGTGATCAACCAAGGCTTGCCGGCGTACATCGATGGCCGCCTGCTCGACGTGCCGCGCTCGACCTTCATCGGCGCCGACTGGAACGAGCTGGCCCCGAAAACCACTGATGTCTTCGCCGAGCTGGAGCGGCGTCTGGCCGGCGGTGGCGAGATCAAGTTCGCCGTGCGTCGTCTCGATCGCAAGGTGCTCTACAAGGTGGCGCGTGCCAACAGCGCGATCGATGCCAATGGCAACACTGCGATCCAGACCGGCGTCTACACCACCGATCGCGAAAACCTCAGCACCGATCTGTACGCCAATCTGCCGTTCGATTTCGCCGGGCACACCCACAACCTGATCGTCGGCGCCAACTGGCGCGATCAGGATCAGACCAACGACAGCTCGACATTCGCGAACAGCTACACACAGAACGTGTTCGAGCCCGATCACGCGCTTGCCGAGCCGCCGCTTCCGTACACCATGCAGGACGACGTCAAGACCACACAGTTCGGCGGCTACAGCCAGGTGCGGCTGCGGGTGCTCGATCCGCTGACCCTGGTCGCCGGCGGCCGCATCAGCTGGTGGGAATCGCGCAGCCGCAATTTCACTCAGGGCACGAGTTCCGAATACGCCGTTGATGGCCAGCTGACGCCGTTCTTCGCAGTGATCTACGACGTGCTCGAACAGGTGTCGCTGTACGCCAGCTACGCCGACATCTTCCAGCCGCAGAACGCCATTCAGGCCGACCGCACGCTGATCAAGCCGCGCACCGGTAGTCAGTACGAAACCGGCGTCAAGGCCGAATTCCTGAATCAGCGCGTGATCGCCCAGTTCGCGCTGTTCAGGCTTCAGGATCAGGACCGCGCGATCACCGATCCCACTGACATTCGGTTCTTCGTGTCGTCCGGCAAGGTGCGCAGCCAGGGCTTTGAAGCCGAGGTCACCGGCATGCTGTTGCCGGGCTGGAACCTGAGCGCCGGCTACACCAATGTCGATACCCAATATCGCGTCGGCACGGTGACGCAGGAAGGGCAGTCATTCGCGCCATTCACGCCGCGTCACTCGGCGAATTTGTGGACGCGCTACCAGATCGCCAATGGCGCGCTGCAGGGCCTGAGTTTCGGCGGTGGTCTGCGCGCGGTCAGCTCGTTTTACAGCCAGGTCGGTACGGCGCGCTTTGTTGGCGATGCCTACACCGTGCTGTCGACGCAGCTCGGCTACGAGCTGAACTCACACTGGAGCGCCAATCTCACGGTCAACAACCTGCTCGACGAGAAGTACTACGAGAAGGTCAGTTCTTCGTTTCGACAGAACTTCTACGGCGAGCCGCGCAGCTTCACCCTGGCGCTGCGGGCGAAGTTCTGAGCATGCGTCCTTCGCCGTTCTCGGTGATCACCGATGCCCGCGCGCGGGCGGTGCTGGAGCGCCTGCACGAACAGGCGCATACCCAGAATCTGCAATTGCTGCGCCACTACTTGCCGCAGTTGCCGAGACTGCTGGCCGGCTATGGCGCGCGCTGGCACAACCGCGACCTCGGCTTCTATGACGACAAATTCATCGCCATCGAAGCCGGGCAGGGCGCGTTGCTCTATCAGCTGGCGCGGGCGGCACAGGCACGGCGGATCGTCGAGTTCGGCAGCAGCTTCGGCGTCAGCACGATCTGGCTGGCCAGCGCGCTGCGCGACACCATCAACTGCGAGCCGGCCAGCCGCGGTGGCAGCGGTCGCGATGTCGTGATCGGTACCGAGATGGTTGCCGCCAAGGTGGTGGCGGCGCGTCAGCACATCGAGCAGGCTGGCCTTGGCAGCTATGTCGAGATTCGCGAAGGCGATGCCCGCGAAACCCTGCGCGCGCTCGATGGTCCGATCGACTTCGTGTTGATCGACGGCTTCCCCGATCTGGCGCTGGAAGTGCTGCAGTTGCTGACGCCGAAGCTGCGCTGCGGCGCGATCGTGGTCGCCGACAACCTCGGCACTTTCAAGTCGGCGCTCGCCGGCTATGCCGCGCACGTGCGCGATCCGGCCAACCGTTTCACCTCGCTGACGCTGCCATGGAAAGGCGGCACCGAATTTTCCATCAGGCAATGAGTGGTTCCAGAACCATAAAACCGATGTGCTTCGCCGTTGTTGCTGCACTGACCGGCTTTCCTGCGCTGGCCGAGGAGCTGCCGCCTGGGGAAGCCGCCGTCAGCGAAGCGCCCGACGACGGCGCAACGCTGGGCATCATCCGTGTGCCCGACAAGCCGATCGTGCTGCCGACGCGCGAGCCGGCGCCGGTGCGGCTCGATTCGGTGATGGTCAAGGGCGAGAAGCTCAATCGTGCCTTGGCCGACACCGCGAGTTCGGTCAGCGTCACCACCGGCAAGCAGATCGAGAACTACGGCGACCAGAACCTGTACGACCTCGCGCGCCGGGTTGCCAATGTGCTCGCCGATGACGATGGCAGCATCAGCCTGCGCGGCGTCAACAGCCTGGGCGCGCAGGGCTATGGCTCGCCCAGCAGTGCGCCGGTGATCAGCATCTATGTCGATGGCATCGCCCTGGATCCGACTGCCGTCGGTGGCAATGCCGTGGATGTTTTCGATGTCGAGCAGGTGGAAATCCTGCGCGGACCGCAATCGACCAGCCAGGGCCGCAATGCACTCGCCGGTGCGGTGGTCAGCACCACGCGTGATCCGACGCCGTACTGGGATTTGCTCGGCCGAATGCGCATTGCCACCGAAGGCTCGCGCCAGTACGCGCTGGCCGGTGGCGGACCGTTGTCGGATGCCTTCGGCTTCCGGCTGGCTGCCAATCGGGTGGAGGACGATGGTGATCTCGTCAACATCACCCGCAACGACGGCCATTGGGATCGCAGCGTCAACGAGTTGGCGCGCCTGAAACTGGCCCTTACGCCGGCTTCGATCGCCGGCCTCAAGAGCGTGGTGGCGATCAGCCGTACCCGCACCGATGCCGCGCCGGACACCCTCTTCATTGCCGACAGCGCCCGCGACAGCACGCGCCGCAAGGCGACCGACAACGAGCCCTATCGCTATATCAACGAATCGACGCTGGTGTCGTGGCGCAACGAGTACGTGCTGACGCCGGTGTTTTCGCTGAGCGGGACCACCGGCTTCATCGACACCACCGGCGATCTGGCGCAGGACTTCGATCAGACCGCACGCGACGGCGGCAGCACCACGCTTGATCTGAAAGGCCGCAACCTGTCTCAGGAGCTGCGTCTCAACGCCAAGGCCTGGGGCCGCGTCACCGGTTCCGTGGGCGTGTACGCGACGAGCTTCGAGGACCGGCGCGACTACGTGCTGCGCGATCTCCAGGTACCACTCTCTGCCGTGCTGCCGGTACCCGGCGCTGGCCAGGTGGTGGCCCGCATCGATACCACCAGCCTGGCCAGCAACAAGGGCGACAATCTGGCGCTGTTCGGCGAAGTCGATATCCAGCTGAGCGAGCCGCTGACCCTGACCCTGGGCCTGCGCTACGACCGCGAGCAGCGCGAAACCAGCGTGCTCTACAGCATCGATCGGGCCGATGCCTATCTGTTCGGCAACGAAACGGTACCCGGCATCAACGTGCTGCCGGTACTGGTTGCAGCCGATCTGCTGCCGACCACCGACGGCACGCAGCGCGCCACCGGCAAGTACAGCGCACTGCTGCCGAAGATCGGCCTGCGCTACCGGCTGGCACCGGAGTGGACCTTGTTCGCGACCTACAGCGAGGCCTATCGCGCTGGAGGCGCCGAAGTGCTGCGTGGCCAGGGCACCATCAACGAGTTCAAGCCCGAGTACACCCGCAACTACGAGGTCGGCTTCCGCGCCACGCCGTGGCAGAAGGTCGGCATCAATCTCAACGTCTATCACGTCGACTGGCGCGACCAGCAGGTGGCGACCATCGACAGCGACGATGGCTTCGACTACAGCACCAAGAACGCTGCCAACTCGGTGCTCGATGGTGCGGAACTGGAAACCCGCTGGCAGCCGCTGAGAGGGCTCGAGCTGTATCTGAGCAGCGGCTACGCGCACACCCGGTTCAAGGATTTCGTCGACAACGGCCAGGATTTCTCCGGCAATCAGTTCGTCGATGCGCCGCGCTTCAGCGGCAGTGTCGGCGGCAGTTATCGGCACCGTACCGGTGCCTTCGTGTCGCTGAGCTATAGCAGCACGGCCGCCTACTACAGCAGCCCGGCCAACGCCGCCGATGAGCGCGGCGACATCCGCCGGCTGCTCGATGCGCGGCTGGGCTATCAGGGCCAGCGGCTGGCGGCCTATCTCTACGGCCGCAATCTGCTCGATGACGACACCGTCAAGAGCAGCGTCCGGACCACCACCGGCCTGGGCATCACCGAAGAAGGACGGTTCGTCAGCTACGGCACCCTGCGGCGGCTGGGTGTGCAGTTGGAGGCGCGTTTCTGATTTGTCATCGAAACGTTGAGGCTGACGTTCAATTGCGAATACTTATCATTTAAACTTTCGCATGAGCTTGTCGAACGAAGCCGCCTGGGCAGCGGCTCGTGCCGTGTTCGTCACCACAAAAAAAACATCCGGGGAGAAGTTCGATGTCATCCAGCAAGACCTTGTCGATCAAGGCGGCCGCCGCGCTGCTCGTCGTCATCACCATTCCAGCGAATGCTGACGACACCCAGCCTGCCGATGCGCAGCCGGCGCAGTTGAATCCGGTCACCGTCACTGGCGCGCGCGATCAGTACCGCGCCACTGACGCCAGCAGCGGCGCGCTCGGTAATCTGCCGCTGATCGATACGCCGTACTCGATCAACGTGCTGAGCCGCGATCTGCTCAACAACCAGCAGGCCGCCACTTATGGCGACTACCTGAAGAACGATCCTTCGGCGACGGTCGGCAATGTGCCGGTCGGTTTTGCTTCGCTGCGTGGCTTCAGCATCGGCACTGACGGTTATCTGTATGACGGCCTGCCGGGCAATGTCGGTTTGTCCGATGGCCGCTACCAGATCAGCAACCTCGATCGGGTCGAGATCCTCAAGGGCCCGAGCGCCTTCCTGTACGGCTTGGGCGCCGCCAGCAGCGTCGGCGGTTCGATGAACTTCATTCCGAAGCGGCAGGGCGATGTGCCGGTACGCTCGGCGTCCGCCACCTACACCGGCCGGGCGTTGTTCGGCCTCAACGCCGACATCGGCGATCGCTTCGGTGCCGATCGCCAGTTCGGCTTCCGGGTGAACGTTGGCTACAAGGATGGCGAGCAGGCGGTCAAGGATGCCGACTGGACCCACAAGAGCGCCTCGCTGTCGTTCGACTGGCGCGCCGCTCCCGGCGTGACCTCGACGACCATCATCGAATACGCCAACAACCAGTTCCCACAGCTGCAGCCGTTCTTCGTGGTGGCCGCAGGCGTTGCCGTGCCGAAGCCGCCGAAGGCGACCCGCAACATCGCCCAGCCCTGGGACAATTTCGAGACCGAGGCGCGCACGCTGTATCAGCGCGTGGACTGGGAATTCGCCAAGGACTGGTCGGTGACTGCGCAGTTGCTCGACGGAGAAGATCACCGCCCGGCGACCAAGAACGCGCGCTTCGGCAGCATTTCCGACAGCAATGGCGACGCCGCACTGTTCGGCAGCATCAGCGGCTCCACCAACCGTCAGACCAGCGGCCAAGTGTTGCTGCATGGCAAGTTCGATACCGCTTTCATCCGCCATCAACTGACGTTCGGACTGAGCGGGTCGGAAGCGAAATCGCGCTTCAATGGCGATGGTTTCCTCGGCGTGTACCCGACCAATCTCTACAACCCGGTCGACGCGCCGGAACCGGATACCGTGCCGATCACGGTCGGTCTGGCCCAGAAATCGGACGCCTCGGGTGTATTGCTCAGCGACATCCTCAGCATCGGCTCGCAATGGTCGCTGCTGCTCGGTGCCCGCTATTCAAGCCTGGAGATCCGTAACTACGACACCGCGACGGACGACCTTCTGCCGCCGGTCAACAAGGTTCACAAGACCTCACCGACCGCTGCGCTGATCTACAAGCCGGTGGCCTATGCCTCGCTGTACGCGAACTACGCTCAGGGCCTGGAGCAGGGCGGCACGGCACCGATGGGCACCAGCAACGCGAACCAGGTGCTGGCACCGATCGAGACCGAACAGTTCGAGATCGGCGGCAAGCTGGAACTCGCGCGGATCACACTTACTGCGGCTCTGTTCGATATCAAGCGGCCGTTCGAGTACGTCGACACCAGTGATCCGGCGGTGCCGAACGGCACCTACGTGCAGAACGGCGAGCAGGAGCATCGCGGCTTCGAACTCGGTGCCAGCGGTGCCGCGACCGAAGACCTGAGCCTGGTCGCAGGTGTGATGCTCCTTGACCCGACGACCAAGGACACCGGCGATGCCAGCACCGAGGGCAAGCGGCCGGTCGGCGTTTCGCGGCTGGTGTCGAACCTGTTTGCCGATTACCGAGTGCGACCGCTGCCGGGTCTGTTCGTCAACGGCGGCGTCTATCACGTCGGCAGGCAGTTCCTCGACAGCGCCAACACCCAGACGGTGAAGAGCTCGACGCGCTTCGATCTCGGCATCCGCTACGAAACCCGGCTTGCCAGCCATCGCGCGGCGTTCCTGCTCGGCGTCGAGAACATCGCCGACAAGAACTACTGGGCCAACGCCCAGAGCGGCCTGCTGACCCTCGCCGAGCCGCGCACGATCAAGGCGACTCTGCGTTACGACTACTGAAACCGAGAGCGACATGTCCACTTCTCCAGCCACGTCCGCGGTACGCAGCAAGGGTCGCTTCTTTCGCGCCAACCTCTGGCTGCATCGCTGGGCCAGCCTGGTTGCCACGCCGTTCTTCCTGGTGCTGTGCATCACCGGCGCGATCCTGATCTTCCACGAGGAGATCGACGAAGCGCTGGGCTATGTGCCGGCGGTCGAGCGTGCCGGCAACGCGGCGCCGAAACCGCTGGCCGACATCGTGGCTGCCGCGCAGAAGCAGCTGCCGGAGCTGCGGCCGATCTCGGTGTTCGTCGATATCGAACATCCGGAACGAACGGTCGTCGGCATGGCACCGCTGACCGCGACCAAGCTGGAGGAAGGCAAGCCGTACTTCTACAACAGCTACAGCGGCGAGCCGCTGGGTACCACCGACTTCGAGAAAACGCCGACCGGTTTCATCCTCGAACTGCACGCCAACTGGTTTGCCGGTTTCTTCGGCCAGCTATTCGGCGGGCTGATCGCGCTGCTGGTGCTGATCTCGCTGATCTCCGGCGTTGTGGTTTACGCGCCGTACGTGCGCAAGCTGCTGTTCGGCATGATCCGGCGTGGCCGAGGCACGCGGCTGATGCAGCTCGATCTGCACAACTTCATCGGCGCGGTAGTGCTGGGCTGGGCGCTGGTGGTGACGATCACCGGCGTCGCCCTGGCGCTGGGCGGCGTCGCGCTGGCGATCTGGCAATCCACCGAGCTGAAGGAGATGGCGGGGAAGACGCCGGTCGCCGCCGATGCCGTACCGCTGGTGTTGACCGCATTGCCGGTGACCATCGACCAGGCGGTGACGGCCGCGCAGGCCGCGTTGCCGGACAAGCGCCCGTATTTCCTGATCTGGCCGGGCACCGATTTCTCCAGCCCGCGCCACTACATGATCCTGATGTCCGGCACCCAGCCCTACGACGAACGCCTGTTTGATGTCGCTCTCGTCGACGCTGTGAGCGGCCAGCTCGCCGATGCCCGTCCGCTGCCGCTGTATCTGAAGGCGATCCTGATTTCCGAGCCGCTGCATTTTGGCGACTACGGCGGCCTGCCGCTGAAGCTGCTCTGGGTCGCCTCGTCGCTGCTGACCCTGTTCATCACCGGCAACGGCGCCTGGCTATGGTGGGCGCGCCGCCGCCGCGCCGTGGCCAGAACGGCGACGGCGGTGACGCGATGAGCGCCCGTCAGGCGCTGTGGTGGCTGCTGCCTCTGAGCCCGTTGGGCATCGTCGCGATGCTGGTCGGCAATGGTCTGTGGGATTGGCTCGGCTTCGCGCTGGCGGCGATTCCGGTGCTGGCGGGCCTCTTCGTCGTGACGATCCGCCGCCGCGGCGGATCGACGCCGTCCCCCGAATCCGGTAGTCCGCGCTGATTCGGATGTCTGCATCGGTGGAAGATATTTCGAGCGGCGGCGTACACAATCGCGAGGCCGCCCGGCTCTGTTGGGAGAAGCAGGCGGCAGCTAGCGCTCATCCACCATTGCCAGGGAGCATTGCCGTGACCGTCCGATTCCTTGCTGTTGCCACGCTCGCCGTTTCCGCTATCAGCGCCGAAGCTCAGCCGCCGCTGCAAGCGCCGGCAAATTTCCTTTACTTTGGCGATTGCGCCGAGCAGACCGTATTGCTGAACTATCCGGCTTCGCGGTTTGCCGATCTGCTGCCGCCTGGTTTCACGTTCCCCGGCAATGGGCGTCGGGCGTCGGTGCATGTGTCCGGCTCGACCTGCGCCGATGGCGGCGAGGGCCGGCCGAGTGACGAGGTGATTTCCTTCGTCGAGGTGGTGCCGCCGCTGGCGCTGCAGGCGGACGGCATCCTGGCTTACGGCATCTTTCTGGGTGCGATCACCGAAAGCACGAAGACCGCCGCCGGTTTTGCGGCGCTCGGTTTCGGTGATCTGGTCGAGCTGGGCATGGTCGATGTCAGCGTCAAGACCTTGCTCGGCACCCGCAGCGGCAAGACCCAGGCGGCCGGCCCGCGGACTCGCTTGAACACCAGCACGGTGGTGACCGGTCCGGTGCTGAAGTTCGCGGCGGCCTCCGCACGTTTGTTCCGGGTAGAGAACAAGGTGGTGACCGCGGTGATCGAAGGCCATTACAGCGCGCAGAACGCCAAGATCGGCACCGGCACGGTGCTGCAGGCCAAGGGCGGATTTCTGCCTTTGCCGCTGCCGCTCGGTGTCGGTGTGGCCAGCCATGCCTACGGGTATGACCTGAGCATCGAGCCGGTCACGCTGCCGTGAATCCTTGAACGCGCGCGACGGCCAACAAGTCGTCGCGCGCTGACTCGCCGTGACGCAAAACCGTCGCGATCGCGTCTGGTCCGGAACTTGTAAATGTCCCCTCGTCCGCCGGATTCCGGCATGCGAAAGACGGGGCCAGACGATGAATTCAGCACTCTGGGTTGCCAAGACCGGGCTCGATGCCCAGGCCACGCGAATGAGCGTGGTGTCGAACAATCTCGCCAACGTCAACACCACCGGCTTCAAGCGCGGCCGTGCGGCGTTCGAGGATCTGCTCTATCAAACGGTGCGCCAGCCCGGCGGCCAGACCACGCAGTCGACGCAGGCGCCTACCGGTTTGACGCTCGGCACCGGCGTCCGTGTGGTCGCCACCGACAAGCAGTTCACCCAGGGCAACATGCAGCAGACCAACAACTCGCTGGATGTCGCGATCAATGGTCGCGGCTTCTTTCAGGTGCTGCAGCCGGACGGCAGCACTGCCTACAGCCGTGACGGCAGCTTCCAGCTGAACAGCCAGGGTGAACTGGTGACGGCGGCCGGCTACACGATCCAGCCCGGCATCACGGTGCCGCCGAACGCGCTGTCGGTGACCATCGGAACCGATGGCACGGTGTCGGCGCAGTTGCCAGGCCAGGCTGCCGGCCAGCAGATCGGTTCGCTGACGGTCGCCGATTTCGTCAATCCGGCCGGCCTGCAGGCAGTGGGCGGCAACCTCTATGTGGAAACCGCATCTTCGGGCGCGCCGCAGGTCGGCACGCCGGGCCTGAACGGCACCGGCTCGCTGCAGCAGGGCGCGCTGGAAGCCTCGAACGTCAATGTCGTCGAGGAGCTGGTCAACATGATCGAGACGCAGCGCGCCTACGAGATGAACTCGAAAGCGATCTCGACCACCGACCAGATGCTGCAGTACATCGGCCAGAACCTGTGATCGCTGTCCGCGCCCTGATGCTGACCTCGGCGCTGCTGCTCGGTGCCTGCAGCTCGATGTCGCCGAGAGTCTCGCTCGGCGAAGAGCGCCCGCAGCCGGTGCCGATTCCCTTGCCGCAAGGCATGCCGAGCGAAGGCGCGATCTACAGCGATGGCCAGTCGATCGCCCTGTTCGAGGACGCCAAGGCGCGAAACGTCGGCGATCTGATCACCATTCTGCTGATCGAAAAGACCCAGGCGCAGAAGAGCGCCGAAACCAATACCTCGAAATCATCGAAGGTCGATCTCACCGACATCTCGGTGTTCGGCAAGTCGGTCGGCGTCAACACCGGCATCGCCGGCACTCGCAGCGCCAATGGCAGCGGCGATTCCAAGCAGAGCAACAGCCTCGACGGCAGCATCACCGCGGTGGTCGTCGGCCGCCTGCCGAACGGGCTGCTGCAGATCCGTGGCGAGAAGCAGGTCGAGCTGAATCAGGGCTCGGAAACCCTGTTCATCGACGGCGTCATCCGCCCGGTCGACATCCTCAGCAACAACACCGTGTCTTCCGATCGCGTCGGCAACGCCCGCGTCTCTTACAAGGGCCGCGGCGCGCTGGCCGATGCCAACTCCCAGGGCTGGCTGACGCGCTTCTTCAACTCCCCGTGGTTCCCGTTCTGATCGCCGAAGGCAGGCACTCCATGTCCATGCGCACTGCGTTCCACCTCATCGCCCTGCTCAGCTTGCTGATGGCGATTGCCACTCTGAACGTGGCCCGCGCCGAGCGCGTGAAGGATCTGGCGACGGTTGCCGGCGTGCGCTCGAATCCGCTGATCGGCTACGGCCTGGTGGTCGGTCTCGATGGCACCGGCGATCAGACTTCGCAGGCACCGTTCACCGTGCAGAGCCTGAAAGCGATGCTTGCCCAGCTCGGCGTCACCGTGCCGCCGGGTGTCAATCCGCAGCTGAAGAATGTTGCCGCGGTGGCGATCAACGCCGAGCTGCCGCCGTTCGCGAAGCCGGGCCAGACGATCGACATCACCGTGTCGTCGATCGCCAACTCCGGTTCCCTGCGCGGCGGCACCTTGCTGATGGCGCCGTTGAAAGGCGCTGACGGTCAGGTCTATGCCATCGCCCAGGGCAATGTCGTGGTCGGTGGCCTCGGCGTGTCGGCCAAGGATGGCTCGCGAGTGACGATCAATGTGCCGAGTGCCGGCCGGGTGCCAGGCGGTGCAACGGTCGAACGCGCGGTGCCGGCCACCTTCGGCGCCAGCCCGGAACTGCGGCTGGATCTGCGGACTTCCGATTTCACGACGGCGACTCGTCTGGCCACCGGCATCAACAGCGCGCTCGGCTCCGAACTGGCGCGGGCGATCGACCCGGTGACGGTCTCGGTGGTCGCGCCGGCCGATGCCAACGCCAGAGTCGCGTTCCTGTCGCAACTCGAAAACCTCGACATCACGCCCGGCGATGCGCCGGCCCGAGTGATCGTCAACTCGCGCACCGGCACCGTGGTGATCTCCAGCGCCGTGCGCGTGCTGCCGGCGGCGGTCTCGCATGGCTCCTTGAGCGTGACGATCAGCGAGAAGCCCGAGGTCAGCCAGCCGGAAGCGTTCTCGAAAGGCCAGACCGTGGTGGTGCCGCGCTCGCAGATCGAAGTCACCTCCAGCGGCCGCCCGGCCTTCGTGTTCGATGGCGGCGCCAATCTCGACGACATCGTTCGCGCGATCAATCAGGTTGGGGCAGCACCCGGCGATCTGGTCGCGATCCTCGAGGCGCTGCGTGCCGCCGGTGCGTTGCGTGCCGAGCTGGTGATCATCTGATGAGCAGCGCGGCCCCAGCACCAGGCATCAATACGACGGACTTCGGCCAGTTCGCCAAGCTGCGTTCGGGTGCCAAGGACCGTGATCCGGAAACGATCAAGCAGGTCGCGCGTCAGTTCGAAGCGCTGTTCACCCAGATGCTGCTCAAGGCTTCGCACAGCGACGATACGGCGAGCAACGATCTGCTCGGCGGTTCCGGCAGCGATACCTATCGCGACATCTACGATCAGCAGATGGCCGCGCAATTGTCGTCCGGCAAGGGCCTGGGGCTCGCGGACCTGCTGGCGCGTCAATTGATTGGCGCGCAAACGCCGGGCACCGAAAGCGCGACGGCGCCAACGGGTCTGCGCGGCCGCAGCGCTGCGACTTCGGCAACGAGCGTGGCACCGGTCAGCGGCAAGGCTGCCGAATCCGCCGACGCCTTCGTCGACGAGATCACCCCGTTCGCCGAGAAGGCCGCGAAGGAACTCGGCATTCCGGCGCGCGTGCTGGTGGCGCAGGCGGCGCACGAAACCGGCTGGGGCAAGCGCCAGATCAAGAATGCCGATAGCACGGACAGCCACAACCTGTTCGGCATCAAGGCCAGCCGCGGCTGGGAAGGTGCGACGACCAACACCACCACGCACGAATACGTGAAGGGCGAGCGGAGAGTCGAACGCGCCGAATTCCGTTCGTACAAGTCGGTCGGCGAAGCCTTCGAGGATTACGTGTCCTTCGTTAAGGACAACCCGCGTTATGCCGAAGCGCTGAAGCATGGCGGCAGCGGGGAACAGTACCTGCAAGGTCTGCAGCAAGCCGGTTATGCCACCGACCCGGCCTACGCGCAGAAGATCGCGCGAGTCGCTTACGGACGCACGATGTCGGCCACGCTGGATGCGTCGCCGGCACGCCCCGGCATGAGCTCTGGCAACACCTGGGAGACCTGAGATGGCGGACATCCTCGGCATCGGCATTTCGGCACTGCTAGCGAACCGCAGCGGCCTGGATGTCACCGGCCACAACATCGCCAACGTCAACACCGCTGGCTATTCACGCCAGCGGCTCGATACCACCAACGCCGTCGGTGCGGTCACCACCTACGGCTATGCCGGCAATGGCGTGACTGTACGCGGCGTCGAGCGGCTGTCGGACAAATTCGTCTTTGCCCGCGAGATCGCCGGCGCGGCTTCGTACTCGCGAATCGAAACCTTCACCACCGAAGCGAAGCGCAGCGATGCACTGCTCTCCGATGCCACCACCGGCCTCGGCACGCCGCTGAGCAGCTTCTTCGACAGCCTCAGCGTGATGGCGACCACGCCGTCATCGAGCGCCACCCGGCAGACCGTGCTCAGCGCCGCCGATGCCCTGGCCGGCCGCTTCAACGATCTGCAGAGCCAGCTTGATTCCGATGAGCACTCGATCAACTCGCGAGTGACGCAGACCGTCACCGAAATCAACAACTACGCCGGCACCATCGCCCAGCTCAACGAGCGCATCGCCCAGGCGATCGGCAGCTCCGGCGGCAAGATTCCCAACGATCTCGTCGATCAGCGCGATCAGGCCGTGCGTGATCTGGCGGATCGCGTTTCGGTAACCACCGTCGAGCAGGACAACGGCGCGCTGAACGTGTTCGTCGCCAACGGCCAGAGCCTGGTCGTCGGCACCCAGGCCACGCAGCTCGGTACCGCGCCGAACGAGTTCGATTCCGGGCGCGTGGAAGTGACCGTGCCGGGCGGGGCGGTGATCAGCGGCCAGGTCGGCGGTGGCAGCCTCGGCGGCCTGCTCGATGCGCGCCGCGAAGTGCTCGATCCGGCGCGCGAGAAGCTGGGCCGCATCGCCATCTCGCTGTCCGAAGCGGTCAACGCGCAGCAGGCGCAGGGCGTCGATCAGAACGGCAACTTTGGCCAGCCGCTGTTCGCGCCGCTGGCGGGCACCGCGCCGGCGTCCTACCGCAACACCGGAAGCGCTGCAGTCAACGTTGGCTTCAGCGATGCGACCCAGCTCGATGGCCGCGCCTACCAGCTCAGCTACAACGGCAGCGCCTGGTCGCTGACCGATGCCGCCAGCGGTTCGGCTGTGCCATTCACCGGCAGCGGCACCACGGCCGATCCCTTCGTCGCCAAGGGTTTGAGCCTGAGCGTCACGCCGGGCGCCGCTGCCGGCGACAAGTTCCTGGTCCAGCCTGGCCGCCGTGCCGCCGGACAGTTGCAGGTGGCGCTGACCAATCCCTCGCAGCTCGCCGCTGCCGCGCCGATCAAGGCCAGTGCCACGGTCGGCAATCTCGGCAGCGGCAAGATCACCGCGGGCGAGGTCGTCGACGTTTCCAATCCGAACCTGCGCACGCCGGCCCAGATCCAGTTCACCAGCGCCAGCACCTATTCGATCAACGGCAGCGGCAGTTATGCCTACACCGCCGGCAGCGACATCAGCGTCAATGGCTGGAAAGTCGCGATCAGTGGAGCGCCTTCGAGCGGCGACAGTTTCAGCGTCGGCCCTACCGGCGCCAACAGCGGTGACGATCGCAATGCCCGCCTGCTGTCCGGTATTGCCACGAAAACGCTGCTCGACGGCGGCCTCAATACGCTGACCGCGGCCAATGGTCAGCTGGTGCAGCAGGTCGGCTCCAGCGCTCAGACCGCACAACTGCAGCTCGATGCCCAGACTTCGCTGCAGGCGCAGACGATCACCGAGCGCAATGCGCTGTCCGGTGTGAATCTCGATGAAGAGGCGGCCGACCTGCTGCGCTATCAGCAGGCTTATCAGGCCGCTGCCCAGATCATTTCCGTTGCCAGCACGGTGTTCGATTCGCTGCTCGCGGCAACGCGTCGCTGAAGGAGAGACACATGAGAGTCTCGACCGCTGATTTCTATCGCCAGAGCATCGCCTCGCTGCAGCGTCAGCAATCGCTGGCCCTGGCAACGCAGAACCAGTTGTCGTCCGGCAAGAAGCTGCTGACCGGTGCGGACGATCCCACCGGTGCCGCGCACGGCTTGTCGCTCGACCAGACCCTGAGCGCCAACCAGCGCTACACCTCGAACACCCAGGCGGTATCCGAACGCCTAGGCTTCGAAGAAAACGCGTTGTCCGGCGCCAGCGAAACCCTGAACCGGATTCGTGAGCGGGTGCTGCAGGGCAATGGCGGAACGCTTGGCGATTCCGATCGCAAGAGCCTTGCGGCCGACGTTCGCCAGTCGCTCGATCAATTGCTGAGCTACGCCAACGCCGCGGACGGCGAGGGCCGCTATCTGTTCGCCGGCAGTAATGACGCTTCGGCGCCGTTCTCGCTGACCAGCGGCGGCACCCAGTTCAGCGGCGATGACGTCATCCGCCAGATCCAGATCGGCCCGAACCGCGCCGTGCAATCCAGCGATGGCGGTGCCGAAGTGTTCCTGCGTCACGTCTCCGGCAACGGCAACTTCAGCATCGCCGCCACTGCCGCCAACACCGGCACGGCGACGATCGCGTCGAGCAAGGTTTACGACTCATCGGCCTGGGATGGCGGCAGCTACTCGGTCAGCTTCAGTGCCGGCAACTACTCGGTGACCGACGCCAGCAACAACGTCGTTTCGAGCGGCGCTTATACGGCCGGCAGCAGCATCCGCTTCCGCGGCGTCGATCTGACCATCACCGGCGAGCCGGCCGATGGCGACTCCTTCAGCGTTGCGCCGAGCAGCCAGAAAGACATCTTCCAGACCATCCGCGATCTCGCCACCCTGCTGGAAACACCCACCGCCACCGATCCCGCACTGCGCGCCAAGGTGCAGACCGGCATGCTCGAAAACCTGTCGTCACTGGAAACGGCGCAGAACCGGATCATCGACGTGCGCGCCTCGCTGGGCGCGCGGCTGGTCGCCGCAGACGACGCCAACAACCAGCTGTCCTCACAGGCCGTGAAAGTGCAGGACGCGCTGTCCGGCCTGCGCGACATCGACTACGCCGAAGCCGCCGGCCGCCTCACGCAACAACTCACCGGCCTGCAGGCTGCGCAGCAGTCGTTTGCGAAGATTCAGGGTTTGAGTTTGTTCGACTATCTGCGTTGAGCGTGGCGGTTGAACTGAGTTAGGCGTACTCGCGCCAATCGGTCGGCCGTATCTCGTTTGCGCAGGCGGTAGCGCTTGCTGGGAGAAGCGATGTACCGTCTGTTCTAGGCCACTCCCCGCGTGGCTTTACGAGCTTGGAACGCATGCAGCGCTCCAGCAGGAAAAGTCGCTTCACTAAGATGTCGCCATGTCCGTCCAGTAAGCGTGTGAATTGCTTGGATTCGCCAACGCGGAGAAGATTTTTCCGCCAAATGGTCGCTTTCTTCTGGTGAGCTTGTTCGGCGAATGTGTACGCTAAATCCAACCAGGTACTACGAATGGTTCGTTCAATTGGAGAAGATCGCAGCGAGCAGAAAGTCATTGATGACATAGCTAATTTCGGGTGGCACTGCGTCCATATTCAGGCAGAAGATGCGCAAGTCGAATATTCCTTCACGGTCGGACTGTTCCGGACTTACGAGCATCCAGAGCTAATAATCTTTGGTCTCCCTTCTAGGGTTTCTCATCTAATTCTTACAACTGCGGCAGAGGCGGCGCAGTCGGGTACTCCACTCGACCTCAGCAAGCCGAGTGACGAATTGCTTAATGGCTATTCGTGCTGTTTCGCAGAGGTGGCGAAAGCTGAGTATTACGAGCATGTTGGTTATGCTCGGTGGTATTACGAAGGCGACCATTTTCCCTTGCATCAGATCGTTTGGCCATCTCGCTCCGGTTACTTCCCGTGGCATCCGCTGGCAACAGCAGACTTCAAACTCTCGCAGCCGGTTATCGCAATTGGTGCAGCGAGTGGGCCTGGATAGACGGAATTACATATCTCGTGATTCTCCGCGCCCCAGTTTCTCTCCCTTACCACTACCTCACCTCGGAGGTTCCATGAAGCGAGTCACCGGCATCGGCGGCATCTTCTTCAAGGCCAAGGACGCTGCGGCGCTGCAGGCCTGGTACAAGCGGCATCTCGGAATCGATCTGCAAGGGTGGGGCGGCACGGCGTTCACCTGGACCGACGGTGATGGCAAGCCGGTTGCCGGAACCACCATCTGGTCCATCGGCTCGGCGCAAGGCGACCAGTTCGCGCCTAGCACTTCCACGTTCATGATCAATTACCGGGTGGACGATCTCCACGCCCTGGTCAAGGTCTTGCGCGAAGAAGGCTGCAACGTCCTCGAGAAGATCGACGATTCCGAGTACGGGAAATTTGCCTGGGTCATCGATCCGGAAGGCAACAAGGTGGAACTTTGGCAGCCGCCTGCTGGCCAATGATCAGAGCGGCGTGTTGCTCGCTCGGCTGAGCCGATTCCATTGGCGCAAGTTCATTGGAGCGGACGCGCGCCCATTTGAACGAGCCTTAAAAACAGGAGCCCGAGATGTCCGACCAGAAAATCGAAGGCGGCTGCCAGTGCGGCGCCGTGCGATACGCGATCACTGGCGAGCCGATGCTGGCCGCCATCTGTCACTGCACCATGTGCCGCCGCGCCCATGCCGCGCCGGCGGTGGCCTGGGCGATGTACTCGCAGGACCAGGTGCATTTCAGCAAGGCCGCGCCCAAGTCCTACGCTTCATCGTCCGAAGCGCAGCGGGGTTTCTGCGAGGTTTGCGGCACGCAGATCGCTTTCACGGCGAGCTTCCTGCCGGGCCTCGTCGATATCGCCATCGGCAGTCTGGACCAGCCGGACGCGGTCCAGCCAACGCTGCACTGCTGGCACTCCGAGCATCTGGCCTGGGCCGAGTTCGCGGATGCCTTGCCGCGCCATTCCGAGTTGCCGCCGTTTTCCTGAAATCCTCTCTCTGAAAAGAAGCGACCGGCGCTGGGCCGGTCGTTTCTTTTCAGCTTGCTGACTGATTACTGCCCCAGCGGCGCCGCGATCGCAACCAGACGGGCGCCGATGCGTGGCGTGGTGGCGATTGTGCTCAGACCGCCGGTGGACAGGTTGACGGTGAACAGCGTCGCCGTCGTGTCGGTGTTGTTGATCGACAGATAGCCGGTGTTGGCGATCGTCTTGCCAGCCGGATTCAGCGAGCTCAGCACATCGAAGCCGACCGGGCCGGTCACGTCGCGTTCGAGACTGCCGATCGCCGCCAGCGAGCCGTTGTTCGGCGGCGAAATCAGCGCCACCTGGTCAAGGCTGGTGTCGATCGAGAACAGCGTGGTGGCGGTGGTGGTCAGCAGATCGTTGTTGGTATAGGCCACGGCGCTGATGCCGAGCGCCGTCGGGCCGATGCCGTTGAGCACCGCGCCCGGGGCGTAGTCGAGCGGATCGTCGAGCAGCGTGATGCCGGTGCCGATGTTGTGGCGCAGGTTCTGCCCGGTGTTGCTGACGATGCGAAGGCGGTCCGCAGCAGGATTGAAGTCGACGCCGAACCCGGTGGCAGCGGCATCGAGCGTCACGCTGAGCGTGTGCAGGTAGGTCATTGCACCGGTTGCGGCGTCGATCCGGTAGACGCCGCTGTTGTTGCCGACGCCGTACAGGGCGCCGTCCTGCACGCGATAGTCGATTCCGACCAGCGTGGTATCGCCGGCGGTGAATCCGCCGAGACGGGCGGTCACCGAAAACGGCACGGCGGCATTGCTGTCGTATGAAACAAGGCTGTTGTTGCTGGTGACGCCGACCAGGGTCAGTGCCGAGGCAGTGCCGGTGCAGCCGAAAGCGAGCGTTGAAGCGAGCAGCAGATTCTTCCTGAGTGACATTTTTCTAGTCTCCAGTGGATGAGGCGTCGTCAGGCTTGTGCGAGCGCAGGGCTTGCGCTGCGAGCTGTCGACGCCTTCGGGGTACGAGCGCCGAGAGCCGGCAGATGCGGCTCGAGAGCCTGAAAAATCGAATATCGACAATGACTTGCAAATTTCATCAGACATTGACGATTTGTTCTCGCTTCGTTTCCAAGGCATTCACGAGCCGCTGTCCAAAGCGCCCTCATCACCGAACTTCCGCGCGCTGCTACCGCTGGTCGGTGTCAATCCGCTGCGAGTCAAGTTTTGCCGGGGCGGACCGCTAAATCCTCCAAGAGCAGCAAGGCAGCACCGAAGCAAAGCCCATCTTTCCCCGCTTTCTCGCAGCACCCTCGACACGGATCAGACCTGCCGAGACCCACCTCACCAGGAGCAATGACCATGGCCGCAATCATCAACACCAACGTGGCGTCTCTGAACGCGCAGCGCAATCTGTCGTCGTCTCAGGGCGCCCTGAACACCTCCCTGCAGCGCCTGTCGTCGGGCCTGCGCATCAACAGCGCGAAGGACGATGCCGCCGGCCTCGCCATCGCCGATCGCTTCACCTCGCAGATCCGCGGCCTCGATGTCGCCTCGCGCAATGCCAATGACGGCATCTCGCTGGCGCAGACCGCTGAAGGCGCGCTGGGCGAAGTCACCAACAACCTGCAGCGCGTCCGTGAACTGGCCGTGCAGTCGGCGAATGCCTCGAACAGCGCCACCGACCGTGCCGCGCTGCAGACCGAAGCCTCGCAGCTGCTCAGCGAAGTCGACCGCGTTGCCAACCAGACCAAGTTCAACGGCGTCAGCCTGATCGACGGTAGCTTCACCTCGGCCGTATTCCAGGTCGGTGCCAATGCCGGCGAAACGATCACCGTCAGCTCGCTGGTCGACGCCAACACGGCGGCGCTCGGCTCGGTGACTTCGGCCAGCGCCCAGTCCAGCGCCGTCTCCGGCATCAGCGTCCTGACCGCTCCGGTGGCCGGCACGCTGACCATCAACGGTACCGACATCAGCACCCAGATCGGTGCTGCCGGCACCTCGCAGCAGCGCGTCGGCCAGGTTGTCGATGCGATCAACAACAGCTCGACCACCACCGGCGTCAACGCCGCCTTCGATGCCTCGACCGGCAAGATCGTGCTGAGCTCGGAGTCCAACATCACCGTCGGCGGTACCGATGACGGCACGGCCACCGGCTTCGATGGCGCCACCGGCGTCACCGGCACGGCGAGCACCACCACCGGCCTGACCTCGCTGGATCTGTCGAGCTACGCCGGTTCCTCGCTGGCGATCAAGCAGATCGATTCGGCGCTCGGCCAGATCAACTCGGCCCGTGCCAACCTCGGTGCAATCCAGAACCGCTTCAGCTCGGTGGTCTCGAACATCGCTTCGACGTCGGAGAATCTGTCGGCTTCACGCAGCCGCATCCAGGATGCTGATTTTGCCAAGGAAACCGCTGCGCTCACCCGCGGCCAGATCCTGCAGCAGGCCGGCACCGCGATCCTGTCGCAGGCCAACTCGGCTCCGCAGAGCGTGTTGAGCCTGCTCCGCTAAGTAAAACGTAGGACGGGTCCGGCCTTCGGCTTGTCGTTCTGATCGGGGACGACAAGCCGGAGGTTGGATTTTTTAGAGGGCGACAGCCATGTCCCTGACCAGTACCGCAGTCAGCACGATCCAGGCCCCCATGATGAGTGGGGGCGTGGATCGTCTTGCCGTTTCCGTCATCGCTGCGCCGGGTTCGGCGCAGACGAATTCCATTCCAGCCGTGCTCCAGCCGTCGAGCCTGGCTGCTACCGATATCGCCGCCCAGCCTGCGCAGCTTGCCCAGGCGGTCGACGATCTCAATCAGCGTTTCAAGGACAGCCGCACCGATCTGCGTTTCAGCATCGACGAAGACAGCGGCCGCACCGTGGTGTCGGTCGTCGACGCCCAGGACGGCACGGTGCTGCGCCAGATGCCGACCGAGGAAGCGCTGCGCGTTTCGAAAGCACTCGACGAAGCGCTGGGCACCTTGATCAAGCGCATCGCTTAGGAGAATCTTCATGGCCGCCATCACTTCCGCCGGCATCGGCTCCGGGCTCGATGTCGCCAGCATCGTCTCGCAGCTGGTTGCCGCCGAGCGCGGCCCGGCCGATCAACGCATCTCGATCGCCACCACGCGCGCCAATACCTCGATCTCGGCACTGGCCAATTTCCGCTCGGCACTGGCCAATCTGCAGACCGCTTCGAAAGCGCTGCTGCCCGGCAGCAACGGCGCCGCCAGCAGCCTTGGCAAGCTCACGGCCACGCCAGCCAAGCCTGACTACTTCAGCGCCAGCGCCGAGAACAAGGCGGTGGCCGGCAACTACTCGGTGGAAGTCGTGTCGCTGGCCGCGGCCAACAAGCGCGCCAGTGATCTGTACGCCAGCAGCAGCGCTGTCGTTGGCGATGGCGATGTCACGCTCGCCGTCGGCGGCAAATCATTCACCGTCAATCTCACCAGCCCGGCCAACACGCTGGCCGACCTGCGCGACAAGATCAATGCCGCCAGCGACAACAGCGGCGTCGGTGCCGCCATCGTTTCCGACGGCAGCGGTGCCCGCCTGCTGCTGACCAGCCGCGCCACCGGCACCGCCAATGCGGTCAGCGTCACCAGTTCGATCTTCAACACCACGGAGTCTCAGCCGGCGGCCGATGCCGTGGTCAAGGTCGATGGCTTCACCACTACCAGCAGCAGCAATGCGGTGACTACTGCCGTCGATGGCCTGACCTTGAACCTGGTCAAGGCCGAGCCGGGCACCAGCACCACGCTGACCGTGGGTCTCGATCAGAAAGCCTCGGAAGCGGCGGTGGCGACCTTCGTCAACGCCTACAACAACGTCGTCAAGTTCATTGCCACCCAGACCAAGTTCGATCCGGTCGCGAAGACGGCGGGCATCCTGCTCGGTGACTCCACGGTGCTGTCGGCCACCCAGCAGCTGCGCAACGTCATCGGCGGCAGCGCCGATACTGCCGGCGTCTACAAGACGCTGTCGGCGATCGGCATCACCACCTCCGCAGACGGCACGCTGATCTCCGACACCACCAAGTTCAACAAGGCGACCAGCACCGATTTCGCCGCCGTGCAGCGCCTGTTCGCCGGTACCGATGGCCTGGCGACCAAGATGTCGGCGCTGACCACGACCCTGCTCGCCGACGATGGCCAGCTGCAGGCGAAGACCGATGGTCTGAACTCTCGGCTCAAGGATCTCGGCAAGCAGCAGACCGCTGTCGATGTCCGCATCCAGGCGTATGAGGCGCGCACCCGCGCGCAGTTCACGGCGCTCGATACGCTGATGTCCAAGCTCAGCTCCACCAGTTCGTATCTGACTCAGCAACTGGCCAAGCTGAGCTGATTGGACGCGGCGCTCAGGCGTTGCGCGGCCCGAAATAGATCAGCAGCAGACCTGCGAACACGAACGCGGCACCGGCCAGATCCCAGTGATCCGGCCGAATGCCGTCGACACCCCACAGCCAGAGCAGCGCGATCAGCACATAGACGCCGCCATACGCGGCATAGGTGCGGCCGGCGGCTTCCGGGTGCAGGGTCAGCAGCCAGGCGAACAGCGCCAGGCTCGCTGCCGCCGGAATCAGCAGCAGCACCGAGCCGCCCTTGCGCAGCCAGAGATACGGCAGATAGCAGCCGACGATTTCCGCGACGGCGGTCACCGCGAACAGCGCCAGCGTCTGGATCATCGTCGCTCGAGCCTTTGTGAGATCGCGAGAGCAATCATGCTTGCGAGGGCGCGACCGTGATCGCAGATTCGCGCGCCGGCCGCTCGCGCCGATGCACCAGCCGATACAGGCCGGGCAGCACCAGCAAGGTCAGCAGGGTCGACGAGAGGATGCCGCCGATCACCACCGTCGCCAGCGGTCTCTGCACTTCGCTGCCGATGCCGGTGTTGAAGGCCATCGGCACGAAGCCGAGGCTGGCGACGAGCGCCGTCATCAGCACCGGGCGCAGGCGGGTCAGCGCGCCTTCGCTGATCGCCGCGTCGATCGGCCGGCCACGATCGATCAGCTCGCGAATGAAGCTGACCATCACCAGCCCGTTCAGCACCGCGACACCGGACAAGGCGATGAAGCCGACACCGGCCGAGATCGACAGCGGAATGCCGCGCAGCCATAGCGCCAGCACGCCGCCGGTCAGCGCGAGTGGCACGCCGCTGAAGATCAGCGCGGCATCGCGCATCGAGCCAAGCGCGAAGAACAGCAGCATCGCGATCAGCATCAACGTGACCGGCACCACGATCGCCAGCCGCGCCGAGGCCGATTGCAGTTGCTCGAAAGTGCCGCCGTAGCGAATCCAGTAGCCCGGCGGCGGCTGCACCTGGGCATTGATCGCCCGCTGCACGTTGGCGACGAAGCTGCCGAGATCGCGGCCACGCACATTGGCGGTGACCACGACTCTGCGCTTGCCGTCTTCGCGATTGATCTGGTTGTAGCCGCTGAGCAGTTGCAGATCGGCGACTTCGCCGAGCGGCACGAAGCCGCCCCCCGAACCACGATTGGGCAGCATGATCGGCAGCCGCTTCAGCGCTTCCGGATCGGCCCGCAATGCTTCCGGCAGACGGATCACCAGGTCTTCGCGGCGATCGCCGTCATAGAGCTGGCCGGCGATGCTGCCGCCAGTCGCGGTCGCCACCAGATCCTGCACGGTGGTGATGTCGAGCCCGAGCCGGGCCAGGGTTTCGCGCTTCGGCAGGATGGTCAGCACCGGCAGGCCGGTGGCCTGTTCGGCGCGGGCATCGGCCGCACCGGGCACCGCCTGCACGATCGCTTCGATCTGCTCGCCGAGCTTCACCAGGGTATCGAAGTCATCGCCGAACACCTTCACCGCCAACTCGGCGCGCACGCCGGCGATCAGCTCGTTGAAGCGCATCTGGATCGGCTGGGTGAACTCGTAGTTGTTGCCCGGCACGCGGCGAACGATCGCTTCGAGTTCGGCCACGAGCTGCGCTTTCGACTTACCTGGATCAGGCCATTCGTGGCGCGGCTTCAGCATGATGAAGTTGTCGGCGACCGACGGCGGCATCGCATCGGTTGCGACTTCCGCAGTGCCGATCTTGGCGAACACGCGCTCGACTTCCGGCATCGTCTTCACCGCGGCTTCCAGCTGCGCCTGCATCTGCACGGCCTGGGTCAGGCTGGTGCCGGGAATGCGCAGCGCGTGCATGGCGATATCGCCTTCATCGAGGTTCGGCACGAACTCGGTGCCGAGCCGCGTCGCCAGCCAGCCGCAGCCGATCAGCAGCACCAACGCCGCCGCAACCACCATGACGCGCGCTCGCAAGGCGGCCGCCAGCAAGGGCGTGTAGACCTTGCGCGCGATGCGCATCAGCCAGACTTCACGCTCGGCCACCGTCTTGTCGAACAGCAAGGCAACGGCGGCCGGAACGAAAGTGATCGACAGCAGCATCGCCGCGATCAGCGCCAGCACCACGGTGATCGCCATCGGGTGGAACATCTTTCCCTCGACGCCCTGCAAGGCAAAGATCGGCAGGTAGACGGCGGTGATGATGAACACCCCGAACAGCGCCGGGCGGATCACTTCGCGAGTGGCATCGAAGACCAGCTTCATCCGTTCATCGAGGCTCGGCCTGCCCTGGCTTTCGGCCGCGTGCGACAGCCGCCGCAGGCAGTTCTCGACGATGATCACCGCGCCATCGACGATCAGCCCGAAGTCCAGCGCGCCGAGACTCATCAGGTTCGCCGACACCTTGCCCTGAACCATGCCGCTCAGGGTCATCAGCATCGCCAGCGGAATCACCGCAGCCGTGAGCAACGCGGCGCGCAGGTTGCCGAGCAGCAGCATCAGCACGACGACCACCAGCAGGGCGCCCTCGATCAGGTTCTTCTCGACCGTCGCCAGCGTCTTGTCGACCAGGGTCGTGCGGTCGTAGACGGCGTTGACGGTGATGCCTGGGGCCAAGCTGGCCTTGATCCCGTCGAGCTTGGCGGCGACGGCCTTCGCAACCGTCCGGCTGTTTTCGCCGAGCAGCATGAACACCGTGCTCAGCACCACTTCATGGCCGTTCTGCGAAGCGGCACCGCTGCGCAGTTCGCGGCCGGCCTGAACGCTGGCGATGTCGCGTACGCGCAGCGGCACGCCGTCCTGCACGCGCACGACGATGGCGCCGATATCGGCCATGTCCGCCGCCTGACCGGGCACCCGCACCAGCCATTGCTGGCCGTTCTGTTCGACGTAACCGGCGCCGCGGTTGGTGTTGTTGCCAGCCACCGCGCGCTGCAGATCGCTGATCGTCAGACCGTACGCGAGCAGCTTGGCGGGGTCGGGCGCGATCAGCGTTTCCTTGCGATAGCCGCCGATCGGATTGACCTCGACGACACCCGGCACGCGCAGCAACTGCGGGCGGATTACCCAGTCGTGCTCGGCGCGCAGATCGGCCGGCGTGATCGGCGAGCCATCGGCCTTGGTTGCGCCGGGCAGGGCATCGACGGTGAACATGAAGATCTCGCCCAGGCCTGTCGCGACCGGCCCCAGCTCCGACGTCAGCCCGGCCGGTAGCTGGCTCTGTACCGCATTGATCCGCTCGGCAACCTGGGCGCGAGCGAAGTAGATGTCGGTGCCGTCCTCGAACACCGCGGTGACCTGGCTCAGGCCGTAGCGCGACAGCGAACGCGTCGCCACCAGCTTCGGCAGCCCGGCCATCGCCGTCTCGATCGTGTAGCTGACGCGCTGCTCGGCTTCCAGTGGCGTGTAGCCCGGCGCTTCGGTGTTGACCATCACCTGGACATTGCTGATGTCCGGCACGGCGTCGATCGGCAGCCGGGTGAAGCTCCAAAGGCCGATGGCGATGATGACGAGACTGGCGAGCATCACCAGGCCGCGTCGTGCGATGGCCAGTTTCAGGATTTTCTCGATCATGGTTCTGGCCTCAGTGATCGTGGGCGGCGCCGGACTTCTCGATGTCCGCCTTGATCAGATAGCTGTTGCCGCTGACATAGATCGCACCGGGCTTGAGGCCATCAAGCACTTCGACGAAGGCACCATGACGACGGCCGAGTTCGAGCATCCGCACCTCGTACTGATCGCCGATCTGCTCGAAGACCACGCTGGCATCACGGAACTGCTGCAGGCCGCTGGTCTTCACTGCGAGCGGTACGTCGATGCTGCCGACTTCGACTTCCGCCGTGACGAAAGTGCCGGGCGGAAACGCGCCGCTGCGGTTGTCGAGCACCACGCGAGCAGTCACCGCCTGATTGCCGCCGGCTTCGAGGCCGATGCGCGACACGTTGCCGCTGATCGCCTCGCCACCATCGGCTGCGCGCACGCGGACCACGGCACCGGGCCGCACTCTCGCCCGATCACGCGGGAACACTGACAGCTCGGCCCAGACCGAGGCCGGATCGGTGATCGTGAACAGCATCCGCTCGCCGCTCTGCTCGCCGGGATTGGCATCGCGCGCAGTGATCACGCCGGCCATCGGCGCGGTCAGCGCCACCGGTTCGAGGCTCAGATTGCTTTCGATCACCGCCAGCGTTTCGCCAGACTTCACGGTATCGCCGATCGAGCGCCGCACGCTCTTGATCAAGCCCGGAAAGCGCGCCGCGACTTCCCGTTGCTGCTCGGCATTGGTGGCAATCTGGCCGTATAGAACCAGCGTTTCCGAAAGCGTCGCCGGGCCAGCAGCCTCGCTGACCAGCTTCGATGCGGCCGCGACTTCGGCTGGAATCTGCACGCGGCCTTCGTGGCTTTTGTAGGTCCAGCGATGCTCCTTGCCCGCGTGGCGAGCCGTCACCGTCACGTCGAAGGAATGCGGTTCGTGCACTTCGGCGTCGCCGCGCAGGAAGGCGTCTTTCGGAGCGAAGCGGATCGTGTCGATCGCACCGCCGAGGCGCGCCAGGCTCACTTCAAGCTGCACGTCGGCGGGCGCCAGCGGCTTGTCATCGAGCCTTGCCCAGGCGTGGAATTCCGGTGGCGCGTTGCCTTCGATCAGCGCCAGCTCCAGCGCAAAGGCGCCATCGACCAGCAGGCGTCCGCCGTTCGGACCTTTGACGGGTTCGGCTGCTTCGGAATGTTCGCCGGCAGCGATTTCAGGGGCGGCAGTTTTCTCCCGGCAAGCGGTGAGCAACACGGCCAGCAACAGCGACAGCAAGAGTCGGTTGGCAAGCTTCATCGGGATTCTCATGGCGTGGTCCGGGCCGGCAGCGCGCCGGTCAGACGATCGATTTCGGTGGCGAAGCCCCAGCCGTCGGCGGCCGCCTGGATGCGCGCGCGGCGGGCTTCGAGCAGCTCTTTCTGGGCGGCGATCAGTTCCTGATAGCCGTAGCGGCCGCGGCTGTAGGCGTACTCGGTCTGGCGCAGGGCTTCGTTCATCTGCGGCAGCACCGCGCGGTCCAGCGTGTCGGCGGCGGTGCGCGCGTGCTTCAGCTCCTGGAACAGCTCGAACAGCTGGGTCAGGCCACGTGTTTCCGCCGCCGTGCGCTGTACCGAAACCTGTTCGGACAAGGCTCGCGCTTCGGCTACCGCGCCCTGCGCGGCATCGCGAACGCCGAGCGGAATCGACAGGCCGAAGACGCCAGCGAAGTCATTGCCGGACTGGTAGCGGCGCAAGCCGGCAGAGACCTGCCAGGCCGGCTTGCGGCGCTGCTCGGCGAGCTGCAGCTCGGCATCGCGCACGCGCTGTTCGGCGATGAACGCCAGCAGCGCCGGATTGGCCTGCAGCCGCTCGGCCAGCGCTTCGAACGGCGCCAGCTCCGGCAGCACCATCAGATCGCCGAGCGCCGTGCCGAACGCCGGTTCGCGATCGCCCCATAGCGAAGCGAGCTGGCGGCGGCTGGTCAGCAGTTCGTGCTCGGCGTGCTCGTGTTCCAGCTCGGCCCGCGCCAGCGCTGCCATCGCGCGAGCCACTTCCGCCGACGGCACGGCGCCCGCCTTGACCCGCTTGCGCGCCATGTCGACGGTCTGCTGCGCCAGCTCGATCGCTTCGTGAGTGACCACCAGCTGCGCCTGATCGGACAGCACATGGCCGTAGCGGCGCGCCGTTTCAGCCGCGGTGTCGACCAGCTTCTCGAGCTGTGTGGCGGCCAGCTTGTCGCGTCCGGCCGAGGCAAGGGCGATGCGGCCCTGCCGCGCGCCGCGCTCCAGTACCTGGCTGAGGCTGATGGTGAACTCGGCGCTATCGATGCCGCTGCGGGCACCGCTGCCGAGTGCATCTTCGACCGTCAGGTTCAGCAGCGGATTCGGCACCAGCGCGGCCTGCACGCTGCGGCCATCCTGGGCGCGGAACTCGTAGCCGAAGGCGGCGAGGTCCGGGTTCTTTTCCAAGGCTTGGGCGATCGCTTGCGCAAGCCGGATCGGCGGGCCTTCCAGAGGCGCCTCCGTTTCGGCAAAGACCGCGACGGGAAGCAACAACAGCACGCCGACGCATAGCCGGCGGGCAAATGACGACCACATGGTTCATCTCCTTCTCAAAGCCGCGGCGCGCATGGCGCCAGCGGCGTTCGATGCCCGAGCCTCAGCGGCCGGGCGCGTTCAGATCACGCGAAGGAGAAACGGGGTGGACCGCGCAGTGGCGGCCGTAAATGCTGTGGAGATGGAGAGGGACGGGCGACCAGGCGGGCAGGGCGCAAGCCACTGCGCCGGGCCAGCGGCAGCAGCAAGCTGGCGGCGATCAGCAGCGCCAGCACCGGCAGATCGAGCGACGGCAGCTGGGTCACGCCATCGTCAGCGGCCGAGACTTCGACATCGTGGTGATGCACGTCGTCGTTGATCAGATCGCCGCCTGCCGTCTCGATGTGATGCAGCCCGCCATCGACGAAGTGCAGCGCGCTCGGTGCTTCCGAGCCATCGAAGCAGAGATGCTGGTGAACGCCGCCAAGCCGCATCACCAGTACGGCAATGCAGGCCAGAACCAGCAGCAAGGGGCGAGTGGTGATCACGCTGAAAGGGTAGCAGAGCCGAGCATGGGTCCGAATGAATGACGATCGATGAAGGCCACATCGCACTCAAGTTCCCGCCCGCGAGGCCGTTAGACGAAGCAGGCAAACGAAGGAACCGGCGATGGCCCACTACATGAATTCCGCGATGAACCAGTACCGCCAGACCGGCATCGCGGCGGCGACCGTCGAGACCGATCCGGTCAAGCTGATCGAGATGCTGCTCGGTGGCGCGATCGATCGGCTGGCGTATGCCCGCGGCGCGATGCTGCGCCAGGAGCGCGAAGCCAAGCATCACTACCTGACCTCGGCGATGTCGATCATCGAGCATCTGCGGCTGGTGCTCGATGTCGATGCTGGCGGCGACATCGCCCGCAATCTGCGCCGCCTCTACGACTACATGCTCGGCCGCTTGCCGGCTGCCAACCTGGCCGACGATCCCGCAGCCGTCGATGAAGTGATCGGCCTGCTGCGCGAGATCAAGAGCGCCTGGGACCTGATCACGGCGCGCGCCAAGGCGCATTGATCTAGGGTCTGCCGACATCACTTTGATCGCTGCGTTGCGAGTCAAAAAGCCGCCGGGCGAGGCGCGAACCGCAGGCCATAGCTTACCTATGGTCAAGGTTCGCAACGACGTCCCGGCGGCTTTTTGGCCGCAACCCTTCGGGGCGGGATCGTTTTTGCCCATTGCTGCCTCTCTCGTCGCGCCAATGGGTCGGCCATTGGCCGCTCCTCGTTCGTTGCACTGGGCAAAAACGACCTCCGCCGCAGCGACCAAAGCGATGTCAACAGACCCTAGGGCAGGGCGCGTCGGCTATCCGTCGCTCGCTGGCTGGGCGCAGGCCTTGCACGGAGCCCTTCATGCCTGATCCGACTCCGATGACTGCCGTTGTCAGTGCTCCGCTCGGCGATGCGCTGAGCTATGACTCTGCCATGCCGGTCAGCTGGACGCCGCTGGCCGCATTGCCCGGCGCCGTCCGCCTGGAGCAGTTCAACGAAGACAATCTGCGCGTGCTCGCGGCCGTCGCCCTGCTCGACGAGCAGCGCGGCAGTGGAACTACGGCCGATGAAAATTCGCCGATCGATGCCGAGATCGCGCGGCTGAACCAGAAGCTGAATCTGGTCATCGATCTGCTCGGCTTTCTGGTCAGCCAGAACGCACCGACGGCGGAAGCGCGCCGGGTGCGTCTGTCCTGGCAGGGCCTGGTGTTCAGCGGTGAACAGGCGCTCGGAGACGTCGGTCTGGTATCCCTGCGCCTGAACCGCAGCGTGCCGCAGCCGCTGGTCTGGCCGGCGCGCATCGTCCACGTCGATGGCGATGAACGTCACGCTTGTTTCGAAGCGTTCGGCGATGCGCTGCAGACCGCACTCGAACGCCACGTCTTCCTGCGTCACCGCCGGGCGATTGCCGGACGGCTGCCGGTCAGGGGCCGGACGTCCACGAGCTGAGCCCGCCGAGATGGCGCGGCGCTAGACTGCGGCTATCTTTCGTGTCGGATCACCTGTTTGCCATGCGACTCGTCCTCGCCGATTCCCAGCCGCTGGTTCGTGCCGGCATTCGCAAGCTCTGCGAAGCGATCGTTGGCATCGAGGTGCTTGGCGAAACCGGCGATGGCCAGCAGTTGCTGGAACTGGTCGCCCGGCAGCAGCCGGATCTGGCGCTGATCGACCTGACCCTGCCGACGATCAACGGCCTCGACGTGCTGCAGCAGATCCGCCGCCACTACCCGCAGACCATGGTCATGGTGCTGTCGGCGCGCTCCGAGGCTTCGCAGGTGCGGGCGGCGCTGAAGGCTGGCGCGGTTGGCTATCTGTCCAAGCAGGGCGAAGCGGTGGAGCTGGAACTGGCGCTGAAGGCGGTGGCCAAGCGTCAGACGTACTTAAGCCCGAGCGTGTCGCACACGCTGGTCGGGGTGCGCAAATCGGCGCGTGCCGAGGACAGCGTGACCCTGCCGCGCCGCCAGCAGCAGGTGCTGCAGATGATTGCCCGCGGCAAGTCGACCAAGGAAATCGCCCAGTTGATGGGCATCAGCACCAAGACCGTCGAAACCCACCGGGCGCGAATGATGGATGCGCTCGGTCTGTATGGCACCAATGCGCTGATGCGCTACGCGATCCGCACCGGTCTGGAAGGCGCGGAAAGCTGAGCGGTGTGGACTTGCCCAGGCCGAGAGCACGGCCTCGCCCAAAGCTTGTATCCGGACCGGCGAGGGCAATTTCCGGACCAGTGGCATGACCGCCGATCAGCTTTTGACACATGTCAGGATTTAGCTGACATCCGGTCAGGAATAAACTGATTGGGCGATGCTGCGCTTTGATTGAGGATGGCTCCAGGCAATCACTCAACGGAGCGCAATCATGAAGCCGGCCACCAGGATGGGCATCTCGCAGAATCTCGCGATGACCCCGCAACTGCTTCAGTCCATTCGCCTTTTGCAGCTTTCGGCGATCGAGCTGGAACAGGAAGTGGAATCCGCCCTGGAAGGCAATGTGCTGCTCGAGCGTCATGACGACGTCGCTCCGACGACGGCCGGTGCCGAAGCGCCGTCTGCCGAGCTGATCGACCGCACGCTGGCCAGCAGCGAGTCCACCGAGGTGGCGGTCAGCGGTTGCGACGAAGCTGCTGGTGACAGAGTCGATGCCGACTTCGACTGGTCGAGCGCCGAGTCCTGGTCCGGTGGCGAACCGACCGAAGACGGCGAGCCGATCGAAGCCCGCCGCGCGGCGGCGCCGATCGAGGATGCCCGGGTTGCCGCCCTCGAACAGCTGGAGCTGATCATCGACAGCCGCCGCGACTGGCAGCTGGCCATCGCGATCATCGAACACGTCGACGACAACGGTTATCTGGAAACCGAGCTGGCGGTGATCCTCGCCAGCCTGCCGGCCGAATGGCAGGTGACGATGGCCGAACTCGAAGCCGCGCTGACCACCGTGCAGAGCGTCGAACCGACCGGCTTCGCCGCTCGCGATCTGCGTGAATGCCTGCTGCTGCAGCTGGAAACGGTCAAGGCCGGCACGCCGGGCCGTAACCTGGCGGAAACGCTGGTGATGAACCATCTGGAGAGAGTCGCCGCCCGTGATTTCGGCAAGCTGCGCAGCGAACTCGGCGCCACCGAAACCCGGATGATCCAGGCGATGGATCTGATCCGCACGCTCGATCCGAAGCCGGGTGCCTCGCGCATCGAACCGGCGCAGGCGGTGGTGCCGGATCTGATTGTCAGCGGCGTCGCCGGCGCCTGGAAGATCGAACTGAATCCGGCCAGCCTGCCGAAGCTGCGCGTCAACAGCACCTACGAGCGGATGATGGCCACGTCGGCCAGTGCCCATCGCGGCCTCAAGGATCAGATGCAGCAGGCGCGCTGGCTGGTTCGCGGCCTGGAAATGCGCCATGAAACCCTGCTGAAAACCGCCCGCGTGGTGTTCGAACGGCAGCGCGATTTTCTGCGCCGCGGCGAGGAAGGGATGCTGCCGCTGACCCTGCGCGAAGTCGCCGATGCGATCGCCATGCACGAGTCCACGGTGTGCCGCGTGACCTCCAACAAGTTCGTCGCCACGCCCTGGGGCGTGTACTCGATGAAGGACTTTTTCCCGAGCCAGATCCAGGGCGCGGAGAGCGATACCTCGGGCATCGCGGTACGGGCGATGATCCGCCGCATCGTCGATGGCGAGAAGCTGAGCGCACCGCTGTGCGATGGCGCGATCGCCGCTATCCTTGCCCGCGGCGGCGTCCTGATCGCCCGCCGGACGATCGCCAAGTACCGCGAAGCCATGAAAATTGCACCGGCCAAGGAACGCAGGCGGATCGCGCCTCTGGTTCCGGTCAGAATGGGTGAATTCGCGCGAGCTTGTTGAAGTGCCTTGAATGGCACTTCAACGCGCGATTTCACGGGCGGCAGCCCCGGAGCTCAGTCAGCCCCGTGAACACGCTCACCGATCACGACGTTTCTGGATGAACCCGCTGCCGAGAGTCGACATGAATACCGTTCGTACCTTGCTGGTCGATGACAACGAAGCGTTTCTGGTGCTGGCCCGCCATCTGTTGGCCACGGTGCCGGAAATCAGCGTCGTTGGCCTCGGTCATGACGGCTACGACGCCGTGCGTCTCGCCGAAGAACTGCGCCCCGATCTGATCCTGATGGACTTGTCGATGCCGGGCATGGGCGGCCTGCAGGCGACCCGGCTGATCAAGGCGCAGGACACGCCGCCGCGCATCCTGATCGCCAGCCACTACGACGACGCCGAGCACCGCGAGCACACCGCGCAGGCCGGTGCCGATGGCTTCATCTCCAAGCACGATTACGAGCACCGCATCGCCGAGTACGTGCGCGCCAACATGGTCGCATCGGTACAGGAGGGCGGCGCGCATGGCTGAGTCCCGTGTGCTGGTGATCGATGGTGACGAGCAGAGCTCGGCCACACTTGCCTCGATCCTGCAGTTCATCGATTTCGTGCCGGTCTGCGTGCCCAGTGCGGCCGCGCTGAAGCTGGCCGACCGCAAACCCCAGGAATGGCTGGCGGTGATCGTCGGCCAGGAAGCCGACGCTGCTGCGCTCGGCCGCTTCGTCGAATGGCTGAAGCGTGACCGTCACCATCCACCGCTGCTGGTCTCGCCGATGCGCCAGGAAGCGATCTGCGAGCAGTTCAGTCTCGATCGCAGCGCCTGCTTCGCGCTCGAACAGCCGGTGCGCTACGCCCAGCTGAACGATCTGCTGCGCCGTGCCGGCCTGGTGCGCATGGACCAGGAAGCGGCGGCGACGCGCCTGGTCGGCCCGACCGGCAACTCCGCACCGATCCGCAAGGTGCGGCGCATGGTCGAACAGGTGGCCGGCCATGACACCACCGTGCTGGTCACCGGCGAATCCGGCACCGGCAAGGAAGTGGTGGCGCGCGCCGTGCACGAGCAATCGGCGCGACGCGACAAGCCGTTCGTCGCGGTCAACTGCGGGGCGATCCCGAGCGAACTGCTGGAATCGGAACTGTTCGGTCACGAGAAGGGGGCCTTCACCGGCGCGATCACTTCGCGCAAGGGCCGCTTCGAGATGGCCGATGGCGGCACCCTGTTCCTCGACGAAATCGGCGACATGACCCTGCCGATGCAGGTGAAGATCCTGCGCGTGCTGCAGGAACGGACCTACGAGAGAGTCGGTTCCAATCGCAGCATGCGTTGCGAAGTGCGGATCATCGCCGCGACTCACCGCAACCTCGAAGAGAACATCATAAAGGGCACGTTCCGCGAAGACTTGTTCTATCGCCTGAACGTGTTCCCGATCGAGATGCCGGCGCTCCGTGAACGCCTGGAAGATCTGCCGCTGCTGATCGATGACCTGATCGATTCGATGCGCCGCAACGGTCATGGCTCGGTCAGGCTGGCGCCCGATGCCGTGCACGCACTGCGCGCCTATCACTGGCCCGGCAATGTCCGCGAGCTGTCGAACCTGATCGAGCGTCTGGCGGTGCTGCATCCGCATTCGATGGTCGGCATCGCCGAACTGCCGACCCGCTATCGCCAGAACGTGGCGCTGCCGGTGACGCCCGTGACATCGGTGCCGGCGGTGGCCGACGAAGAACACGAGCCGATCGCCGTCAATGCCCGCAGCCTGTCCAGCGGTGGATCGGGAATGGGCTCGACCGGCTTCACGGCGATCAGCAGCCTGCCGCCGCTGTCGTCGGCATCGAGCACCTATTTCCCGTCAGCCTCGACACAGTTGCCGCCCGATGGCGTCAACCTGAAAGACCACATCGAAACCATCGAACTGGCCCTGATCAAGCAGGCGCTGACGCAGTCTTCCGGCGTGGTCGCCCATGCCGCAAAGCTGCTCAATACGCGGCGCACGACCCTGGTCGAAAAGCTGCGCAAGTACGGCCTGCAGCGCGACGACGCCGACATCGAGCTCTAACGTGCTTTGCGGGCACACCCGGCAGCCTTGCGCTGCCGGGTGCTTACTTCGATTCGAGAATCAGGCTGCCTTCAAGGTCGCCAGGTCGATCACGAAGCGGTACTTCACATCGCTCTTGACCATGCGGTCATAGGCTTCATTGATCTGCTTGATGTCGATCACCTCGACATCCGAAACGATGTCGTGTTCGGCGCAGAAATCGAGCATCTCCTGCGTCTCCGCGACACCGCCGATCAACGAGCCGGCGAGGTGGCGGCGCTTGAACACCAGCGGTGCCATTTCGATGGTCGGCGGTTTGTCCGGCACGCCGACCAGGGTCATCGTGCCTTCGCGCTTGAGCAGCACCATGTAGGCGTTGAGATCGTGCGGGGCGCTGACGCAGTCGATGATGAAATCGAAGCTGTTGGCGTGGGCCGACATCGCTTTCTTGTCGTTTGAGATCACCGCTTCCTTGGCGCCGAGTCTGATCGCATCGGCGACCTTGCTCGGCGAGGTGGTGAACAGCACCACGTGGGCGCCCATCGCATTGGCGATCTTCACTGCCATGTGACCGAGCCCGCCGAGGCCGACGACGCCAACCTTGTCACCCGGGCCCACCTTCCAGAAGCGCAGCGGCGAGTAGGTGGTGATGCCGGCGCAGAGCAGTGGCGCGACCGCGTCCAGCGGCAGCTTGTCCGAAACCCGCAGCACGAAGGCTTCATCGACGACGATGTGATTGGAATAGCCGCCGTAGGTGGTCGAGCCGTCGTGGCGATCCTTGCCGTTGTAGGTGCCGGTGAAGCCTTTCTCGCAATACTGCTCGACGCCTTCCTGGCAGGCCGCGCAGCTGCGGCAGCTGTCGACCATGCAGCCGACGCCGACGGTATCGCCGACCTTGAAACCCTTGACATCAGGGCCGACGGCGGCGATGCGGCCGACGATCTCATGGCCGGGTACCAACGGGAATTTCGAGCCGCCCCATTCATCGCGGGCCTGGTGGACATCGGAGTGGCAGACGCCGCAATAGAGGATGTCGATAGAGACATCCTTCGGCCGCAGGTCGCGGCGGTTGATCGTGAACGGGGCAAGCGGGGCGCTGGCGGCGGGGGCCGCGTAGCTGAGCGAGGTGATGGACATTTTTGGGGTTCCGTTGCTGGCGGGAGAGCGATGATACCGATCGGTAACATACTCCTGGTCCGACAAGCGAAGTACTGAAAGCGTTCAAAAAAGCTCGCAGTCTCCCCGGAACATCGCGCCTGATCAGCTCGCGGCTGTCATCTGCCGATCAACCAGCTCCAGCAACTGCGCCAGCGATTCACTGCCGGCCGGCTCGCAATGCAGCAGGCCGATCCGGAAATCGAACTGCGCTTCGAGGATCGGATTCGCCGACAACTCTGCGACCGCGGCCTGCAGGCGGCGGCGGATCACGTCCACTTCGCCGTACGAATCCGGCGCCAGGATCGCGAAGCTGTCGTCGCCGATGCGGGCGACGATGTCGGTGGTGCGAAAGCTCTTGCGCAGGATCATTGAAGCCAGCGAGATCAGCGCGTCGCTGGCGGCAGAGCCCAGGCGCTCGTTGACGCCGCCCAGGCCGTCGAGCCCGATGCAGACCAGGGTGCAGGACGAACCGCGCCGCCGCGCGCGCAGCAATTCCGGTTCGGCCTGCGCGTCGAAACCGTTGCGATTCAGCAGCCCGGTGAGGTTGTCGGTGATCGTCTGCCGATGGGCGACCTCGTGCTGGCGAACGCGCTCGGTGTCGTCCTCGGCCAAGCCGCCGACGTAGCGCTGGCCAGCGGCGTCATGGAACGGGAAACGGGTGACCCGCCAGATCAACTCGCGGCCATCGCGGCCGATCATCGTTTCGATGCTGTGCCGCGGCGCATGGCCGCCAAGCACGTCCAGATCGAGCGCGCGGATGCGCTGCGCTTCCGCTTCGGGAAACAGTTCGAAATCGCTCTTGTCGAGCGCCGCGCTTTCGTCGACGCCGAATTGCTCGAACCAGTGGCGATTGGCCCAGACCAGCCGGCCGCGTTCGTCCTTGAGCCAGGCGAGCTGAGCGCTGCCATCCATGAACGCCTGCATCAGCAGGCCATGGCGGCTGAACCGCTCGCTGCTTTCGACCGTGGCATGGGCGAGAGCCAGTGCTTCGCGTAGCCGCGCGACCTCCGTCGGTGCGATCGGCGCCTCATCGCCAGCAGCGGTTGTTCCTGAAGATTGCGACATCACGATTTCTCTATTGGGAGCATGGCCGGCGATGCCGGCACAACTGCAGACGGCGCGAGTGTGGGCGGCGTTGATGACGGTTGACAGTGATCAATTCTCGTTGGCCGACCGAAGGTAGAGCTGCGCGGAAGCTCGGTTTGACGCGCCGTTTCGCGTCGGAAATCTGTCGCCATTCCGCCTGATTACAGGGGTTTTCGCGTGCTCCCGCCGTGGAACAGGTCTTGCTCGAACGCTGGCAGACCAGCCCTCAAGTGCTGCCTAGCCCAAGGTGAAGATGGATGAACACGATCGACGTCAGCCAGGTGCTTTCCCAGATTCGCGCACTGCAGACGCAGGCGACGAATCGCCCGTCGGCGCCGCTGGCCACGGAGGCCGGCAGCGAGGCCGCCGGCGGTTTCGGCGCCATGCTGAAATCGTCGATCGACTCGGTTGGAAGCCTCCAGAACAAGGCCAGCGAGCTGCAGAAGAAGTTCGAGCTGGGCGATCCGAACACCGATCTCGCCAGCGTGATGCTCGCCACCTCCAAATCCCAGGTCTCGTTCAAGGCCATGGTCGAAGTTCGCAACCGTCTGGTATCTGCCTACCAAGACGTCATGAACATGCCGCTGTGATCACAAGAATCTAAACGACCATGGCTGACATCGCCCTTCCCGCGGGATTCGCTTCCCGCAAGCTCCAGGATCTTCCGGCGGTACGCCAGCTGATGGCGATCGCCGGTATCGCGCTGGCGATCGCCGCCGGCATCACCCTGTTCTTCTGGGCGCAGAAGCCGAACCAGGCGCCGCTGTACCCCAACCTTGGCGAGAAGGATTCCGCCGAAGTGGCTGATGCGCTGCGCGCCGCCGGCATCGAATTCAAGCTTGATGGCGCGAGCGGCAGCGTCACCGTGCCGGCCGACAAGGTTCACGAAGCGCGCCTGCGTCTGGCTTCGCAGGGGCTGCCGAAAGGTTCATCGCTGGGCATGGAGATGATTCGCGAGGAACAGGGCTTCGGCACCAGCCAGTTCATCGAAACTGCGCGCTATCAGCTGGCCCTGGAAACCGAGCTGTCGCGGACCATCGGCAGCCTGATGTCGGTCAAGAGCTCGCGCGTCCATCTGGCCTTGCCGAAGCCTTCGGCGTTTGCCCGCTCGCGCGATCAGGCCAGCGCGTCGGTGCTGCTGGAGCTGCATCCGGGCCGCCAGCTTGAAGCCGGGCAGGTGGCGTCGATCGTCCACATGGTGGCGTCGAGCGTGCCGAACCTGCAGCCCTCGGCCGTCACGGTGATCGATCAGTACGGCCATCTGCTGACTGGGGACGGCAACAATAGCGAGGCCGATGCTTCTTCCGAACAGTTCAGCTTTGCGCGCCGCGTGGAAGCCGATTACGTGCGCCGCATCGAACAGTTGCTGGCGCCGATGATGGGCGCAGGCCGGGTCAGCGCCCAGGTCTCGGCCGACGTCGATTTCAGCGTCACCGAAGAAGCGCGCGAAGCCTACAACCCGAACCCGCAGGCGATCCGCAGCGAGCAGACCAGCGAGGAGGCGACGCGCAATGGTGCCGGCGGTGCCGCCCAGGGCATCCCGGGCGCCACCTCCAACCAGCCGCCGAATCCCACGCAGGCCGTGCCGTTGAACACGGTCAATGGCGCGCCGGTTCCGGGTGCTCCGGCAACAGCGGTCGCCAGCACGGCTGCGAGCACCACGCCGACCACCGAAACCCGTTCGGCCACCCGCAATTTCGAGCTCGACAAGACCATCAGCCATACCCGCAAATCGCCGGGCAAGGTGCAGCGGCTGTCGGTCGCCGTGCTGGTCGACAATCTGCCGAAGGCCAACGACAAGGGTGTGCTGGTGCCGACCGCGCTGACCGATGCCGAGATCGCCAAGGTGCAGGCGCTGGTTCGTGAAGCAGTCGGCTTCGACGAGAAGCGCGGCGACACCGTGACCGTGCAGAACGCCGCCTTCATGCCCAATGAAGCGCTGGCACCGATCGCCCCGCTGCCGATCTGGCAGCAGCCGGAAATGCGCGACTACGCACGCCAGGGTCTTGGCGCACTCGTGGTGCTGCTGATCGCGCTGCTGGTGGTGCGGCCGATGCTGAAAAGCCTGATGTCGCCATCGGCACCACGCACGGTCGATGCCGTGCTGGAACAGATGGCCGAGCGCAAGGCGCAGCTCGCGGTCGGTGGCGAGATGACCGGCGAAGTGCTCGGCGATCGCCTGAGCCTGAGCAGCGCGCCGGAAGTACCGAAGGTATACGAACAGAAGCTGGTGCAGGCCCGCGCTGCGGTGGCCCAGGATCCGAAGCGGGTCGCGCAGCTGGTCAAGAACTGGATCGGTAGCGAAGGATGAGCGCGGTCATGAAAAACGACATTCCGGGACCTGAGCGCGCGGCGATCCTGCTGATGTCGCTCGGCGAAGCCGAAGCTGCCGAAGTGCTCCGGCACATGGGCGCCAAGGACGTGCAGAAGGTTGGCCAGGCGATGGCGGTGCTGACCAACGTCTCGCGCGAGCGCGCCACCGAAGTGCTGGAGAACTTCGTCACCGAACTCGATACCCAGACCAGCCTCGGTGTCGGCGCCGATGACTACGTGCGACGCGTGCTGGTAGGCGCGCTCGGCGAGGACAAGGCTTCCGGCCTGATCGATCGAATCCTGCTCGGCCGCAACTCCAAGGGCCTGGAGGCGCTGAAGTGGATGGAGACTCGCGCGGTCGCCGATCTGGTGCGCAACGAGCATCCGCAGATCGTCGCCATCGTGCTCGCCTATCTCGATCCCGATCAGGCCGCCGAAGTGGTACTGCAGTTGCCGGAGCGGATGCGCAGCGACGTGCTGATGCGCATCGCCAAGCTCGACGGCATCCAGCCGGCCGCACTCAAGGAACTCGACGAGATCATGGAACGCCAGTTCTCCGGTGGCTCCAATCTGAAGTCCTCGAGCGTCGGCGGCGTCAAGGTCGCGGCGAGCATCCTGAACTTGATGGATACCGCGTCGGAAACGGCGATCGTGGCGCGGATCAGCGAAAGCGACAGCGAACTTGGCACTCGCATCCAGGACCTGATGTTCGTCTTCGACAACTTGGCCGACGTCGACGATCGCGGCATCCAGACCCTGCTCCGCGATATCCAGACCGAGCAGCTGGGCCTGGCGCTGAAGGGCGCCGATCCGAAGATCCGCGACAAGTTCCTGAAGAACATGAGCAAGCGCGCCGCCGACATGCTGGTGGAGGACATGGAAGCCAAAGGCCCGGTGCGGCTCGCCGATGTCGAATCGGCGCAGAAGGAAATCCTCGCCGTGGCGCGCCGTCTCGGTGACGCCGGCGAGATCATGCTGGGCGGCAAGGGCGAATCCTTCGTCTGATGTCGAACCCACAGGGCTACTGGAGCGCGGAAACCGTCGGCGATGCCACTCGCTGGGCGATGCCGACGTTTGCCGATCCTGCCGATTCGCCACCGCCGCCACCGCACAGCGCCGATCATCTCGATCAGCTCGAACGCACCGCCTACGAAGACGGCTATGCGCGCGGCTATGCCGAAGCGCAGGCCCAAGGTTATGCCGATGGCGCGGCGAAGATTCGTGATGCGGTCGATCGCCTGAAAGCGGTGTTCGAGCATCTGTCGCGGCCGCTGAAGGATCTCGATGGCGAAGTCGAGCGAACGATGATCGCGCTGGCGCTGGAAGTCGGTCGTCGTCTGGCGCAGACCACGCTGGTGCAGGAGCCGGCCGCGATCGCCGGCATCATCCGCGAAGCGATCGGCGCGCTGGCAGTGCCGGCCCGCGATGCCCGCATCCATCTGCACCCGGCCGATGCCGATCTGGTGCGCGATACCCTGACCCTGCCCGAGGACTACGCCGGCTGGAAGCTGGTGGCCGACAAGGAACTGATGCGCGGTGATTGCCGCATCGTCACCGACTCCGCGCAGATCGACGCCCGGCTCGATACCCGCGCCGCGTCCGTGGCCCAGGCCTTGCTCGGAGAGCGGTAATGACCGCCCTGACTGCCGCCCGTGACAGCCGCCTCGCCAAGGCTTTGACGCTGGCTGCCGACCGCGCGGCCAACTCACGCTCGGTGGTCGTCGAAGGCGTGCTGAAGCGCGTCGTCGGCCTGACCCTGGAAGCGGTCGGCTGCCAGAGCCAGATCGGCAGCCGCTGCCGCGTGGTCAACGCCGATGGCGGCATGCTCGAAGCGGAAGTGGTCGGCTTCTCCGGCGACCGCACCTATCTGATGCCGACCGGCGAGATGCACGGCCTGAAACCGAATGCCAGAGTCATCCCGATGGCGCGGATGCCGCGGGTGCCGGTCGGCGAAGGTCTGCTCGGCCGCGTGCTCGACAGCGAAGGCGAACCGCTCGATGGCCTCGGCCGTCTGGTCTGCGAACGTCGCGCGGCGACCACGACGCCGATCAATCCGCTGGCCCGCGCGCCGATCAAGGAGCCGCTCGATGTCGGCGTGCGCGCGATCAACGCGCTGCTGACCGTTGGCCGCGGTCAGCGCCTCGGCTTGTTCGCCGGCACCGGCGTCGGCAAATCGACCTTGCTCGGCATGATGACCCGCTATACGCAGGCGGACATCATCGTCGTTGGCCTGGTCGGCGAACGCGGCCGTGAAGTCCGCGATTTCATCGACAACGCGCTCGGCCCGGAAGCGCTGAAGCGCGCCGTGGTCGTCGCTACGCCTGCGGATCGTTCGCCCTTGGCGCGCGTACGCGGTGCCTGGCTGGCGACCTCGATTGCCGAGGCGTTTCGCGATCAGGGCAAGAACGTGTTGCTGCTGATGGATTCTTTAAGCCGCTATGCGCAGGCACTGCGCGAGATCGGCCTGGCCGTCGGTGAACCGCCAGCGACACGCGGCTATCCGCCCTCGGTGTTCGCGCAGTTGCCGAAGCTGGTCGAGCGCGCTGGCAATGGCTTGCCGGGCGGCGGTTCGATCACCGCGTTCTATACCGTGCTCGCCGAAGGCGATGACCAGAACGATCCGATCGTCGACGCCGCACGCGGCATTCTCGATGGCCACTTCGTGCTGAGTCGCGCGATCGCCGACGCCGGCATCTACCCGGCGCTCGACATCGAAGCCTCGATCTCCCGCGTCGCCAACGAAGTGACGCCGCTCGATCATCAGCGGCGGGTCCGCGCCTTCAAGCAGACGGTGTCGACCTACCAGCGCAATCGCGACCTGATCAACATCGGCGCCTACAAGCCGGGCACCGATCCCAAGGTCGACGCGGCAATGGCGATGTGGCCGCGCATCGAAGCCTTCCTGCGTCAGGACGTGCATGAGCCGTCGATGTTTCCGGCGTCCCACGCGGCGTTGCAGAACCTGTTCCCCGAGGTGAAGTAAGTCATGGCGCTCTCTCAGGTTCGTCTGGAATTGCTGAACCTCGTCGCCGAGCGCAACGAGGACGATGCCAAGGCCCTGCTGGCCAAGGCCCAGGCCCGGCTGGCCGAGCAGCAAGCGCTGCACGGCGAGCTGCAGCACTACCTGGAGGACTATCAGAGCCGCTTGCCCGTTCGGCCGACGCCGATGCTGCTGGAGAACCAGCGGCAGTTCTGCGGCAAGCTGGTCGAAGCGCTGAATGCGCAGCAGGCGGCCATCGACGCCGAGCAGGGCCGGGTCGCACAGGCCAACGAACGCTGGCTGGCGATGCGCCGCGAGTTGCGCATCACCGAGCACCTGCAGCAGCAAGGCGATCTCGAAGTTCGCCGGACCGAGGAAAAGGCCAGCCAGCGCGAGATGGACGAATTCGCGACGGTTCGCCACTTCGCCGCGAGCCAGCGCTCGTGAGCGCCGGCCTGTCGGCCATGCTGTCGACTTCCTCGATCGGCGGATCGCGGGCGACCGCGCGCGGCGATGCCGCGACCGAGCCGAAGGACAAGGGCTCGCCATTCGCCGATCTGCTGGGCGCTGGCCCGGCCGCTTCGAAAGCCGCTGCGAGCAAGGAAGCCAAGGCCGCGGAGGAAGACAAGAACAGCGATGACGATCGTGATGAGGCCGGCACGGCCGTGCCAGCCGACGCCGCACCGGCCTTGCCGGCCTGGCTGCAGGCGCTGCGTGTGCCGCCGCCGGTCAGCACGCTCGGCGATGCTCAGTCAGACGCTGCCGATGGCAGCGATGCTGCGCTGGCGGTGCTGGCAAGCGCGGCTGGAAGCGGTCGGCCATCGCAGCCGATTGCCGAGGTGCCGGCCTTGCCGACGAGCAGTGATGAAGCCACCGCTTTCGCTGCCGCTATTGGCGCGGGGCTCGATGCGGCGACGCCAAGCGCCGAAACCGTGTTGACGACGGCCCAGAACACCAGCCTCGACAGCGCACTGGACGCACTGGTCATCAAGGCCGACCTGCCGATCGTGCCGGTCACCGCCGTCACCGCCGAGCGCGCGCCACAAGCGATCAGCGTCACCCCGACCAGCAGCAGCGACGCAGCTTCGAGCCTGCTGGCCGCCGCACCGGGCACGGCGCTGGATGCCTATGGCGAGCCGCTGGCGCTCGATGGTCTGGACGCTGCAGTGCGTCTTGGCGAACGCCTGCGCTGGCTGAGCGAAGCCGGCGTGCAGGAAGCACGTCTGCAACTGCATCCGCGCGAACTCGGCAGCATCGATGTCCGCATCAGAGTCGAGCAGCAGACGGCCAGCGTCTGGTTCGGCGCCGATCATCCCGCCGCCCGCGCGGCGCTCGAAGCCAGCCTGCCGCAACTGCGCGAACGCATGGCTGCGGATGGGCTGCAACTGGGTCAGGCGGAGATCGGCGGCTCGGCGCAGTTCCAGTCTCAGGAGCGGGAAGCGGGCGGGCAGGGCCGCCCCGGAACGTCATCCTGGTCGGGTGCTCCCGGCAGGTTGCCGGACGAGCCGATCCCGGGACATGACCGCTTGGTCGCAGCGGTGGCCCGTCATCGCGGCTTGATCGATCGCTACGTCTGATCGTTCCTGCCGACCCCGAATCGGCCGAATCCGGCCCGATTCATGCTCGTGTTGTGGCCATTAGCGTGGTCCAACTGATCGGGATTCAAACCTATTGGCGGGCTGCGCTGTCCTAGCGATTAACGCGAGTCTGCGATCGGCCGGATTTTACGTCTCGGCGGGTCCTGCGCTTGCTCCCGCATGCAGCCCGGAGATGGCCACCCGATGGATAGACGCGACTTCCTGAAACGAACCAGCACCAGCGTTGGCGCGCTGATGCTGCCGATCTACGGCAATGCAGTGGCCGCCGAGGTACTGGCGACCCAGGCCGACAAGGCGATGCGCAAGACGCTCGCCGATACCGCGCTGAATGCCGCGACCAAGGCCGGTGCGACCTATGCCGATGCCCGCATCGGCCGCTATCTGCGCCAGTTCGTGATCACCCGCGAGACACGGGTCGAGAACGTGGTCAATACCGAATCGACCGGCATCGGCATCCGGGTGATCGTCAACGGCACTTGGGGCTTCGCGGCGACCAGCGACTTGTCCCCAGACGCAGTTGCCAAGGCCGCTCAGCAGGCTGCCGCGATCGCCAAGGCCAACTCCAAGTTCCAGACTGCGCCGGTGCAGCTGGCGCCGACCAAGGGCCTCGGTGAGGTGTCCTGGGCGACGCCGATCAAGAAGAATGCGATGGAAGTACCGATCAAGGACAAGGTCGAGCTGCTGCTGGCGGTCAACAACGCCGCGCTGAAGGCCGGCGCCGACTACATCAACTCGATGATGTTCCTGGTCAACGAGCAGAAGTATTTCGCGTCCACCGACAACTCCTATGTCGACCAGGACATCCACCGCATCTGGACGCCGATGCAGGTCACCGCGATCGACAAGAAGAGCGGCAAGTTCCGCACGCGCAGCGAGATGTCGGCACCGATGGGCATGGGCTACGAGTACCTGGATGCCAAGCCTTCCGGCAAGCTGAAACTGCCGGGTGGCGTGATCGGCTATTCAAGCTCGTACGACATGGTCGAGGACGCGATCGCCGGCGCCAAGCAGGCGCGCGCCAAGCTGACCGCGCGTTCGGTGAAGCCGGGCAAATACGATCTGGTGCTCGATCCTTCGCATCTCTGGCTGACCATCCACGAATCGGTCGGCCATCCGCTGGAACTCGATCGCGTGCTCGGTTACGAGGCGAACTACGCCGGCACCAGCTTCGCCACGCTCGACAAGTGGAAGCAGAAGGACTTCAAGTACGGCAGCCCGGCCGTGACCCTGTTCGCCGACAAGATCCAGCCGACCACGCTAGGCGCGGTGGGTTACGACGATGAAGGCGTGACCACCAAGCGCTGGGATCTGGTCAAGGACGGCGTGCTGGTCAACTATCAGGCGATCCGCGATCAGGCCTACATCATCGGCGAGAAGGAATCGCAGGGCTGCTGCTATGCCGATTCCTGGCAGAGCGTGCAGTTCCAGCGCATGGCCAATGTCTCGCTGGCGCCGGGCAAGGCCAAGCTCGGTGTAGAAGAGATGATCAAGGACGTCGAGAACGGCATCTACATCATCGGCGACGGCTCGTTCTCCATCGATCAGCAGCGCTACAACGCGCAGTTCGGCGGCCAGCTGTTCTACGAGATCAAGGACGGCAAGATCACCGAGCAGATCGAGGACGTGGCTTACCAGATGCGGACGCCGGAATTCTGGGGTGCCTGTGCGGCGATCTGCGATGACAGCGATTACCGTTTCGGCGGTTCCTTCTTCGATGGCAAGGGCCAGCCTTCGCAGGTATCGGCGGTGTCGCACGGGTCTTCGACGACCCGGTTCAACGGCATCAATGTCATCAACACCGCGCGCAGCCTCGGCTAAGGACAACTCACGAACATGAGCATCTATACGGAAGCACAGGCCAAGGCGATTCTCGACAAGGTCATCAAGCTGTCGAAGGCCGACGAATGCACGGCGACCCTGGACGGATCGGTGGCCGGCAACATCCGCTACGCGCGGAATTCGGTATCGACCAGCGGCATTGTCAGCAACTGCGAACTGGCGGTAAGAGTCGCGTTCGGCAAGAAGGTGGGCACGGCGACGATCAACGAGTTCGATGACGCGGCACTGGCCAAGGTCGTCAAGCGCGCCGAAGACCTGGCCCGTCTGGCGCCGGACAATCCGGAGTTCATCGCGGCGATCGGCAAGCAGGACTACAAGCCGACACCCACGTTCGACGCCGCCACTGCGGCGATCACGCCGGAGTATCGCGCCCAGGTAGCGGCCGACAGCATCACGCCGTCCAAGGCCGGCAAGCTGGTCGCCGCCGGTTTCTTCAGCGATTCGGTGCGCTTTTCGGCCGTCGCCAACTCGAAGGGCAACTTCGGCTACCAGCAGGCCACCAATGTCGATTTCACCTGCACCGTGCGCACTGAAGACGCCCGTGGTTCGGGCTGGGTGGCGCGCAATGTTTCCGATGTCGGAACGTTCAGCGCCAAGAGCGACATCCAGACGGCGATCGCGAAAGCACAGAAGTCGGTCGATGCCAAGGCCCTGGAGCCGGGCAAGTACACGGTGGTCCTCGAACCGGCGGCGAGCGCCGGGATGCTCACCTACATGATGCAGGGCTTCGATGCCCGCTCGGCCGACGAAGGCCGCAGCTTCCTGACCAAGAAGGGCGGCGGCAATCGCCTTGGAGAAAAGGTTTTCGACGAGAAGGTCACGCTGTTCGCCGATCCGCTGCATCCCGGTGCTGCCGTGCTGCCCTGGGACGAAGACGGCCTGCCGCGCGAACGCATGCCGATCATCACCAACGGCAAGGTCGACAGCCTGCAGTACTCGCGCTACTGGGCGCAGCTGAAGAAGGCCAAGGCGATCGGCCAGCCGGGCAATCTGATCATGGTCGGCGGCACCAAATCGACGATGGATCTGGTCAAGTCGACCAAGAAAGGCATCCTTGTCACTCGCACCTGGTACATCCGCTCGGTGGACCCGCAGACGGTGCTGCTGACTGGCCTGACCCGCGACGGCACCTTCTACATCGAGAACGGCGAGATCAAGTATCCGATCAAGAATTTCCGCTGGAACGAGTCGCCGGTGATCATGCTCAACAACGTCGACGAGTTCGGCAAACCGGAACGAGTGGGTGATGACGAGTCACCGTTCGTGATGCTGATTCCGCCGATGAAGATTCGCGAGTTCACGTTCACCTCGCTTTCCGACGCGGTATAGCTTGGGCATGGCAACGGCATCCGCTGGCGTTTACGACTTCTGGTTCACGAGGCTGCAGTACGAGTCCGGCAACTGGGATGTCGATCAGCGGATGCCGTCGAACATCATCGATACCTTGCTGCAGTACACGACGCTGAGAGTGGACCCGGAAGAGAAGGTCATTCCGCTCGCTGATCCGCGCATGCTGACCGCGCCGTTCGTCTACATCGCCGGCAACAAGCTGGTGGAGTTCACGCCGGACGAACGCAGGAATTTCGAGGCCTATGTCCGCAACGGCGGCTTCGTGTTCGCCGACGACTGCAATCACGATATCGACGGCCTGTTCGCGAAAAGCTTCGAGCGGCAAATGGAGTCGATCTTCGGTACGGAGTCCCTGAAGAAGCTGCCGAAAACGCACGCCGTGTACTCCAGTTTCTTCAGCTTCGACGGGCCGCCTGCCAACAGCATCGAGCTGAACGGCTGGGGCGACGATCTGGTGCACGACTATCTGAAAGGCATCGAGATTAACGGCCGCCTCGGCCTGCTGTACAGCAACAAGGATTACGGCTGCGAATGGGATTACGACTGGCGCAACAAGCGTTTCAACGCCGAGGACAACACCAAGTTCGCGGTGAATATCGTGGTCTATGCGCTGACTGCCTGATTGTTCTTCCGTAGGGTGGGCAGGCTTCATCTGCCCACCGATTCGCAACCGTTCGACCGTGACGCGCGTGTGGGCAAGTGAAGCCTGCCCACCCTACGAATACCTTCAACCCGCTGCCAACATGCCCGACATCTCCCTGTTGACCGAAGCCGCCATCACCACCCAGCTCGCTGCACTGGCCGAAGTCCGCAAGGCCATTGCCCGGGTCATCGTCGGTCAGGATGCGGTCGTCGAGCAGCTGCTGGTCGGCTTGCTTGCGGGTGGTCATTGCCTGCTCGAAGGTGTGCCCGGCCTCGGCAAGACCTTGCTGGTGCGCTCGCTGTCACAGGCGCTGAAGCTCGATTTCCGGCGCATCCAGTTCACACCGGATCTGATGCCGAGCGACATCCTCGGCACCGAAATCCTCGAAGAAGATCACGGCACCGGCCGGCGCAGTTTCAAGTTCCAGAAAGGCCCGGTGTTCACCAACCTGCTGCTCGCCGACGAGCTGAACCGCACGCCGCCGAAGACCCAGGCCGCACTCCTCGAAGCGATGCAGGAGCACACGGTTTCCTACGCCGGCACGACCTGGGCACTGCCCGAGCCGTTCTTCGTGCTGGCCACCCAGAACCCGCTCGAACAGGCTGGCACCTATCCGCTGCCGGAAGCGCAGCTCGATCGCTTCCTGCTGCACATCCGCGTCGACTACCCAAGCGAAGTCGAAGAGCGCGCGATCATCAGCCAGACCACCGGCGCTGCCGGTCAGGCGATCAGCGCGGCCATGAGCGGCGACGAAGTTCTGGCGTTGCAGAAGCTCACTCGCGACGTACCGTTGAGCGATGACTTGCTCGGCTGGATCGCCCGGCTGGTGCGTGCGACCAGACCGCAGGACACCACAGTGCCGCAAGTCCGCGAATGGCTGCGCTGGGGTGCGGGGCCGCGCGCTGGCCAGTCGCTGGCACTGGCCGCGAAGGCGAGGGCCCTGCTGCACGGCCGCTACGCGGTGACTCGTGAAGACGTACGCGAACTCGCCGGCCCGGTGCTGCGTCATCGCCTGCTGCTGTCGTTCGCGGCGGAAGCCGAGGCGCGGACTGCGGATGAGGTGGTGGCAGCGGTGCTGGAAGCGCTGCCCGCGCCGTAGGTCCGGATCGCTCCGGACCGAACGATGAGCAGCCTGATCCCGCCCAAAGTCCGTGCTCGCCTGAAAAGCCTGCGCATCAGCAGCCGCCTGACGCCGAACGGTCAAGGTCTGGGCCTGCACACCGGGCGCGGACGTGGCGCCGGGCTCGAGTTCGCGCAGTACCGCGCCTACGGCCAGGGCGATGAGCCGCGCCAGATCGACTGGAAGCTGTATGCCCGTTCGGACCGCTACTTCGTCCGCGACGCGACCCGCGACAGCCCCTTGAGCGTCTGGCTGGTCATCGACACCTCGGCATCGATGGCGCAGGCCGATCCCGAACGTCCCGATTACGCGCGCATCGACGCAGCCCGGATCATCGCTGCCTGCATCGCCGAACGTGCCGTGCAGCAGGGCGACAGCGTCGGTCTGATCACCGTCGGTGGCCGAAGCACGCAAGGCCTGCCGGCCGCGCCCGGCGTTCGGCACCGCGATCGCCTGCTGTTGCTGCTCGCTGGCCTGGTCGCCGACGGTCGCGATGGCGCGAGAGCCACCCCGCCACTCCTGTCCGCGCAGATCGCCGCGGATGCGCTGGTGATTGTGATCAGCGACGGCTTCGACGACAGCCTCGCCGAGTCCTGCGAACGCCTCGCCGCCGCTCGCCGCGACGTGCGTGCGATCCGCATCCTCACGGTCGGCGAAACTGAATTCACGTTCCAGGGCAGCCAACGCTTCATCGATCCGGAAAGCGGCCGCGAACGCACGCTCGATGCCGATGCTGCCCGCAGCGGCTTTCTCGATCGCTTCGGCACCGCACGTCGCGAACTGTTGCGACGGCTTGCGCGTCACGGCGTCACCGGCGTCGAACACCTGCTCGATGAGCCGGCCGATGTGCCGCTGCACAAGCTGTTCGCAGCACGAGGCCGGAGCGCGTGATCAGCTTCGCCGCAGCGTTCGGCTGGCTGGCGCTGGCCGCGCTGGCCATCCCTATCGCGATCCACCTGATTCGCCGCCGCGCCGCTCGCGATGTTCCGTTCGCTGCGCTGGCATGGCTGGCCGCCCGCACGCCACCGCGCCGGCAATGGCGACTCGATGATCGCTGGCTGCTCGCGGTGCGACTGCTGCTGATCGCCTTGCTGGCCGCACTGCTCGCTGAGCCTCTGTGGCGTTCGAACGAAGCGGCCGATGCGGCTGCGGTCTACGTCGCGCCAGGCCTTGACGCGAACGCGGCGCGGGCGGCCGTCGACGCGCCCTTGGCGGACTGGCACTGGCTTGCCGCGGGTACTCCATCGCTCGATCAACCCGCGCCTGCGGCTGATCTGCACGAGCTGCAAAGCCTGATCCGCGAACTGGATCGCGAACTGCCAGCGGGAACGAAACTGAGCATCGTCGTCCCGGCCGAACTCGCCGGGCTCGACGGCGAACGCTTGCGCATCGGTCGTGATGTCGTCTGGCGTTCGCTGCCGGTGGCTGCGGCTACTCCGGAACTTGCACCCGCTGCGCAGCCATTCCGCATCGCGATCCGAACCGCGTCCGACGCGCCGGCAGCCGCCAGCGTTGCACGCGCGCTGACCGCTGCCTGGCAGGCCGCAGGCATTGCGATTGAAGTCGACGACCAGGCACTTGGCACCCCGATTCCGAGAGGCAGCAACTTGTTGATCGTCTCCGGCAACAAGCTCGACGAAGCAACGCAGGCACTCGTCAGCAAAGGCTTGAACCTGCTGCTCGGCGATCCGGAAACGAAGACGGTCGAGGTATTGCTGCGCGATGCCGACGGTCAGCCGTTGCTGCGCCGGCAAGCGGAGCATGTCTACGCGCTTGCAGGCCCGCTGGATCCGGTCGCCTGGCCGGCGTTGCGCGATTCGCAACTGCCGGCGGCTTTGCTGAAGCTGCTGCGTCCCGCCGTGTCGCCGCCGGATCGCGCACCAGCGGCGAGCGTTGCACCGCTGCGGGCCGCAGTGGATTCCGCGGGCCCGGCAACGTCGTTGACGCCGTGGTTGGTGCTGGCGATTGCGCTGTTGTGGCTGATCGAGCGTCTGCTGGCGACACGACGGCGGAGCGACGCATGAGCACTGATCCTGCGCTGATCCGGCAGCTTGCCCGCTTGTGCCACGCCGCCAGCATGCGGGCGGTGCTGATCGATGTCGCGGCCGTACTGCCGCTCGCTGCCGGTTTCGCAGTGCTGAGCTTTTCGCTGGCCGGCTGGACGCCAGCCTGTGCATTGCTGATCGCGGCAACGCTCGCATTGATTGCCTCGGCGATCCGCCACGCGCGGCGTCACGATCAAGGCTGGGTATTGCGCAAACTCGATGCAGCCTGCCCGAGCTTCGAGGACAGCAGCGCGCTCGCCTTGCAGCCGAAGCTGCCATCCGGCCCGCTGGCCGCGCTTCAGCAAGCGCGGATTCGCGTCCGGATGGCGCATCTTTTGGTGAGCGCAGCGCCTGATCTGCGCGCGTCGTGGCCGCGTCGTCGTCTGCAAGGTCTTTGGCTCATCGGACTTGCGTTGATCGCTTTCGCGCTGTTGCTGCCGAGCTTGCGCGCGGTGCTGCCGGCGTCCGAGTTGTCGGCAACCAGTGCGCAGCCGCTCAGCGGGCAAGGCACCCAGCTCGCGGCGATCCGCCTCGCGATCACGCCGCCGACTTATACCGAGCTGCCATCGCGAAAGATCGACACGCTGGATGCCAAGCTGCCTGCTGGAAGCCAGGTCGAATGGCTGCTGAAGCTCGATCGCGACGCTGATGGTGTTGCGCTGAGCTTCCACGATGGCTCGCGGCTGGACCTGGCTCGCGATGGTGAGTTGTGGCGCGGTACGCGGGTGATCGACTCGGCCACGCTGTACCGGATCGAACTGCGTGGCGCCGCGGCACTCGCCGATGATCGCGGCTACCGGCTCGATGTGATTGCCGATCAGCCGCCGGCGATCGTCGTCCGCGAGCCGGCGCAGACCCTGACGGTGATCCATGCCGCGCAGGCCGAGTGGCACTTAAGCTTCGAAGCGAAGGACGATTACGGTCTCGGCGATGCCGAACTGAGCTTGAGCCTGGCGCAGGGCGCGGGCGATCAGCTGAAGGTCACCGAGCAGCGCATCAAGCTCGAAGGTGACGGCGATGGGCGCAGCCGCCGTTATCGCCAACGCCTTGATCTGGCCAAGCTCGGCTATGCGCAGGGTGATGATCTGATCGTGCGGCTGACGGTCGCCGATCGCCGCCAGCCCGAAGCACAGCAAAGCGTCAGCACCAGCCTGATCCTGCGCTGGCCGGCTGATGGCGGCAGCTTGAGCGAGGGCATGGAAGGCCTGGTGCAGAAGGTGGCGCCGGCCTATTTCCGCAGCCAGCGGCAGATCATCATCGACAGCGAAGCGCTGCTCGCGCAGCACGCCACCCTGAGTCCGCAACGCTACGCCCGCGATGCCGATGCGCTCGGCGTCGACCAGAAGATCCTGCGTCTGCGCTATGGCGAATTCCTTGGCGAGGAGTTCGAGAACGGCGCGCCGCATGACGACGAACATCAGCCGGAGAAGGCTGCGCCCGACGGCCTTGGCCATGCCGAAGACGTGCTCGCCGAGTTCGGCCACGAGCACAACGAATCCGAAGCCGCGACTTTGATGGACCCCGAGACCAAGCGCCTGCTCCGCGATGCGCTGAACGAGATGTGGCAGGCCGAGCTGCAACTACGTCAGGCCAAGCCTGGCGAAGCATTGCCTTACGAGTACAAGGCGCTGGCACTGATCAAGCAACTGCAGCAGGCCGAGCGCATCTATCTCGCGCGCAGTGGCCTGGAGCTGCCACCGTTCGATGCCACGCGACGCCTGAGCGGCGAGCGCGAGGGGCTGAGCGATCGCAGCCGCGTGCTCGATCCGCGCAGCGATGACGGCTCGCCGCTGCCGGCGCTGCTGCGCCAGCTCAATGGCTCGGCGCGCGTCGATCCCGCGCCGCTGCTGGCCTGGGTGAAGGCGCATCCGGAGACGCCCGATCCGCTTGGCCTGCTCGCCGATGCCGACAGCCTGCAGCGGCAGCCGGATTGCGCACCCTGCCGCCGCGCGCTGGCGGCGCGGCTGTGGCCGCTGTTGCCGGCGCCGCCGGCCGCAGTCGACGCGCGTCGATTGCCAGACGCTGCTGGACAGGCCTGGCTCGATGGCTTGAGCGGAGCGCGGCGATGAGCGCCACGCTGCTGCTGATTGCATCTGCGACGGTCCTTGGCTTGTGGCGCGCGCATCGCAAAGGCTGGCGCGATCCGGCGTTCTGGCTGCAGCCAGTCGCTGCGGTGTTTTTGGCGATGACGGTGTTGCCACCGTCGATCCCGGTCGATGGCTCGACCTTGACCGTGCTGACGCCGGGCGCCAGCACTGAACAACTGCGCGCGCTGCCGTGGTTCACGCCGCTGGCCGCGCTGCCGGGTACCGATGCGCCGCTGCGTGCAGACGCAGCGCGCGATCTGGCGGCCGCGCTGCGTCAGCATTCGCAGGTGACTGCATTACGAATCATCGGCAACGGCTTGCCGCCACGCGATCAAGCGGCCGTCGGCGAACGCGCGCTGCGCTTCGATGCGGCGTCTGAATTCGGCATCGTCGCGCTCGATGCGCCGTCGACGGCGAAGCTCGGCACTCAGATCGTCATCGGCGGTCGCGTCGCGAAGCCGGGCTTGCGGGTCGCACTGCACGATCCTTCCGGTGCGCAGACCGATGTCGCGACGCTGGACGGCGAGGGCGGCTTCAGGCTGTCGACCGTCGCCCGTGCGGCAGGCGCGGTGCAGTTCGAGCTCCGCGCTTTCGATGCCGCCGACCGGTTGATCGACAAGGCGGCGGTGCCGCTGATCGTCACCGCGGGCGAGCGCTTGTCCGTGCGTTATCGCGCTGGCACGCCGGACGCTGATGCCAAATATTGGCGGCGCTGGGCACAGGACGCCGGGCTGACCGTGGCCTATCGCGCCGGCCTGAGTGCAGGCGTGCAGCTGTCCGCCGACGATGCCGCTCTGACGCCGGATGCCTTGGCGACCAGCGATCTGGTGGTGATCGATGATCGGGCCTGGCTGCAACTTGCAGCCGACGAAAAGGCCGCACTGCTCGCTGCAGTCGAGCGCGGGCTCGGGCTGTTACTCAAGGCCAGCGGCCCGCTCGATGCCGCCGTCGCGGCGGACTGGGCCACGCTTGGTTTTGTAACCACGCCGCTCGATGCACCTGCATCGCTGACGCTCGATCGTCGGCTGGCGATGCGCGAGCGTGCCGACTTCACCGCCGCACCGGTCACGATCAACGAAGCGGCAGACCTCACCCCGCTGCTGCGTGCCGACGATGGCGCGCTGCTCGCCGCCTGGCGTGCGCAAGGCGCCGGCAGGATTGCAGTCTGGCGGCTGCTCGACAGCTATCGGCTGGTGCTGGCTGGCGAGGCCGCACGCTATGCCGCGCTGTGGGGCGACACGCTCGCGCAACTCAGCCGGCCGCTGCGGTCGCCTCCGGCGGGGCCACAGTTGCCAAGCGAGGCTTGGGTGGATGAGCGCGCAACATTTTGCGGCCTGGGCTCAGCAGCGAGCCTGCTGTCGCCCGATGGCAACACTCGGCAGCTGAGTATTCGAGTCGATGGCTGCGCGGCGGCCTGGCCGGGCGAGTCCGGCTGGCATTCGCTGCAGACCGGCGCCGATAGCTGGCCGATGTTCGTGCGCGCTGCCGACGATGCCCGTGGCCTGCGGGCGAATCGCGATCGTGTAGCGACGCTACGTCTGCAGCGGGAGCCGACGGCAGATGCGGCACCGGTTCGCATCGAGGCACCGCTGCCACGCTGGCCGTGGTTCCTCGTCTGGCTGATCGTCGTCAGCTTGCTGTGGTGGCGCGAGCGCCGTTAGGCGCCGGCAAGAACACGCCAATCAGGAGTGCGGGGACAAGCCTGATTACCTACGCTGCGCGCTGATTTTTCCTACAGTAGCGATCGTCTTTGCCTCTACGACCGTAACTGTCATGACCAACGCTTATCCGCACCTGCTGGCTCCGCTCGATCTTGGCTTCACCACGCTGAAGAATCGGGTGCTGATGGGCTCGATGCACACCGGCTTGGAGGACGCGAAGAAGCACACGCCACGGCTCGCCGCGTACTTCGCCGAGCGCGCGCGCGGTGGCGTCGGCCTGATCGTCACCGGCGGTGTCGCGCCGAACATCGTCGGCTGGGCCAAGCCGCTGGCCGGCACTCTGGCGACGCATTCGGCGGCGCAGCGCCATCGCATCGTCACCGATGCCGTGCATGCCGAGGGCGGCAAGATCGCGATGCAGATCCTGCATACCGGCCGCTACGGCTATCACCCGTTCGCGGTGGGGCCGAGCGCGATCAAGTCGCCGATCTCGCCGTTCAAGCCGCGCGAGCTGTCGGCACGTGGTGTCGAGAGCCAGATCAAGGCCTTCGTCCGCTGCGCTTCGCTGGCCCGCGAAGCCGGCTATGACGGCGTCGAGGTGATGGGCTCGGAAGGCTATTTCATCAACCAGTTCCTGAGCGCCCACACCAACAAGCGCAAGGATCAATGGGGTGGCGATTACTCGAACCGCATGCGCCTGCCGATCGAGATCATGGAACGTACGCGTGCAGCATTGGGCCGCGATTTCATCATCATCTATCGCCTGTCGATGCTCGACCTGATTCCGGACGGTTCGAACTGGGACGAGACCGTGCAGCTCGCGAAAGCGATCGAGCAAGCGGGTGCGACGATCATCAACACCGGCATCGGCTGGCATGAAGCGCGGGTGCCGACGATCGCCACCAGCGTGCCGCGCGCCGCCTTCGCCTGGGTGACCAAGAAGATGAAGGGCGAGGTTTCGATTCCACTGGTCGCGACCAATCGCATCAACACGCCGGAAGTGGCCGAACAAGTGCTGGCCGATGGATGCGCTGACATGGTGTCGATGGCGCGACCGCTGCTCGCCGATCCGGATTTCGTCAACAAGGCGGCGCGCGGTCTGGCGCACGAGATCAACACCTGCATCGCCTGCAATCAGGCCTGCCTCGATCACGCGTTCCAGAACAAGGTGGCGTCCTGCCTGGTCAACCCGCGCGCCTGCCATGAAACCGAGCTGCGCTATGACCGCGCGGCAACACCGAAGCGCATCGCCGTGATCGGCGCCGGGCCGGCCGGACTGGCCTGCGCGACGACGCTCGCCAGCCGCGGCCATCAGGTCGAGCTGTTTGATTCCGCGAGCGAAATCGGCGGCCAGTTCAACATGGCCAAGCGCATTCCGGGCAAGGAAGAGTTCTTCGAAACGCTGCGCTACTTCGGCAGCCAGATCGAACGTCACGGCGTGCGCCTGCATCTGAACACGCGTGTCGATGTCGAGCAGCTGTTGGCGGAGAAGTTCGATGAAGTGGTGATCGCCACCGGTGTCGTGCCGCGCGATCCGAAGATCCTCGGTCAGGACAGCCCGAACGTGCTGAGCTATGTCGATGTGCTGGCTGGCAACAAGCCGGTCGGTCAGCGAGTGGCGGTGATCGGTGCCGGCGGCATCGGTTTCGATATCGCCGAATACCTCGTCCACGAAGGTCCTTCGCCGACCTTGGACCTGAAGACCTGGCGCGCCGAATGGGGCGTTGGCGATCCTTCGTCGACGCGCGGCGGTTTGAAGCGACCGGAGATTTCAGCACCGGCGCGACAGGTGACCTTGCTGCAGCGGAAGACCGGCAAGGCTGGCGCTGGCCTCGGCAAGACCACCGGCTGGATCCATCGCTCCGCGCTGAAGGTGAAGCAGGTCGAGATGCTGTCCGGCGTCAATTACGACGGCATCGATGCCAAGGGTCTGCACGTCAGCTTCGGTGAAAAGCGCGAACGGCCGATGCTGGTCGAGGCCGATACCATCGTGCTGTGCACCGGTCAGGAACCGCTGCGCGAACTGGAAGCGCCGCTGAAGGCGGCCGGTGTCGCGGTGCATCGCATCGGCGGTGCCGATGTCGCCTCCGAACTCGATGCCAAGCGGGCGATCGATCAGGGCTCGCGGCTGGCGGCGCGGCTCTGAGGCTGACGTCCTCCTCCGCGAGCGCGGAGGAGGACGTTTGTAGCTCAGCGCAGCTCGGCCGAGGACTTGCCGAGCAGGCGCCGGGCCACGATCAGCTGCTGGATCTGCTGGGTGCCTTCGAAGATGTCGAGGATCTTCGCGTCACGGGCCCACTTCTCCAGCAAGGAAGTTTCGCTGTAGCCGATCGAGCCGCACAGCTCGATTGCTTTCAGCGCGACATCGACACAGGTGCGGCCAGCCTTGGCTTTCGCCATCGAAGCCTGCAGCGAGTTCGGCTTGCGATTGTCGGCCATCCACGCGGCCTGCAGGGTCAGCAGGCGCGCGGACTCGTAGTCCGCTTCCATGCCGATGAACTGCGCGGCAGCGGCGCTCTGAGTAATCACCGGCGCGTTGTAGTCGATGAGCACACCGGCAGCTTCAAGCACGCGGCGCGTCTCTTCGAGCACGGCGCGGGTCAGGCCCAGGGCCATGCCGGCGACCAGCGGACGGGTGTTGTCGAAGGTCTGCATGACGCCGGCAAAGCCCTTCTCGACGTTCACTTCCGGATCACCGAGCAGGTTCTTTCCCGGCACCCGGACATCCTTCAGCACGAAGGCGGCGGTGTCCGAAGCGCGGATGCCGAGCTTGTGTTCGAGGCGCACCAGCTCGAAGCCCGGCGTGCCTTTCTCGACGACGAAGCTCTTGATCGCGGCGCGGCCGATGTTCCTGTCCAGCGTCGCCCAGACCACCACCAGCTCGGCGCGATCGCCGGCGGTGACGTAGATCTTTTCGCCGTTGAGGATGTAGTCATCACCGTCCTTGACCGCGGTAGTGCGGATCGCCGCGGAGTCCGAACCGCAGCCTGGCTCGGTGATCGCCATCGCGGCCCAGCGGCCCTTGAAGCGCTCCAGCTGCTCCTCGTTGGCCACCGAAGCGATCGCCGAATTGCCGAGGCCCTGACGGGGCATCGACAGCAGCAGGCCGACATCGCCCCAGCACAGTTCCATGACGCCGACCAGCGACGACAGGTTGGAACCGTTGCGGTTCTCGTCGCTGTCTTCGCGGATGCCGCGGCCGACACCGGCAGCGCCGGCTCCGGCTGCGCCACCGCCGGCGGTCATGCCATCGAGCAGTGAAGCGAGCATGTCCAGCTCTTTCGGATAGGCGTGTTCGGCAAGATCGTACTTGCGCGAGATCGGCCGGAAGATTTCCTTCGCGACCTGGTGCGCCTGCATCGTCAGCGCGGAAAACTTCTTGGGAGATTCGAGATTGATCATGGGTGTTCGTATCCGTTAAACGAGAACGACGCCTTCCATCACACCGACCGCGCGCAGATCGCGGTACCAGCGTTCGGCCGGGTGTTCCTTGATGAAACCGTGGCCGCCGAGCAGCTGCACGGCGTCGGAGCCGATCACCACGCCCTTGTCGGCGCAGAGCTTGCGGGCGATCGCGGTTTCGCGAGCGAAATCCAGGCCCTGCTCGGCGCGTGATGCGGCACGCAAGGTGGCGAGGCGCATGCCTTCCAGCTCGATGCCGATGTTGGCGATGTTGAAGGCCACCGACTGGCGATGGCTGATCGGCTCGCCGAAGGCGACGCGTTCGTTGACGTAGGGAATCAGGTAGTCGAGCGCGGCCTGGCCGCAGCCGACCGCGAGCGCGCACCAGGCGATGCGGCTCAAGCTGATGCACTCGGCGTAGACCTCCGTTGCGCCATCGGCGAGCAGGGCATCGCCCGGCAGCTCGACATTGTTCAGCGTGACCGTGCCGGTGGCGGCGGCACGCAGACCCATCGCCGGTTCGGCGTCGATCTTCAAGCCGGCAACCGTGGCTTCGACGATGAACAGCGCCGGGCCCGCACCTTCGAGCTGGGCGGCGATGATGAACAGCTCGGCTGTTGCTGCCAGCGGTACCAGCGCCTTGACGCCGTTCAGCACATAACCGCCGGCCTTCTTTTTCGCAGTGGTCTGCAGCTCGAACGGATTGAACAGCGCGCGCGGTTCCTGGATCGCCAGCGCCGCTGGCGGCAGCGATTCGCCGGTGAACGCCGGCAGATACTTGGCCTGCTGGTTTTCGTCGCCCCAGAGCACCAGTGCGGTCGACACCGCGCTCGGTGCCAGACAGGCCACGGCCAGGCCGAGATCGCCCTGAGCCATCGCTTCATGGACCAGCACGTTGGTGACGGCCGAGCGTTCGGCACCGGCACCACCGAGTTCTTCGGGAATGCCCATCAGCGCCACGCCGAGTTCGGCGGCCTGGGTCAGCAAGGCCGCCGGCGTGCTGCAGGCGGTATCGGCAGCAACGGCGGCTGGCCGCAGCTGTTCGTTGGCGAAGGCCAGCACGGCGTCGCGCAACATCTGCTGCTCGTCGCTCGGCGTGAGATCGAACAAGGCGCGGCCCGATGCCTTCGGCAACCTGGCCGGCTTGGTCAGCTTCTGCACGGCGGTGAACTGCCGGCCGACCTTTTCGGCAGCGCGAAACGCGTTCTTCGAGCTCAGGAACAGCAGGCGTTCGGCCGGCTTGCGCAGGCCGAAACGGTCGATCAGGGGCGACGCGGATACGCGGTTGAGAATGCGCAGACCACGGCCCATCAGGGCATCAGCAGTACTCATGAGGATTTCTTCTTCGGGAAAGTTTTGACGGGAATTTTCGTGGCCAGCGCTTCGCCGGTACGGGTCAGGAAGCGTTCGATCAGCGTCGTCATCTTGTTGACGATGAACGGCCCTGCCAGCGGCCGATACAGCAGCGGAACGGGAACGTCGTGCATGACGCCCTCGACCTTGAACAGCATTTCGGTCTGCGCGCCTTTTTCGGCGAGACGAATCTCGCCGCCGATGAGCGCGTTGCCATGGCCTTTCAACGGCTGCCAGCGGATCGCCCCGGCATCACGGTCGATCTCGTAGCGCGCGGCGTAGCTCAGGTCATGGGCGATCTTGGCGATGCGCACGCCCATCGTCCGCATCTGCCAGAGATAGCTGTCGTCGGCAAGACGGGTCAGCTTCTTCAGATTCGGGAAGCGGCCGATGGTGCCTTCGAGATCATCGAGCAGGCTCAGGGCGCGGGCGTGGTCGATCGGGAACAGCAGACGGCGTTCGATGTCGAGCTTGATGTTCATCTGCGGCGTGGAGCTGTGGAGAATGTGATTTTCATGGCCGGAAGCTTCCGGACTGGAGCTTCGCGTGCGTCGCGGGTGTCAGCTTCCGATAGCTGTCGCCGTCGAGCACATAGAGCGGTTCGCTGATCTGTTCGAGATCGAAGCCTTCGCGCTTCAGATCGACCTTGCGGTACTTGAAGGTTGCGGTGACTTCCTGCTCCTTGCGCAACCGGATGAACAGCGGCACGGCGTAGGCGGGCAGGGCGGCACGCAGTTCGGTGGCGATGCGCTTGCCATCGAAACGCTTCGCGGCGCAACTCAGGGACGCCATGCCGGCTCGGCCATCGGTGCCCGGCACCTCGACGCCGTAGACCACGGCCTGTTCAATACCTTCGATCTGGTTCAGCGCGGCTTCCACTTCGGTGGTCGCGACGTTCTCGCCTTTCCAGCGGAAGGTGTCGCCAACGCGGTCGACGAACTGGATGTGGCGCAGACCTTGATCGCGGACCAGATCGCCGGTGTTGAACCAACAGTCGCCCTTCTTGAACACGTCGCGCAGCAGCTTGGCTTCGTTGGCGCGCTTGTCGGTGTAGCCGTCGAACGGCGCTCGTTCGCTGACTTCGGAGATCAGCAGGCCGACGCCGCCGCTGGCGACTCTGGTCAGCCGGTCCTTGGCGTTGCGAACCGCGCTTTCGGCATCGGTATCGAACGCGACGATGGCATAGCTCAGCGGGCAGAAGCCGGCGGTCTTGCTCAGGTTGAAGCCGTTGACGAAAGCCAGATTCGATTCGCTGGCGCCGTAGAACTCGGCGATCCGCTCGATGCCGAAGCGGTTCTGGAACTCGTCCCAGATCTCCGGCCGAAGGCCATTGCCGACCATCAGCCGTATCTGATGCTGACGATCCTTCGGGCTCGGAGGCTGGTTCAGCAGGTAGCGGCACAGTTCGCCGATGTAGCAGAACGCGGTGGCCTCGTAGCTGCGGATCTCGTCCCAGAACTTCGAGGCGGAGAACTTGCGCGACAGGGCGAGGGCGGCGCCATCGGCGAGCACCGCGCCCCAGCAGACCGTCAGCGCATTGTTGTGATAGAGCGGCAGCGCGCAGTACAGGGTGTCATTGCCATGTAGCCGCATGGTCATCTGGCCGAGACCGGCCATGCCTCGCTGCCAGCGGTAATGGCTCATCACCGACGCCTTCGGCAGGCCGGTGGTGCCCGAGGTGAAGATGTGGAAGGCCGGTTCCTTGAGCTGGATCGTCGCGGTTTCCGGCGGATTGCCGGACGGCTGACGATCGCATTCGGCTGACCAGTCGAGCCAGCCTTCGGGCGTTTCGGCGCCGTCCCAGCATTTCACGCAGCCGGCATCGAGTGCCTGTTCGCCGTCGAGCGAAGCAACGGCCTCGGCGCATTCCTCGCCGGCAATCAGCAAGTGGGGCTTGCTTAAGCGCAAGGAATGGGCGAGCACCTTGCCACGCTGGTTGTGGTTGAGCATCGCCGCAACGGCGCCGAGCTTGACCACGCCGGCGATCGCCGCCAGCGTCTCCGGCCGGTTGCTGCTGATGATCGCGACCACCTGGCCGCGCTTCACGCCAGCGGCTCGACAGGCCGCAGCACAGCGGTTGGCCCAGGCGTTGAATTCGGCATAGGTCCAGCGCCGGTCGTCGAATTTCAGCGCTGTAGCGTACGGCGTCGCGTCGGCGAGCTTCTGCAGCTGCAGGCCGATCGAGCCGATCGAGGTCGGCTTGCAGAGCGCCAGATTCCACAGCCCGCGCTGCACGGTCAGCACCTCGGGCAGCGTGGCGATCACGCCCTTGAGTAGATCGCCTAGCCGGATTCGGTCCCCTGAGCGCGCTGCGCTCACGCCGCTTGCGCCTGTCGTGCGAGCGGCTTGGCCTGGCGATCGTTCGACTGGAGCAGGGCGATCTGGAACGGCCGGCCAACGGCCGACCGATCGACAAACCGATCACGGCGTTCGATCAGGGTGCTGACGCGACCTGTCGGGCGGGTCTTGTTGGTCATCGCGATGGGTTCCTCGTCGCTGGGTTCTGCGAAGTGCGGCGAATAATGGAACAACTGTTCACAAAGTTCCAGCGCCGCACGTCAGTAGCGAATTCCGTCGTTTCGGGAAATTCCGCTCCGATGCCATTTTCGCGACGCATTTCTGGCGCCTTTCCAAAGCCTTACGCGAATTTTTCGGAGTGCAATTCACGAGCCAAAACCGCTGTTCTTCAAGAACAAACCGTTGATCGTTGTAGATGGCTAGTCGTTTTTTTTACCTATTAATGTTCGCTCACTCCAGTCGCATTCCAACCCCTGCACCGACGAGCCCGAACATGAAAATCCACTCCCTGAGCCTTCCCCTCGCTGCCATTGCTCTCCTTTTCTCGTCGACGGTCGGTGCCGCAACGGCCACTTCCACGGCTCCGAAACTGATGATCGATCTGTCCAAGTTCAAGCTGACCCTGCCGGTCAACAGCACGGGTGGAATCACGGGGAAGGCAGTGGATGTCAAGCCGACCGAACTGACTGGAACGCCTGGCTATGCATCAAAATATTTCTATACCGATACCACCGGCGCGGTTGTTTTCTATTCGCCGGCGAATGGGGCAACGACTAGCCCGGGTGAGGGTAGCGACCACACTCGTTCGGAGTTGCGCGAGATCTATACCGGCGCTGGCACCACCGAGTGGACCAATGCTGTCGGCGGCACGATGACTGCCTCCTTGCGTGTCGATCAGGTTGCCGACAAATCCGGCAAGGCCATCATCGGCCAGATCCACGGCCTTTCATCGATGATGATCCTGGTCTACTACAACGTCCCCAAGAAGACGATCGAAGTGCGCTACTTCACTTCGCCCGACAACAAGACTTCTCAGACTTTCGTGGCGGCGAGCAACGTCAATCTCGGTGCAAAGATCAACTACAAGATCCAATGGATTGGCAGTTCAGTATCGGTCATGGTGAATGGCTCTACTTTCAACAAGGTCACACCTGCTGCCTGGAACAAGGTCCCGGTTTACTTCAAGGCGGGTGCCTACAGCTCGACGTCGAATGTCGGCAATCCGGACAGCGCCGCTACCCAAGTCTGCTTCTACAGCCTCAACATCCAGCATTGATCCCACTATTGATCATGGGAGCAATTAACTTTCCATATCCCGATTCTGATCAAGACTCGGGATATGGAATGGAATGAAGATGAAGATGAAGATGAAGATGAAGATGAAGATGAAGAGTCTTGTTGGTTGATGATCGTTTCGAAATTGATGTCGATGTCCGTTTGAGCAGTCCAAAGAATTCTCAGTGGAGCATCAGTCCCAGGTTGCCGTCAGCGGCCTCGAACGACAGATGCTTCAACGATACGTACCAGCCGCGCCGCCGGATCACGGCATTCGCGAAAGGTGGTGGCAAAATCGGCAGGCGAGTGCAGAAGTGCCGTATCGAAACCGACATCCTGCAAGGCCTGAATGGCTTCATCCGTCGAGCCGAAATGCAGATGCACCCGGCCACGAACGAAAGCTGATAGCAGACGGACGCCAGCCTGGATCAGCGGTGAGCGATTCTCGACGGCCAGATGAAGGTCGGACAGATACAGGCCTTGCGGAAAGTCGTGCAGGGTCTGGGCGATCTGACTCCACAACGCGGTCACGGCCGGCAGTGGAAAGTAGTTGATCAGCCCTTCAGTGATGATCGCCGTGCCCTGTTCGGGATCCAAAGTCGCCGCGATGCCCGGAAGACTGGCCGGCCCGGCGGTTGCAAACGCATCGATATCGGCCACCCGGTGATGTTCCGAACCGTGACTGCCTACTGCAGCCAGCAACGTCCGCTTGCGTGCCGCCATGCCGGGCAGATCGGCTTCGATGTAGCGGATGCGGCTGCCGTACTGCTTGGCGTAACGCCAGCCGCGTGGCGACAGGCCGGCAGCGATCTCGATGATCTGAGTCACCTTCCCGGCGGTGATCGCCGTCTGAAGCTGATGGTCGATGACCCGATGCCGAGCCAGCAGCAGGCCTTCGAGCGTCGGCCCGCCGACGGCGCGGCTCAAGGCGAGCGCCGGTCGGCCGATAGTGAACAGCAGCCGTCCTTCCGGCGTTGCGAACGACGGATGGCCGAGCCCGTGGCGCGCCCAGACGTAGCCGGTGTAATGCGCGGTTGGGCTGACGTTGGTCGAACGACTAGGATCAGGCACGTAAGGACACTCCCTCAAAAAATGTTCACGGCGGGCTTGCCGCAGAAAGCGGAATGCGTCTATCGTAATGACATCGCATTAATGCTGGAGCCAGTTTCTCGCTCATGCTGATGGCCGTCAAAAAATCCACCACCGAGCACAAGCCCGCGAAGCTGAAAGCGACGCGCTCGCGTGCCCTGGATGGCGTGGCAGGCACGCGTGAGGCGCTGATCCGCGGTGCGATGAAGTTGTATGGCGAACGCTCGATCGGCGCGGTGTCGCTGCGCGAGATCGTGCAGAAAGCCGGGCAGGCGAATCAGTCGGCCATTCACTATCACTTCAATGATCGGCAGGGCCTGATCGCCGCCATCGCCGATTTTGTTCACAAGCTGTTCGAGCCGCATTTCGACGCTTCGCTGGCGATGATTGCCGAGCGGGAGCGCAGTGGCAGCCTGACCACGGAAGATCTCGTCGAAGCGCTGGTCATTCCGCTGATCCGGGTCTTCCACACCGATGAAACCGGGCGCGATGCCATCCGTTTCATCGCCCGTCTTGCCGCGGATGGCGATGACGCCGGTCAGGCGCTGCTGTTGAAACAGGTGGCCTCCTTTCTGGTGCCGATCGAGGCTCGTCTGGCGGCGCAGATGCCGGACAAGCCGCGCGACAAGTTGCAGTTGCAGTTGCTGCTGGGGCTCAGTTCGACGGTCTACGGCCTGACCGTGATCGGCACGCTGCGACATGCGCCGTTTTCGGGCGGTGTTCCGCTGTATACCGGTCGCTTCGACGACCTGATTCGTGACTACGTGCATTTCGTTGGCCGAGGCTTGCTCGGCGCCTGATTGCTTTACCTGGCGGCACTCCGTTCATCAAAAAAGCGCGAGCATCACCCGGGCAACAATAAACGCCGTGCACTGATACGGCGCCGACAGTGGAGAGGAGAGCTGATGAAACACAAGCTGATGGGCGGCGTGGCACTGGCTGTACTGGCGTTTCATGCGCCGTCGCGGGCAATCGATTTCGAGTATGGGGAACTCACTGGCGCCTGGAAGAGCACGCTATCGGTGGGCAGTGCGTTCCGTACCGAGAAAGCCGACTCCCGTCTCATCGGCAAGCTCAACGTCAATCCGAGCCTGTGTCCGGACGGCTGCCTTTCGTTCGCCGGAGATCCAGCGCCCAATCAGCGCCTGGTCGACGCGCCCGGCGCCTTCATCGGCTCGAACAAGGATGACGGTGACCTGAACTACCGGCAGTGGAACCCGGTGGCCGCGATCACCAAGTTCTCGACCGACCTGAACGGCACCTACGGCGATTACACCTTCAAGATCGGCGCCATCGCCTTCTTCGATCCGGTCAATTTCCGCTTCAACGAAAGCCATCCGGACACGACCTTCCAGCCGTCGACCACTGGCCGCCCGTACCGGCTCGGCAGCCCGCTTGCGCAGGATATCCAGATCAAGGATGCCTTCATCGGCAAGTCCTTCCAGCTGTTCGAGCACGATTTCAACGCGACCGTCGGCTACCAGCACATCCGCTGGGGCGAATCGACCTTCGTGGTGCTGAACTCGATCAACGAACTGCAGCCGCCGGATGCGCGCCTGCTGCATCAGCCGGGCACGCCGATCAACGAAGTGTTTCGGTCGGTGCCGCTGATCACCCTGAATACCCAGCTCACCGACGGCATGTCGCTGGATTTCATCTACCAGCTCGCCTGGCGCCCGGTGAATCCGGATCCCGGTGGCGCGTTCTACTCGAACATCGATTTCTACAAGCGCTCCGAGTTCCTGATCGGTCTCGGCCAGTTCCATGAGGATCCGAATCGCCTGCAGCGCATCCCGTTCCCGATCAACGCGATCTCCAATTCGTCGTTCACGGCCAACGTGTTGCCGCTGAAGTTTGCGCAGCCGAACAATCAGGGGCAGGTCGGTGCCAAGCTGACCTGGTATCTGCCCGATTTCAACGGCGGTACCGAGCTGGGCTTCTACGGCCTGAACTATCACAGCCGCCTGCCTTACTTCAGCGTCATCGCCACCAACGAATCCTGCGCCCGCAACGCTGCGGGCTTCGTCGAGGCGTTCACCGCGTGCAAGGGTTTCGTCGGCCTGAATCCGCAGACCGGCCTGGAGCCGGCACCGATCGATTCCGAGCAGGTGTTCTTCGCCTATCCGGAGAACATCCAGGTGTTCGGCATGAGCTTCAACACCAACGTCGGCAAATGGTCGCTGGCGGGTGAGTACTCGATCCGCCCGAACATGCCGCTGCAGGTATCGGCCAGCGACGTGTTCTTCGCGGGTCTGCAGCCGTCGCTGCCGCGACAGGACATCACGCTGGGGCTTTCCCAGGATTTCATCCAGCAGACGATCGCCTCGCTGCGCGGCTCGATCGGCGACATCGGCAGCTCGAACCCGCAGGAACTGCTGGGCCAGCTGGCGGCGCTGCTGAATGGTCTGCCGGTGCTGGTGCCAGCATTCGCTCAGAACGTCACTCTGCCGGCATCACGCAGTGCAGTGCCGGATTTCCTGTCGCGCTATCGCGGCATCGAGATCCAGCCGAATCAGCGTATCAACGGCTATGAGCGCTTCGTCGTCGATCAGCTCGACATCACCGGCATTCGCGCCATCGGTGCCTCGGAAAATCCGTTCGGCGCTGATCAGGTGATCATCCTCACCGAACTGGGCATGACCCATATCTACGGCATGCCGAACCGCAGCCGTCTGCAGTTGGAAGGCGGTGACAACAACGGAACGCATGCCAGCCCGGGCGCCGACGGCACCGGCCAGGTCAACGGCCAGCCGGACACGCGCTCGTTGAACCCGACACAGCAGACCAGCGGCTTTGCCTCAAGCTTTTCGGCGGGTTACCGCATCCTGACCCGCTTCGAGTACAACAATCTGCTGGCGGGCCTGAACTTCAAGCCGGCGATCTACTTCGGCCACGATTTCTATGGCATCTCGCCATTGCCGGTGCAGAATTTCATCGAGGGCACCATCAGCTATGCGGTTTCCACCGAGATCGAGAACGGCGGTCCCTGGTCGGGTCAGTTGATCTATCAGGGTTCCACCGGTGGCGGCACCGTCAACACCCAGCGGGATCGCGACGTGATCGCGCTCCAGATCGGCTACACGTTCTGATTGGAAAGCCCGGTGCAGCCTTGGCCGGGTCAGTTTTCTACGAGTGGATCCGGTCCTTGCCAAGCCGCCTGACGCGCGTTCGGCTTCGACCGTCACCGTTGTTCCCCGAAAGGCGGCAAAGGCGCCGGTTTCCCGGAGCAGCATCAGCAGGCCATGTTTTCTTGTGAGGAGATTGACGATGTTCAAACAAGCAGGTTTGTTCATGTTGGCAGGCGCCGTTGGCTTGGCTGCCAGCGCCAATGCATACGCCAAGGCGAGCGCCGAGGAAGCCGCGAAACTGGGCAAGGAACTGACGCCGGTCGGCGCCGTTGCCGGTGCCAATGCCGACGGGTCGATTCCGGCCTGGGTCGGCGGCGCGAACTTCGATGCCGAAGTGCGGGCGCTGACGCCTGCCAAGCTCGAAGAACTGCGCCAGCAGTTTGAAGTGGTTCGCGGCAAGAGCCCGGGCGATTTCGCCGCGCTGCTGAAGTATCTCGATACCTTCACGCTCGCGGATTACCCGAAGATCTCCAAGCAGATCGACGACATCATCGCCAAGTTGCCGCCTGAGCTCGGCAAGCTGGCGACCAAGCAGCGCCAGCAGATCGGTGGCGGTGGCAAGTTCGAAAAGCCGCTGTTCATCATCACCAAGGCCGATGTCGCCAAGTACGGCGACAAGCTGACGGAAGGGCAGAAGGCGATGTTCGCCAAGTACCCGACCTACAAGATGATCGTCTACCCGACCTTGCGCTCGGCGTTCTTCCCGGACGAGATCAATGCCGCGACGATCAAGAACGCGACGACCTCTGAACTGGTCGGCACCGATGAAGTGAACGGTGCCGTGCTCGGCTTCCCGTTCCCGATTCCGAAGAGCGGCGCCGAGGTGATCTGGAATCACAAGATGCGTTACCGCGGTTCGGCCGTGAAGCGCTACAACAACCAGGCCGTGGTCAAGGCCGATGGCACGTACAAGATCACCAAGCTGATCGAAGACGTGAAGTTCAAGTACGCGAATCTTGCCGAAGCCAATCCGGGCACCAAGATCCTGCTGTACTACCTCTCGAATGTCGTCGCTCCAGCCAAGGTCGCCGGTCAGCTGACCCTGGTGCATGAAACCTCGGGTGCCGAAGGCTCGGGCCGCAATGCCTGGATCTTCAACCCCGGCCTCGGCCGCGTGAACAAGGCGCCGGATGTCGGTTACGACAATCCCTACATTGGCACCGATGGCGAACAGTTCAACGATCAGGTCGACGTGTTCAACGGCGCGCTGGATCGTTACGACTGGAAGCTGGTGGGCAAGAAGGAGATGTACATCGCCTACAACTCGTTCCTGATCAACGCGCCGCTGATCAAGTACAACGACATCATCCGTCCGGGCCACATCAACCAGAACCTGTCGCGCTACGAGTTGCACCGCGTCTGGGTCGTCGAGGCCACGCTGCGTGCCGGCCTGCGTCACCAGTTCAAGAAGCGTCGCTTCTATGTCGATGAAGACAGCTGGGCAATTGCCGCGGTGGATGACTACGACACCCGTGACCAGCTCTGGAAGGTGCAGGAAGCGCAGCTGATCTCGGTGCCATTCGTGCCGACCGTCACCGGCATTCCGGAAGTCATCTACGACCTGCAGAGCGGCCGCTACTTCGTCACCGCGCTGTCGAACGAAGACAAGATCTCGGACTTCAAGATCACCTTCAAGGACGACTACTTCTCGCCGGGCAGCCTGAACCGCAAGTCGCAGTCCAAGTAACAAATCATCGCAAGCGTCGCGGCCGGCGAGGCGACTCGCCGGCCTGTGCGCAAGGTGTCGCCAGTACACCGGGGGAGTTCATGAATCGTCACCGAATCACTCTGCAGAAGGCCGTTCTGGCCTCTGCAATCGTTGCTGCGTTTGCCTTCCCGGTCTATCTGCTGGCACAGGAGGAAGAGGCTGAAGACACTGGCGTCGATACGACACTGGTGCCGCGTCCTGCAGTGATCGCGCCTCGCGCCACGTCCGGCCTGATCCTGAGCCTGGCCAAGGCGGGCGACGGTTATGTGGCCGTCGGTCAGCGCGGCGGCGTGCTGTTGTCTGCCGATGGCAAGGTCTGGAAACAGGTCCTGACGCCGGCCGATGCAACCCTGGTGCGCGTCCGTTTTCTCGATGACACGCACGGCTGGGCCGTGGGCTACGACGGCACCATTCTGGACACCACCGACGGTGGCAAGAGCTGGACCCTGGCCCAGTTCGATGCGGCCTGGGGCAAGCCTTGGTTCGACATCCTGTTTCTCGATGCCAGCAACGGTCTCGTCGCTGGCGGCAACGGCGTGCTCAAGCGCACGGCGGATGGCGGCAAGACCTGGGAAGCGGTCGAATCGCCGGTTTTCGAAGATCAACCGAATCTCTACAACCTGATCAAGCTCGGTGACGGCAGCCTGCTGCTCACCGGCGAGCGCGGCTTTCTCGCCCACTCGGCCGATCAGGGCAGTACCTGGAAGCAGTTGAAGTCGCCGTACACCGGCTCCTACTTCGGCGTGGTGCCGGTGGGTACCAATGGCGCGATCGCCTTCGGCCTGCGTGGCAACGCCTTTCATATCGTCGATGTCGCAAAGGCGCCGGGACTCAGCGAGGCCGATCTCGCCGCGCTGCGCGAACTGGCCGCCAATCCCGAAGCCTCGGGGCAGAACGCAAACCCGGTCAGCGAGGTCGCCGGCTGGAAGCGCCTGGCTTCGAACGACACCGAAAGCCTGTTCGGTGGCTCGGTCGGTGAGGACGGCACGGTGCTGCTGTTCGGCGCCAACGGCCGGGTGATGAAGGCGGATGTGGAAGCGGGCGCACTGACGAGAGTCAACCTGCCGACCAACATCAACATGAACATGGGACTGGCTGCCGCGGACGGCCTGATCGTGGTCGGCACGTCGGGCGTGAAACTGCTCGCCCTTCCGAACTGATTGCTGCGCGACACCACTAGAACTAGAAGCGGAGAAGGCATATGGCAGGTGCAGCAGTAGGCGGCGTCTGGGCCGACAAGATTCTCAGGGCGGTCGAGCCGATCATCTATGGCCGGCGTCAGATGACGCACTGGATCCTGATCATCCTGACCCTGCTGTTCACGGTTCAGATGGCGCGCCTGAAGCCGGATGCCGGCTGGCTGAAATCGGTGCCGCTGGAACATCCGTACATGGAGAAATTCCGCGAGTACTACCGGGATTTCGGCGGTGCCAATACGGTGCTGGTGGCGCTGATCAAGGACGAAGGAACCGGCGATATCTACACGCCGGAGTTCATGGGCACCTTGCAGAAGGCTACCGATGAAGTGTTCTTCATGCCCGGTGTTGACCGCGCGAAGGTCACTTCGCTGTTCACCCCGAACGTCAATTACGTCGAGAACATCGAAGGCGGCCTGAGCGGCGCCACGGTGATTCCGCCGGACTACGCGCCAACGCCGGAAGTGCTGCAGAAGGTGAAGTCCAACGTTGCCAAGGCGCAGGTGATCGGCCGTATCGTCACCAACGATCAGCGCGGCGCGATGATCCTCACCGAACTGCTGGAAATAGATCCGCAGACCGGCGAGAAACTCGACTATCTGAAAGTCGGCCAGTACCTCGAAGAACTGCGCGCCAAGTACGAAAAGGACGGCATCAAGGTCCACATCATCGGCTTTGCGAAGATCGTCGATGACATGACCAAGGCGTCGCTCGAAGTCGCCGGCTTCTTCGGTCTGACCCTGATCATCACCGGCTTCCTGCTCTGGATCTATTGCGGCTCGTTCAAGCTGGCGATGATTCCGCTGTTCTCGTCCGTGGTCGCCGTGGTCTGGGAAATGGGCTTGCTGAAGACGCTCGGCTTCGGCGTCGATCCGTTCGCGATCCTGGTGCCGTTCCTGATTCTGGCGGTCTCGGTCAGTCATGGCGTGCAGTACGTCAACGCCTGGGTCGATGAGGTCCATGCCGGCAAATCCAGTTTCGATGCCTCGCTGGAAACCTTCCGCCGCCTGGCGATCGCCGGCACCATTGCGCTGCTGACCGATGTCGCCGGCTTCGCGACGATCTATCTGATCAAGATCCAGATCATCCAGGAGATGTCGATCAACGCCGTGCTCGGCGGCCTGGCGATCATCGTCGCCAACAAGATGTTCGTGCCGATCTGGCTGACCATGATCAAGCTGAAGGACGTCAATGCCTTCATCGATCGACAGACCAAGAAGGACGCCAAGCTCGATCCGATCTGGTGGTGGCTGTCCGGCGTCACCAAGCCGGCAGTGGCAACCGGGGTGATGGTGGCCTGCGGTGCGATGCTCGGCTGGGCGCTGTGGGGCAAGGCGGATCTGAAGGTGGGCGACGCGTTGAAAGGCGTGCCCGAACTGCGTCCGGACTCGCGCTTCAATCAGGACTTCAATGCGATCACCGACAACTTCCAGATCGCCGTCGACATCTTCAAGGTGATCGCCGAAACCAAGCCGAACGGCTGCGTCAGCTATCAGCTGATGGATCAGGCCGATCGCTTCGCCTGGAAGATGGAAAACACTGCCGGCGTGCAGTCGACGCTGTCGCTGCTGACCTTCGCCAAGCTTGTCTATCAGGGCCTTTCGGAAGGACGTCTCAACGCGCTGGTGCTGCCGCGCAACCAGTTTGCGCTGGCCCAGGCCACCGCCTTGGTGCCGACTTCCACCGGCCTGCTCAACGATGATTGCGATGCCCTGGCGATCTATCTGTTCACCAAGGATCACAAGGCCGAAACGATCAGCCACATCGTCGAGGAAGTGAAGAAGTTCAACGCCGAGAACGCCGCGGACTTCTACGCCAAGGCACCCGATACGAAGCCGGAATACTGCGCGACCAAGTACGACACTTTCCAGAAGCTCAAGGCCTCGAATGGCGAAGTGTTCAAGCTCGGCGATACTGCCACGGCCGAAGTGCTCGACGCGGCACGCAAGAAGCAGACGGATCTGAAGACGGCCTATGAAGGCATGACCAAGGATTGCCCGGTCAACTTCGCGCTGGCCACCGGCAATGTCGGCGTGATGGCCGCGACCAATGAAGTGGTCCACGAGCAGGAAGGCAGAGTCGTGCTGCTGGTCTACGCCGTGATCCTGGTGCTGCTGTGGATGTGCTTCCGCGAATGGCAGGCGATTGTCTGCATCATCCTGCCGCTGGCCCTGGTTTCCGAGATGGGCTACGCGGTGATGGCCGAGCTCGATATCGGCATGAAGGTAGCGACCTTGCCGGTGCTGGCGCTCGCGGTCGGTATCGGCGTCGACTACGGCATCTACGTCTACGGCGTGCTGATGTCCGGCCTGAAGGAAGGCAAGAGCCTGCGGGTGGCGTACTTCGAGACGCTGCGCGGCACTGGCAAGGCGGTGATCTTCACCGGCATCACCTTGGCCGCATCGGTCTCGACCTGGCTGCTGTCGCAGCTCCAGTTCCAGATCGACATGGGCCTGCTGCTGCTGTTCATGTTCACTGCCAACATGTTCGGTGCCGTGCTCGGTCTACCGGCGATCGCCGCGTTCCTGTTCCCGCCGAAGCCTGGCGAGGCGCCAGCGACGATGCCGAAGAATCTGGCGCCGGCCAAGACAGCGCATTGAGTAAGTTCTTCAATGGCCAAGGCTGATTCACGCAGCGCATCGCTGGACGCGCTGCGGGCAGCGCTCGATCGAGCGCCGCCCGCAGGCCTGGACGGGCTCGATCCGAAGCAGCTGGCCCAGCTGGCCACGCTGCTGAGCGACGCCAAGCGGCGCCAGAAGACGCAGGTCGACGCGGCGCTGACGGAGTCGCTCAGCCACGTGCCGCTACTGCTGCGCGGCGCGGTGCGCAAGATCCTGGACCTCTAGCGCATGTCATTGGCCACGCTGTCACTCGGGCATCGCGCCGAGATCATCAAGCTGGCGCGGCTCTGCGGCGTCGCCGAGGATTCGCTGGCCTGGCTCGGCCAGCTGGAGCCCAAGACCATTCGCGCGCTGCGCGAGCAGGCCACGGCGGCGATGTTCGACGCCGATCGCAAGCGCTTCCAGAACATGGCGGTGGCGAGCCGGTTGCTGCCGATCCCGATCCTGGTGCTGATCATCGAGAAAGTGATCGGTCCGCTGATCTGCGCCCGGGTCTGCGGGCTGGTGCCGGCCTCGCGGGCGATCGAGATCGCCGGCAAGCTGAAGCTGCCGTTCATGGTCGACACCTGCATGCAGCTCGATCCGCGTTCGGCGCAGGAGCTGATCGGCAGCTTCCCGAAGCATCTGATCATCGCCATCGCCCGCGAACTCGCTGCCCGTGGCGAATACGTGACCATGGGTCGCTTCATCGATCTGATCGCCCTCGATGTCATTCCTGCCGTCGTCGAAGCGATACCAGACAACGCCAAGCTGCTGCACATCGCGTTCTTCGCCGAAGACACATCGAGACTCGGCGACATCGTCGAGCGACTGACGCCGGAGCGGCTCAAGAGTGTCGTCGAACACAGCGCCAATGGTTCAGCCGAACTGTGGGGCGAAGCGCTGGCGCTGATTTCGGGTGTCGATGTCGGGCTCCAACAGAAGCTCGCCGCAATCACTGGCGCGCTGCCGGAAGCCTCGCTGAACACCATCGTTCGCAACACCCAGGCGATTGGTCGCTGGGACGTGCTGCTGCCGATCGTCGCTCGCATGGAGCCTGCTCAACAGCAGCGGGTGATCAATCTCTCTGTCCTGCAGGACGATGCGATCTTCGCCGACATCATTCGCGCCGTGTTCCAGCTGCCGGATATCCGCCCGGTGATCCTGCTGCTGACGCAGCTGAAACCGGACGCCCGCGCCAGGCTCGACGAGATCGCGAAGCGCTTGGGCCTGAGCCTGCCGGACCCGGCGCTGCTGGGGCCGTTGATCGGCGGGCGCTGAAGGAAGAAGCCGGCTCGTACCATGTGCGCCGGCTTACTTCGGCGCACCTTCTGGTGCTTGAACCAGCACATCGTCATCGGCACTCCAGGCCGGCGTGGTCACCGCGTAGAACTCCAATGCTTCGCCCTTGCTGGCGCGAATGGAGCGAACGACGCTCGGCGGAATCAGAATGAACGAACCCGGCCGAACAGCATGGGCCTGAGTCCCCGTCCAGACTTCGCCCTTGCCCTTCAGGATGAAGAACGATTCTTCGCCGACCTTGTTATGACTCCAGGCGCTCGCCCGACCTGGTTCCAGGCGAAACAAGGCCACGCTGCCCATCGTTGATTGAGCAGCCGGGGCGCCGACACGGCCGGTAAGCTCCTTCAGCGTCACCCCGGGCGAAACGGTCAGCTTCGCCACATCATCAGGATGCAGCGCTACGGGGCCTGATGATTGCTGCGCATTCGCTGCCGATGTCGCACCGAGGGCCAACAGCAAGACTAGCGATTTCATGAGGGGGGAAATCCTTTGGATCATGATGGCCAGTTTGCTTTGGCGGGCTGAGGCTTGACGAAGCACATCCAGTAAAACAGGCGCTGAGTCATCGGTGCCTGCGATCGTCATCCGATCTTTGTTCTGACGGAATCCAGAATCAGTTGTTCAAGAACGGCGACATCCACGTCCTTGAGCTTGCCAACGTAAAGACATCCCTTGCCTGTCTTGTGCTTCCCGAGCGTCGGCAGTAGCTCCTCTCGCCGCGGGGCACTGCCAGTTCCGTAGATGCTGATGTCGCCTTTCCTTGACGAGAAACCGACCAGGCAGGTTTCTCCCTCTCGACCGCTCTCGTATTTGTACTTGAGAATGCCAAAGCCGACGATGGCGGTGCCCCACATCTTCGGCTTCTGCTGGGTCACCCTGGTCATGATCTTGATCAGTGCAGCGCAGTCTTTCCGCCGAGCCTCGTCTTCGATGGCGGCCAGATACTGCTCGACGCTCGCGTCGGTAAGCCGGGTCTTGTTCTCTGCCATGTCACTGAACTCCTGAACCGATGAGCCGCGAGTCCCTATGCAAAGCCGAGTAGCGCGCCTGCTTGGTCGGCGCAATGATTCCGCGTTGCTAAGCCGCAGGTTTTCTCAGAAAGCCAGCGACAAGAAGCGCCCATGCAAGGATCAATGCCAAGCCTGCGCCCATGTGGGCCAGCTTCACCACCAGTTCCTGCCATATCGCGCCTCCGGTTGCACCGGCCTGCTGCGCCGCCAGGGGAAGAATCTGGCTCGTGCCCCACCAGGCATTGGCGACTTCGGTGAGCGCCATGATCCACGTCAAGCAGGCTGCCCCCAGCATCACGGAGGCTGAGCGGACGCCGACATTGTTGGGAACCGCCAGGAGAAGCAGCGCCATCGCAATGAACAGCATCCCGTTCGTGACCAACTGGATATGAGCGCCCAATGCAAGTCGTGGAAAGGGCGTGTGCGGCACCACGAGACCCCATACCAGACCGACCAGAATCAGTACTAATCCGTGGACAAGAATCTGACGACCTCTGTCAACTGCATTCATCGGTTTCCCCCGTGTAGCTGCGATTTGCATGCACCGGCACCCAACACTCGCCGCTTCTCGCTGTCGGCTTTTTTTGTCCTTGTTGATTGCTGGCTCGGTTATTTGTAAGCGATCACCGCGCTGGTAGGGCCGGCAAGAGCAATCATGTCGAACCGTCGGAAACCGGCCTCGCTGCACCAGTTCCTGAAATCGGCGCCCGTATAGTCGAAGGCATCGCCAAACTCGATCAGCATGTTCAGCGACATCAGCAGACCAAACGCGTTGTCGCGCCTGGCGTCGTCGATCACGTTTTCGATGGCGATGAAAGCACCGCCGTCGGGCAGGGCGTCGTATGCCTTCCTGATCAGGATCTTCTTATTCGCGAGATTCCAGTCATGCAGGATATTGCCCATCGTAATGACGTCTGCCTTCGGCAGATCGTCTTTGAAGAAGTCTCCGGCAATCGGTTTGATTCGGCTTTCCATACCGGCCGCCTTGATGTGCTTCAGCGCGAGCGGCGCCACAGGAGGAAGATCGAAACTGGTGAACGACAGATGCTGATGGTGTGCGCCCACGACTCTCGACAGCAGCGCCAAGGCTCCACCTACGTCGCCCACTGTCTTGTAGCTGGAGAAGTCGAACTTCTGCGCCAGCAATGCAAAGTTCGCGGCCTGGAAGCCGGTCATCGCATCGAGAAATTCACCCAAGCTGTCCTGGTTGGCGTAAAGCGCCTCGAATATCGACTTGCCGCCGTCCTTGACTTCGTTTTGCGGTTTGCCGGTCTTCAATGCGGCCCCGAGATGATTCCAGAATCCGAACAGGCGGGAGTTCAGCATCAGCGTGAGTCCGCCGATGTAGGTGGGACTCTTCTTGTTCAGGAACGCCGCTGTCTCCGGCGTACTTCTGTATTGGCCCTCGGGGCCGTCTCCATCTCGATCGAGAAATTTCAAGGCCACCAGCGCATCGAAGAAATCGTAGGTGCCGCGAGGATGAAGCCCGAGTGCCTGGCCCAGTTGCGTCGCGGATTGCTGGCCGTCACCGAGGGTCGTGAAGAGATCGAGTTCCACCGCGGTCAACAATACTTTCGAAGCCCAGAATGCAGTGGCGGTCTGCATGATGTGAGATGGATCAAGTTGTTCTTTCATTCTTATCCCTCGTGATCGGAGTATTGGTATGCCTGACGCCCGGGTTCAACGCGCAGGTAAGCGATCGCGTTGAACAGCTTGTTGGATACGCTCTGGCGTGAGTCTTATCACTGATATACATCAGCCCCGCACCGCGGCCGTTTTTGCGTCGCTGAGCCAGCTTGCGCGGAAAGCCGGCCGAGTTTACTGAGGAATCTTGCGCGCCACGCCTATTGGCAAGGCGTCGATCTTCCGCATCTCGGAGGATTCGAACAAGGATGGATCTGCGAGATAGGCATCCACGAATTGCATGGAATCCGCGCCCCAGAACAACTGCTTGTCGATAACGAAACTCGGCACGCCGAAAACCCCATTCTCGATGGCTTGGTTGGTGCTCGCCCTCAGGGCGTCCTTGATGCTTTGCTGCTCAAGACTGGCGGGGTCGATGTTCAGTCGAGCCGCTAGATCCTGAATGACCTTGGGGTCGGTAGGATCTGCGCCCGTTGTCCAGAGCGAAGCGAAGATGGTGTCGATGGCCGCGCGCGAACAATCGGCGGCGAATGCCAGGCGGAGATAAGGGACCGGATTGAACGGGTGGCAAACCGGGATGCAGAAAGGAATGTTCTGCTGCTGCGCCCACCAGGTACACCAGCGGTACGTCCACTCGCGTTTCTTCGGAACTTCCGCCGGACCTTTCTGGCCCCAGTGATTCAGCAAGGCGGCAAAAAGAACCGGGTGACGTCGAACTTCGGCCCGCGTAGACAGCTCTTCTAGCTTCAGCGAAGCGAAGTAGGCATATGGGGAGATGAAGTCGAAGTACCAATCAGCGGTGATCATTCTTTTCTCCAGCGATCGTTCGTCATCCGGATTGAAGTGTAGGCCGGAGTACTGGTCAGACATCATCGCAAGGCCGCTCATCAGGCGCTATGCCGACGTGGTCCGGCATCCGGTTATCGCGGGCGAGCTCGTCGGGCGACTGCTACGCCAATGGTTCGGCCGAACTGAGAGTGAAGAGCCGGCGCTGATTTCGGTCGCCGCCTGGTTCGCGGCTTTTCGAGCGCCCCGTACGAACTGCCTAAACCGCTTCCTCGACCGGATCGTCGATACCGTCGCTGTCCTCCGGCGCATCGAGCGGAAAATCAGCATCCGGTGCAGATGTCGTGACGCTGGTTGCCGCGGTCGGAAGCTCGGAAAACAGCATCTCCGGCTCGACGGGTGGCGTGCTATCCAGCGGCACCAGAATCAATGCAATGACCAGCGCGATGCCGGACAGCTCCAGCATTCTCGGCAGCGTCAGCAGATTCACCAACGCCCGTTGATGCCCATTGCGGATGGCCCACCGGCGCCAGGAGCAGCCGGCACCAAAGCCAACGACGATCGCGGCGAGATAGGTAAAGGCGTGCATGGAGCGCTTCCGTGGTAGACAGAAAGTGTATGCATTGTGCCGGCAGTGTGCGCGGCGCTTATGTTGAGAAAGTTAAACCGGTCAGGGATTCTTGGAGGCTCGTTCGCGGGAGACGAGCAGTGATGGCGTTTTCGTTTCAACAACTGCTTCGCACAAAAACAATATTGCGGGACGCAACAGGACGGGTCTTGCATCTCTAACTAAAAAGCCCGCGAGCGATTGCTCGCTCGCGGGCTTGATGCCAGAAAGATCAGGCGTCTGTCACGCAGCCCTCAGCGCGGCGCCATGCGGATGGCGCCATCAAGACGCACACATTCGCCGTTGAAGTAGCCGTTCGAGCACATCTCGACGACCAGGCTGGCGTACTCGGCCGGGTTGCCGAGGCGCTTCGGGAACGGCACGGAGGCGGCGAGGGCGTCCTGCACGTTCTGCGGCATGCCCGCCATCATCGGGGTCATGAAGATGCCCGGCAGGATGGTGTTGATGCGCACGCCGTCGTTCATCAGATCGCGGGCGATCGGCAGGGTCATGCCGACTACGCCGGCCTTCGAGGCCGAGTAGGCGGACTGGCCGATCTGGCCGTCCTGAGCAGCAACCGACGCGGTGTTGATGATGACGCCGCGCTCGCCGTGTTCCAGCGGCGTGCCGGTGATCATGCCGGCGGCGCTCTTGGCGATGCAGCGGAAGGTGCCGATCAGGTTGATCTGGATGGTCTTCTCCCACTGGTCGAGGGCGAAGTGCTTGATCTCGCCAGTCTTCTTGTCGAAGCCGGCGGTCTTGGCGGCGGTGGCGATGCCGGCACAGTTGACCAGGATGCGTTCCTGGCCGTGGGCGGCACGGGCTTTCGCGAAGCCGGCGTCGACATCGGCATCCGAGGTCACGTTGACCTTGCAGAACACGCCACCCAGTTCGGCGGCCAGCGCTTCGCCGCGCACGTCGTTCATGTCGAAGATCGCAACCTTGACGCCGAGCGAGGCGAGCTTGCGGGCGGTGGCTTCGCCGAGGCCAGAAGCGCCGCCGGTGACGACAGCGGAAACGGAACCATCAAGAATCATCGTAGGGGTCCTGAGCAGAAATCGGGAGGAGAGAGAAGTTTATTCCGGGAAAGGGCTGACTGTTGAATCAGTCATTTCCTAAGAACCTTATGAGCTGATCGCAGCTTCCGGGACTTTTTACCGGAACTTCCACCGGTTTTGTCCGAACAAAGGGATGGGATCGCTTAGAGGTCGAGATCCCATCCGTCGGTTTGGCCCTGTCGTTACCGCCAGATTCGGCGGCCAAGGTGTCCGGGAACGCGGATTGCAGCCGTCTCCGGGTAACGCCTCCAGAAGGCCCCCAAAAAAGTTAAAAAGGATGAACGTCATGCTCAGAGTCGATGACAGCATTTTTGAATATGCACTTTACGATGTGCTCAATGCGCTCGATGCACAGCAGGAAACCGTGGTCGAGCTCGAAGCGCTGCGCAGCGAATGGCGCGCCACCGGGTTGCGTCATACCGACCTCTATCTGGCGCTCGATCTGCTGACCTCGGCAGAAAGTCTGATTTCGCCGGGTCCCGGAGCCTGGCAGCTGACCGAAGTGGGTGCCGAACGTGCAGCGCTGGTGGCGTCGGTATCGACGCCGACGATGGCCGACCAGGTGGCTCGCAGCGTGCTCAAGCTGATCAAGGAACGGGTGCCGGCCGGCAGCAGTGCACCGCGCAGCAACATGGTCCGCCGTCGTGCTGCAGGCCGCGTTCGGGTGCGTGAACTGAGCCGGCCAGGCCAGCTCTGAGCCCACCGCTCGGCGACGATAGCGTCGCCGTTGTCAGTCGCCGATGTCGGCAGGGGACGCGAACTGGCAAAATGCACCGTGGAATTTTCCACGAGCATTGCAGCGGCAGTCCCGCAGGTAACGACATGAACGTCACTCGCTCGACCTTCAACGAGGTCATGGTTCCCAACTATCAGCCCGCCGACATCGTGCCGGTGCGAGGCGAGGGTAGCCGCCTGTGGGATCAGGCCGGGCGCGAGTACGTTGACTTCGCCGGTGGTATCGCCGTGACCTTGCTCGGGCATTGCCATCCGAAGCTGGTCGCCGCGCTGACCGAACAGGCCGGCAAGCTCTGGCATCTGTCCAACGTGATGACCAACGAGCCGGCGCTGCGCCTGGCGAAGAAACTGGTCGACGCGACGTTTGCCGATCGCGTGTTTTTCTGCAATTCCGGCGCCGAAGCCAACGAGGCCGCGTTCAAGCTGGCGCGTCGCTATGGCAACGCGATCGACCCGGCGAAGCACGAGATCATCGCGTTCTACAACGCTTTTCACGGCCGCACGCTGTTCACGGTATCGGTGGGCGGTCAGGCCAAGTACACGCAGGGTTTCGAGCCGATTCCCGGCGGTATCCGTCATCTGCCGTTCAACGATGTTGCGGCGCTTGAAGCTGCGGTATCGAGCAACACCTGCGCGATCGTGCTGGAGCCGGTGCAGGGCGAAGGCGGCATCATGCCGGCCAGCACGGCGTTCATGGCTGCTGCGCGTCGTCTGGCCGACCAGCACAAGGCGCTGCTGATCTTCGATGAAGTGCAGACCGGCGTCGGTCGCAGCGGTCACCTTTATGCCTACCAGCATTACGGCGTTGCGCCGGACGTGCTGACCACGGCGAAGGGTCTTGGCGGCGGCTTTCCGATCGGCGCGATGCTGGCGACCCAGGCCGCTGCGGACGTGCTGGCGTTCGGCACTCATGGCTCCACCTACGGCGGCAATCCATTGGCCTGCGCCGTTGCCGAAGCCGTGATCGACACCGTCAATGATCCGGCGGTCCTCGCCGGCGTTACCCACCGCGCGCAGCTGATCCGCGACGGGCTGGACTCGATCGGCCGCCGCTACGGCGTGTTCGCGCCGAGCCGCGGTCTGGGTCTGCTGATCGGTGCGCCGATGAGCGAGGCCTGGAAGGGGCGTTCGAAGGACATCGTCAACGCTGGTCTGGCGCAGGGTGTCTGGGCGCTGGTGGCCGGTCCGGACGTGCTGCGTCTGGCGCCGTCGCTGGTGATCAGCGAGGCCGATATCGCCGAAGGTCTGCGTCGCCTGGAAGCGGGCATTGCCAAATTGGTCGAAGCGCCGAAAGCCGCTGCGGCCTGACCTCAAAGCCGTTCATGGAAAAAACCCGCTCAAGCGGGCTTTTTCTTTGGGTGCAGACTCAGGTCTCGGTCCGTGATGAATTCACGGGCCGGCCGATCGCCGGCCGATATGACGATCGAAGAAGGCCAGCAGCTCTTCGTAGCGCTTGGTGCGATGCGCTTGCAGATAGAAGCCGTGGGCTTCATTGCTTTCGATGTACTTCTCGTACGAGACGCTTTCCCGTTCGAGCGCTTTCATCAGCTGCTTGGCCTGACCATAAGGCACGATCGAATCCAGTCGGCCGTGAATCAGGAGCAGCGGCGCCTCGAGCTTGCCGATCGCGCTCAGCGGCGACGACATGGCGCTGCCAATTCCGCTCATGTAAAGCCCGATGAGGCTGCGACCGTAGGCCGTCTCGGACAGGTAGGTGTCCTTGCGCCAGGCATCGATATCGACGATGCCGGCTTCACTGACGATGCAACGAAACAGCGCGGGTTCTTGCACAGCGGCAGTCAGCGCGATGTAAGCCCCGTAGCTGTCGCCATGTATGCAGATGCGATCGCCATCGATCTGATCCTGCGTGCGCAGCCATTTCAGGTTTTCGATCAGTGCCGCGGCAAGGCCGATTGCTGGATCGGGCTGCACTACCTGCGCTGACGTGCGCCGCGCTGCGCCGTCGTAGTTGTCGATATCCAGCACCGCGTAGCCACGGCTGGCAAGTGCCTGCGAATCGGCATCCCAGGTCCAGCTCGCGCTCGCGCCGTAGACACCTCGCAACTTCACCACCAGCGGCGGCTTGTTCGCGCCGCTGGCCGGCAAGGTGAGGAAGGCTGCATCGGACTGAGCCGCCGCCGGCAGCTTCAGGATCTGTCGCGGCGACATGACGGCAGGATCGATCTCGTCGCGTTGCGAGAACAGGTACCGGACCTGATTCTTCGCGCGATCGAACAGGTAATAGCGGCCCGGATCGCGATCGCTGATCACCTTGATGATGGCCTTGGACCCGTCGCTCGTATAGACGAGATAGAGCACCGCGTCCGAGGCCAGATCGCGTTCCAGCGCCTGTAGCAGCAGGTGATCTGGATGCTCGCTGTCCAGATGCATCAACCGTGGCCGCTCGCTGTCATAGAGCCGCAAGGCAATCGGTTCGCGGCGATCGAATGAATAGAGAACCGTGGGTTTGCCGTGCGAACACCCCAGCACCTCACCGCCCTGCAAAGTGCCGGCGGCCCGACGCACGATGCAATTCTTGATTGGCTCGCGCGTCGAGGTTTCTGTGTACAGCACGCTGCCGTCGGGCAGGATGCGCTCGATGCCAACCCGCATGTCCGGCGGCATCGGCAATTCGACCCAGGCCGCCTGTTCATCCTGGCGCGCATAAAGATGGTGTTGGCCCAGAGCGTCCAGTACCCCGACATTCAGCACTCGCCCGCTGGCATCGGCAGCAAACGTCGCCTGTCCCTTGATCGGCGCCGTGGCGACGCGGACGCGGCTTCCGGTATCGATGTTGAGCTTGTGCGCCGACATGGCTTCGCCTCGGTCGCGCGCGCCGTAGCGCTCCAGCAACATCAGCACGTTGTGATCGTCATCGGCGATTGGATCGATCATCCAGCCGAAGGCGTGATCGATCTGCCCATCGCGTTCACCAGAAAGATAGATCTGGTTCTTGCCATCGGCATCGACTGCGAACAGCTCGCCGGTGCGCCGTGGTGCAGACCATCCGTCGGTCTGCAGGGCACCCGATATCACCAGCCGCCGCGGCGACGCCCACCAGATATCGTCGACATGCTGGTTCACCTGCAGCTGCAGGCGCAGGCTGGCTTCCAGGGTTGCGGTGCGCAGGACGACGAGCTGGCTACGCTCGTCTTTGCGCAGTATCGCGGCCACGTAGTCGCCGGTCGGCGAAAGCCGCACCTCGGTGAAATCGGGATGTGCTGCGAACACCGCCAAGGGAATTTCCGCAGCAGGAGCGGCCTGCGCGGGCAGCAGGTGCAGCATGAACGCCAGCAAGGTCACAGACTTCAACAACCAGGCCGCCTTGTTCATTTCCCTCCCCTTTATGAAAAAGCCCGTCTAGGCGGGCTTTTTTCTTCTTGTTGGTCGGCCGCGTGTATCAGCGACTGCTGTACAGCACCTGTTCGTTGCGCCAGTCGAAGACGATGCCTTCGGGCACGATCTGGGCGATGCGTGGGCCTTCGCTCAGGGCGTCGCCCTCGCGGTAGCGGCGGCCATTGATCAGCACGAAGCGGCGTTGCGGGTTGTCGTTGTAGACGTGCACGTCGATGGCGATCGGCGGGAAATCGGCGCGATAGGCCGGCGGCATGTCCTTGAGACGCCGGACCGATGCCGGAGAAGCGGGCTGCGCTGGCGCAGGAACCGGCGCAGTCTGACGTGCGGTCGATGCCGGCGCCGGGCCGGCTGCGGCTGCGGCTGAGCTAGCCGTCACCGGTACGTATTCCTCGATCGGAATCACCAGGTCTTCGCCGGCGGCAGGTGTTGTGTTGCTCGGCGTCGCATTCGCGTTCGTCACCAGCTGCTGAGCTTGCGGCTGGGGCGCCGACGACGTGGGTGACGGCTTGGGGTCAAGCTTGAAGGACGTCGACGATGGCGGCGACGGGGCCGGCTTTGCGGCGATAACGGGTGCCGGTTCACGCGGCTGCGATGGCGTCACCAGCGTCGAACCGTCATCAACCTGCATGCCGCCGGTCGCCTCGTCAGCGGCCGGAGCGGCCGCGGCATTGGACGCGTCGCCATCGGTCAGATCATCGAGCGAGGCAATGCTGGCGCCATCCTCGATGCGCGCATCCTGGGTTTCATCCGCGGGATTGGCGGTGGCGGGCGCTGGGGGAGCAGCAGGCGCGGGCTCGTGAGTAACCTCGACGAACGCCGATTCAGCCGGAGCGGCCGCCGCCGCTGTCGGGTGCCTGCTGCGCAGGAACGCAAACACGGCCAGCGCCGCAATCGCCACGGCGACGACGCCAAGAATGATCGGCCGTCGGCCCGGTTGCTGCCGTGTGGCCGGTGGCGGCACGGCCACTTCTTCGAGCGCGGTGGGCGCCTGGCCCAGCTTGCGCTCGCGTTCGGCGCGTTTCAGGGCATCGAGGATCAGACTCATGGCGCGTCCCTCAGCGACGGCGTGCCGGGTTTCGGCGACAGGTTGCCCAGCAGCATCAGGGTGCGGGTGCCGGCGATGCCGTCAGCGGGCAAGCCGTGGCTGGTCTGGAAGCGCAGCACCTGCGTTTTCAACTCGGCCCCGAAATTGGTCGGCAAGGCGCCGGTCAGCGTCTTGCCGTCGGCTTTCGCCAAGGTCCGGCGCAGCCACAGCACTGAATCGCCGCGCGTCTGGCTATCGATCTGGGATTCCTCGATCGGCCGCTGCCAGAGCATCAGGAATTCGCTGTTCCAAAGAGGATCGAGGGTTGCGAACGGCAGCCGTAGCGGGCCGTTGGCTGTATCGATGATGGCGTTGTCGCCATCGACTGCGCGCAGCAGCGCGTACTGCCGGCTGCCGTCCTCGAATTCCAGGGTCAGGATCGCCGGATGATTCATCTGCCGCAGTTCGTCCCAGCTGGCATCGCCCTTGTAGCAATCGATGGCATTGCGGGCCAGCGCGCGGCAGACGTTCTGGCCGCGCGGAATGCTCAGGCCCGGCTGCCAGAGGCCGATCAGTCGCGACATCACCACCGGCAGCGGCTGAGCCGTTGCCTGCAGCGCGCCAACGCCGGAAAGCTGCGCCGCCGGCGCAGGTGCCGGCGGTGCAGGTGCGGCAACGGGCGTGGGTTTCGGTTTCTCGGTTGCGGCGGCGGCGGCAGGCTTGGCTTCGGCCTTGCTGCCGCCATTCAGCGTCTGGTTCAGCAGCACACCGGCGATCACCAGCGCCGCAATCGCCAGCGCCGATTCAACCCAGGGCAGGGGCACGGCTCGCGGACGCAGGCGCTTCGCCAGCCAGCCGGAGGCCGACTGGCTCGGCTGCACGCCGGTCACTTCCACAGCCGCCTGATCGACGATTGCCGGCGTTACCGACCGCAGGCCGCGCGCATAGGCGCCGAGCAGCGAGCGATCGCAGATGATGTTGATCTGGCGCGGAATGCCGCGGGCATAACGATGCACGCTGCGCATCGCCGGATCGGTGAACAGGTCCGACGGACCGCCGACGACGTGCAGGCGATGGATGATGTACTGCATCGTCTCGACGACGGTCAGCGGCGTCAGATGGAAGCGCGCGGTGATCCGGCTGGCCAGCTGGCGCAGCTCCGGACGATTGAGCAGCTCGACCAGTTCCGGCTGGCCGATCAGCATGATCCGCAGCAGCTTTTCCTTCGTCGTTTCCAGATTGGTCAGCAGCCGCACCTGTTCGAGCACCGGCGTCGGCAGGTTCTGTGCTTCGTCGATGATCAGCACCGTGCGCCGGCCGGCGGCATGGCTGGCCAGCAGATGCTGGTTCAGCGCATCGACCAGGGTCTTGATCGAATGCCCGGACGGATCATTGCTGCGGCCGGGATAGTCCACGCCCAGCTCGTCGAGGATCGAGGCAACGAACTCGATCTCGTTCTGGCGCGGGTTGTGGATCATCGCGATGTCGACGTTGTCCAGCTTCTGCGCGAGCAGGGTGCGGACGATCGTGGTCTTGCCGGTGCCGACTTCGCCGGTCAGCTGCACGAAACCGCCGTACTGGCCGGTGCCGTAAAGCAGATGGCCGAGCGCCTCCTGATGGCGCGAGCTCATGTACAGGAAGGCCGGATCGGGGGCGATCGAAAACGGCGGCTCGCGAAGTTTGTAATGCGCGGCGTACAAGGGCGGAAACGGAGTCTGAAAAGGCGCCGGAGATAGGCTGCGCGAGTATAACGAAAGGCTTGCCCGCTTCCGGTTCCGTCTTAAGACCTTTAGGTTTTCTGGGTCTCCGGAGGCCGAATATCGGCCACATCGGCCTCGAAACGGCCACGTGCCAGTTGCACCGAAACCCGCTCGCCGCTGCTCACTTCGGCGCTGTCGCGAAGGATGCGGCCATCGGCGCCGGTCGCCAGCGCATAGCCGCGTTCCAGCACGGCGGAGGGATTCAGGCTGTTCAGCAAGGCCCCCGCCTGACGCAGGCGCGCACGCCGTTCGATGAGCACGCTGCTGCCGGCGCGCATCAGACGATCGGCCAGCAGACGCAACTGGCTCTGCCGCAGCACGATGCGTGGCAGCGGCGCAGCGGCTTCGAAGCGCTGTTCGTGACGGCGCAGACGGTCAGCGCTGGCCGCGAGGCGAGTGCTCATCGCATGACGCAGGCGCTCGTCGAGTTCATCGAGCCGCTGTGCGCGCTCCTGCAGACGGCGGCCCGGATGCAGGCTCTGCAGACGGCTCGACATCTGCGCCAGACGCTCGCGCAACTGCAGCAGCCGACGGTTGACCAAGCCGATCAGCGCGATATCCAGCGTATCGACGCGCGAATAGCGCTCGGCGATATCCGGCGTCGCCAGCTCGGCGGCGGCGGTCGGTGTGGCGGCACGGAGATCGGCGGCGAAGTCGGCGATCGTGAAATCGATCTCGTGGCCGACGCCGGATACCACCGGCACCGTGCAGGCGCGAATTGCCCTGGCCACGCCTTCATCATTGAATGCCCACAGGTCTTCCAATGAACCGCCGCCTCGGGCGAGCAGGATCACGTCGACCGGTGCGCGCAGCGGCAGTTCGCGCAGCGCCCGGATGATCGCCGGCGGCGCTTCCTTGCCCTGCACCGGTACCGGCAGGAGCATCACTTCCGCGAGCGGCCAGCGGCGCCATAGCGCATTGAGGATGTCCTGCAGCGCCGCACCGGTGCCCGAGGTGATCACGCCGATGCGGCGCGGCAGTTTCGGCAGCGGCCGTTTCAGCGCGGTATCGAACAGGCCTTCGGCAGCGAGCTTGGCTTTCAGCTGCTCGAAGGCCCGCAGCAGCGCACCGGTGCCGGCCGCTTCCAGGTGCTCGACGATCATCTGCAGTTCGCCGCGCGCCGGATAGACGCCGACCTTGGCGCGCACCAGCACCGCATCGCCGTCCTTCGGCTGCGGGCGCACGTAGTAGTTGGTGTTCTTGAACATCGCGCAGCGCAGCTGGGCGCGCTCGTCCTTCAAGGTGAAATACCAATGGCCGGATGCGGGGCGGGAGAAGTTCGAGATTTCGCCGGATACCCAGACGCTCGGCAAGCTGTCTTCCAGCAGGCCGCGCAGGATGTCGGCCAGTTCGGAAACGGAATAGGTGGTGCGCGCCGGCACGCCGCGGGAGGCTTCGTTCATCGGGCAAGCCTAGCGGCATTCCGTGCCGCATGGCACAGCGCCGCTGAGAGTTCAGCGTGGCGGCCAGCTGAGCTCGAAATCGACGGTGACGAACGGCCGCTGATTGGTCAGCCTGCGGGTGCCCAGACCGAGACCGACCCGCAAGGGCGTCGGGCCGATATCGTTGAACGCCATGCCCAGACCCTTGATCTGGTAGCTGGGATCGCCATCGAGCCAGGCGTTCGGCCCCATCGTCCAGCCGCTGTAGCTGCGATAACCGGTGAAGCTCCTGACGATGAACAGGCTGTGGCCGCTGGTCCGGTCGCGGCAATCGGCCCGTTCGATGAATACGCCACAGCCGAAGCCCTTGACCAGCAACTGACCGGACAGCGGGGTCAGCCAGTTGAAGCTGAACGGGAGAAGCCGGCGGTGCTCGGTGGCGGTCGGCTCGGCGTTCGCCGGCAAGCCGGTCACCAGACCGAGCAGGGTCAGACGCAACAGCAGGACTGGAGAGAGTCTCACGGGCCGTACCGCCGTTTCGGATCGGCATTGGCTTGCCGGATAGTGAAACTTACGGCGCCGGATTCAGCTACCGGAGCGGCCGGGTTGCCGCCGGTAGCGTTGGTCGGAGCAACGGGAGGCCGGCGTTTTTTTTATACTATCGGATGGATACCAAGAACCCCGCTTCCCGCATTGACCTCGAAGCCCTGACGTTCGACGACGTCCTGCTGCAACCGGCCTATTCCGAGGTGCTTCCGCGTCAGGTTGACCTGCGCACCCCGCTCACTTCGCGGATCACCCTGAACATTCCGCTGTTGTCGGCGGCGATGGACACGGTGACCGAATCCGGCCTGGCGATTGCGCTGGCTCAGGAAGGCGGCATCGGCATCATCCACAAGAACATGACCCCGGCGCGCCAGGCGGCCGAGGTTCGCGCGGTGAAGAAGTACGAGAGCGGCATCATTGCCGATCCGATCACCGTGCCGCCGGGCATGACCATCGCCGATGTGCTGGCGCTGACCCGTGCCAATCACATCTCCGGCGTGCCGGTGGTCGACGGCGACAAGCTGGTCGGCATCGTTACCAGCCGCGATCTGCGCTTCGAAACGCGCATGGATCAGCCGGTGTCGAAGATCATGACCCCGCAGCCGCGGCTGGTGACGGTCAAGGAAGGCGCGCCGCGCTCGGAAGTGATCGAACTGCTGCACGAGCACCGCATCGAAAAGGTGCTGGTGGTCAACGAGGCTTTCCAGCTGCGCGGCATGATCACGGTGAAGGACATCCAGAAGTCCACCGAACATCCGCTGGCCTGCAAGGACGATCGCGGTCGCCTGCGCGTCGGTGCGGCGGTTGGTACCGGTGCCGATACCGATGAGCGCGTCGCTGCGCTGGTCGAGGCCGGCGTCGATGTCATCGTCGTCGACACCGCGCACGGTCATTCCAAGGGCGTCATCGACCGCGTTCGCCAGATCAAGCAGCAGTACGGCGACCGCGTGCAGATCATCGGCGGCAACATCGCCACCGGCGCTGCGGCGCTGGCGCTGGTGGAAGCGGGTGCCGACGCGGTCAAGGTCGGCATCGGCCCCGGTTCTATCTGCACCACGCGCATCGTCGCGGGTGTCGGCGTGCCGCAGATCAGTGCGGTGATGTCGGTGGCCGCCGCGCTCAAGGATCTCGGCATCCCGCTGATCGCCGATGGCGGCGTGCGCTACTCGGGTGACTTCGCCAAGGCACTCGCTGCCGGCGCTTATGCGGTGATGGTCGGCTCGATGCTCGCCGGCACCGAGGAGGCGCCGGGCGATGTCGAGCTGTACCAGGGCCGTTCGTACAAGAGCTATCGCGGCATGGGCTCGCTCGGCGCGATGGCGCAGGGCTCCAAGGATCGCTACTTCCAGGACACCACGGCGGAAGTCGAAAAGCTGGTGCCGGAAGGCATCGAAGGCCGCGTGCCGTACAAGGGCCCGATGGCGGCGATCGTCCATCAGCTGATCGGTGGCCTGCGCGCCAGCATGGGCTACACCGGCTGCCAGAACACCGAAGAACTGCGCACCGTCACCCGCTTCGTGAAGATCACCTCCGCCGGCATGCGCGAGTCGCACGTCCACGACGTGGCGATCACCAAGGAAGCACCGAACTACCGCACCCAGAGCTGAAGATCCGATGACTGCTGCTGCCGTTGCCGTGAAGCAGATTCCGACGCCGACTCCAGATATCCATGCCGACCGGATTCTGATCCTCGATTTCGGCTCGCAGTACACCCAGCTGATCGCCCGCCGGGTTCGCGAACTCGGCGTCTACTGCGAGCTGCATCCCTGGGACATGTCCGAGGACGAAGTCCGCGCGTTCGCGCCGAAAGGCGTGATCTTGTCCGGCGGCCCGGAGTCAGTCACCCAGCTGAAAGCGCCGCGCGTTCGTGACGCGGTCTGGGACCTGAAGGTGCCGGTGCTCGGCATCTGCTACGGGCTGCAGGCGATGGCACACCAGCTGGGCGGCAAGGTCGAAGCGCACGATTCGAAAGAGTTCGGCTATGCCGAAATCCGCGCCCGCGGCCATTCCGAACTGCTGCGCGACATCGAAGACCGGGTCAGCGAAGAAGGCCATGGCCTGCTCGATGTCTGGATGAGCCACGGCGATCGCGTGGTCGAAATCCCGCCCGGCTTCAAGCTGATTGCCAGCACCCGCGACGTGCCGATCGCCGGCATCGCCGACGAGGACCGCCGCTACTACGGTCTGCAGTTCCATCCGGAAGTCACGCATACCACGCAGGGCACGCGCATCTACTCGCGCTTTGTCCATGAACTCTGCGGCTGCGGCAACGCCTGGAACGCCGACAACATCATTCACGATGCAATCGACAAGGTCCGCGCCCAGGTCGGCAACGGCCGCGTGCTGCTCGGCCTGTCCGGCGGCGTCGATTCCTCGGTGGTCGCCGCGATGCTGCACAAGGCGATCGGCGATCAACTGACCTGCGTGTTCGTCGACCACGGCCTGCTGCGCCATCATGAAGGCGATCAGGTCATGCAGATCTTCGCCAAGAACCTCGGTGTGAAGGTCATTCGTGTCGACGCCGAAGCCCGTTTCCTCGGTGCTCTGAAAGGCGTGTCCGATCCGGAAGCCAAGCGCAAGATCATCGGCCGGCTGTTCGTCGAAGTGTTCGACGAGGAAGCGCAAAAAATTACTGGAGTCGACTTCCTGGCTCAAGGGACGATCTATCCCGACGTGATCGAAAGCGCCGGCGCCAAGACCGGCAAGGCGCATCTGATCAAGAGCCATCACAACGTCGGCGGCTTGCCCGAGCACATGAAGATGAAGCTCGTCGAGCCGCTGCGCGAGCTGTTCAAGGACGAGGTACGCAAGATCGGCGTCGAACTCGGCCTGCCGCGCGACATGGTCTACCGCCATCCGTTCCCGGGCCCCGGCCTCGGCGTCCGCATCCTCGGCGAAGTGACCAAGGAAGCGGCGGATACCCTGCGCATCGCCGACTACATCTTCATCGAAGAACTGCGCGCCGCCGGCTGGTACGACAAGACCTCGCAAGCCTTCGCCGTCTTCCTGCCGGTGAAGTCGGTCGGCGTCACCGGCGATGGCCGCCGCTACGCCCCGGTGATCGCGATCCGCGCGGTAGAGACCATCGACTTCATGACCGCCCGCTGGGCACGGCTGCCGTACGAACTGCTGGAGAAAGTGTCCTTGCGGATCGTCAACGAGATCAATGGCGTCTCGCGAGTCGTCTACGACATCTCCGGCAAGCCGCCGGCGACGATCGAGTGGGAGTGACAGGCCAGCAGTTGTAGGCCGTATCCGGCGGCATTCCTGGCAACGGACAGGTTCACCGCGCTGAACCTGTCGGGCTGACGGCACCGCGTTGCGCGAGCCGGAAGATCGGCAGCGCCAGCACCGATGTTGCGGCCAGCACCACGAAGGCGATGCCGAAATGCTGGCCCGCGCCGACCACGGCGTTGGCCATGGCGGGACTGAGTGCCGCGCCGACGCCCTGCAGCGTCATGACGAAACCCAGCGCGGTGTTGAAGCGGCCGCTGCCACGCGTGTAGCGCTGCACCAGCAGCGGCGTGGCTACCCCGAGTGCGCCAGCCGCCAGGCCATCGAGTATCTGCACCGGGATGTTGTTCCACTCGCTGGCGAATGCGTAGGCGAGTGCGCCGCGTACGGGCAGCACGAGAATGGCGACGTACACGAACCAGGCAACGTCGTAGCGGCGGCTGCGCGCGACCCACAGGGCCACCGGAATCATCGTGAGCTGGGCGACGACGATGGCGATACCGGTCCACAGCAGTGGCGCCGAATCGGCGACGGTGGCGGCCAGCCGCTGGTTCAGCAGCGGCAACATCGCGGCATTGCCGAGGTGGAAGAAGGCGCAGGCCAGCGCGAAGAACAGCAGCGGCCGGTTGCGGAACAGGGTGACGATCGGCGCGTGCCCTTGTCCGTCGATTTCTGCAGGCTTTGCGTCCTGTGGCTCGTCGCCGCGTGCAGCTTCGTGGTCGATGTCGGCGGCGCGGATGGCCCACACGGAGAGCAGCGCGCCAATCGTCAAAGCCGCCATCACCGCCAGCATCCATGGCGCGCCGAACAGATGCGCTGCCAGCCCCGCGCCGACCGCCGAGATCATGTTGCCGGCGTGGCTGAAGGCCTCGTTGCGCCCGGTCTGCTGTTTGAAGCCTGCGGATCTGGCGAGGCCCAGCGTCAGCGCCGCCATCGTGGCGGCGAGCACCGCTCCGGCGACGCCGGTGACGATCTGTGACGCGATCAGCATCGACGCCGACAGCGTGGTGAAGGCGATCGCGCTGGAGGCGAGCACGGCAAGCGCCGCGACCACCGTCATCGCCCGTTTGGCGCTGGAACTGTCAACCCACGCCCCGGCGAACGGCGTCATGACCACGGCGGCCAGGCCGCCGGCGGTCATGGTGTAGCCGATCAACTCCTGCTGTACCCGGTGCTCCTGCAGGTAGGTCGCCAGGAATGGCCCGAGTCCGTCGCGCACGTCGGCCATGAAAAACGCCAGCCAGGTCAGCGCCAGCAGGGACGTCGATCGATCACGCATCACCTAGCCGCCGTCAGTGCGCGGATTCGACCGTCCTGCCGTTGACGCGCGTCGCCTCGATCACCCGGCCGTTGCCGGTCACCAGTGGCCGCGCCATCCCTTCGGCCTTCACCTGGTCGCCGATCTTCAGTCCCAGCCTGGCGAGTCCTTCGGGCTTGGTGTGGATGAAGTCACCGTTGTCGAGCACCACGCCGTTGGCGGCCCCGTGCTTCGCGTAGTTGTAGCGGATCACCTTGCCGCTGGCTTCTTCGCCCGCAGCCGATAGCTTCGGCGGCTTGCCGTCGATCGAGGCCAGGCGCTTGAAAGCGTAGACCCAGTGCGCCGGCTCGCCCTTGGGCGACGGGCCGTGGTCGCTGCCTTCGATCACCAGTGCCTGGCCAACGCGCAGTGCGGCGAATTGCTCTGCGACGGACGGGTCATGCGGATCGGTGACGAACTGCGTCGACACGCCGTCGGTATCGATCAGCACGCCTTCTACGCCGCCCTTCGGGCTGTAGATCAAATTCTGGAAACGGCCTTCGACCGACCAGACGTCGGCTTCGTGATGGGGATGTGGCATGGCTTGCTCTCCGTGAACCGTGTGTTGAGGGAATGAATCAGGGGGCGGTCGGCGCAGGCGCCAACCGTTCTTCGCGCGGACCGCGCGGCAAACCGGCTTGCTCGCCGTTGGGGCGGGCGAACAATTCGTGCAGATCGTCGGACGTGCTGCCGATCGCTGTGGCTTCGAGCGCATTGCCCGAGGCGCTGCTGCTGCCCCAGCCCTTGGCGTACAGCTTGCCGCCGGGCTGCACGATCATCGCGAGCTGCGCACCGGCCTGTGGCGGAAAGCGGACGATGGTGCCGTCATCGAGCACCACACCATTGACGTCGCCGCGATCGGTGTAGATCTCGCGTGCGACCTGGCCGTCGGCACTCATCGCTGTCAGGGCTCCCGTCAAAGCGCCGGGCTCGCGCGGCGGCGGTGACGGTGCGTCGGGGGCGGGCGGCTGGTCGCTGACGCTGCGACCGCTGTCAGCGGTCAGTGTGGCGGCACGCACTACCGGTGCATTGGCAGCGCGCCGGCCGCTGACTTGCACGGTGTCGCCGGGCTTCAGCAGCTGCTGCACGGCGGCCGACAAATGTGGCGGGAACGACACCTGAGTGCCATCGGCGAGCAGCAGCCCGTCGACTTCGCCGTTGGGGTTGATCAGCCAGCGCTGGATACGGCCGCTGACCACAGGCGCTGCGGGGCCTGCTTGCGCGTGCGGCGGCGAGCCGAGTGCTGGCGGTGGGGTCAACTGCGCAAAGGCGCAGGGACCGAGCGTCGTGAAGACGATGCAGGCGGCAAGACGGGAATGAACGGACATGAGGTGCTCCTGGCGGACGAGCCTGATAAATCAAGCGCCGTGCCAGCCTCACATGTCTGTCGAATCAAGGGTTTGCGTCGACGCTTCGACGCTAGTCGCATGAACTGCGTACACCTCGGTGTCCGTTATCCGGACGCTTCAGCTCAACTCAGCCCAGCCGAAGCAGGAGGGCCGTTGCGGCGCAGACCAGCAGGAACGGAATGCTGATCTTGTGGAACTCGCGCAGCCCCCTGGGCAGCGCAGCGAGCCGCAACGCGATCAGGTTGGCCAGCGAGCCGAGCACGCAACCGAAGCCGCCCACGCTCACGCCGGCGGCCAGCGCCGGCAGATCGCGCACCGGGCCGTCGAGCAGGATCGCCGCCGGCACGTTGCTGATCACCTGCGAGGTGGCGATCGCGGCGAGGTAGGCGCGCCAGCCCTCGGCGATCGGCCATTGCTTCAGCTGCGCGGCGATGGCGGGCAGCTCGGCCAGCTGGCGCAGGTCGACGAACATCAGTGCAATGATCGCCAGCAGCGCCCAGTCGACGCCGCGCAGCACACGCGGGTAGAGCAGCAGAAACGCGCCGAACACCAGGCCCAGGCCGGCCAGCAGCCAGTGCTGGTCGAGCGCGATGACGAAGGCGACGAACAGCAGGCCCGCCAGGCTCAGCAAGCGCGGCTGCACCGGCGCCGCTTCGGCGGCAGGCTTGAGCGCGATCGGCGTGCGCGGCACCAGCAGCCACACCGCGACCAGCAGCCAGAACAGCATGACGGCCACCGTCGGCGCCATCATCGCCATGAAGCCCAGGAAGCTGTCACCCGAGCGGTGCCAGAGATAGAGGTTCTGCGGATTGCCGATCGGCGTGAGCGCCGAGCCGGCGTTGACCGCCAGCGCCTCGAGTACCACCAGCCGGGCCAGCGGCAAATGGGCTTGGGTCGCCAGCACGCGGGTCAGCGGTACCAGCAGGAACAGACTCACATCGTTGGTGACCAGCGCCGACAGCAGGGCCGCACCCGCGGTCAGCAGCAAGGCGAGGCTGCGCAGATCGGTGACCTTGCCGAGCAGCCGCTGCGCGGTCGCCTGCAGCATGCCGCTCCGCTCAACGCCCTGGGTGATGACCAGCAGGCCGGCCAGCGCGCCGACGGTTTGCCAGTCGACCAGCTTCAGATAATCCAGCGGCGCACGCGGATGGAAGAGGGCGAAGACGATCGCTACCGCGACCAGCACCCAAAGCAGACCATTGCCGCCGGCTTCTCCGGCTGGGACGACATCATTGGAAGGGGCGGGACGGGAGCTTGCAGCGTTGGCCATGCGGAGGGAATCAGTCGAGGCCGTACTGCGCCATCTTGCGATAGAGCAGCTGGCGATGGATGCCGAGACGGCGTGCGGTTTCTGCACGATTGCCGCCTGTCTGGCTCAAAGCATGCGCGATCAGCAGGCGCTCCAGGCGCTCGACGCTCGCGGGCAGTTCGCCATCCAGCCAGTCAGCGGGGAGGGAGTTTCCGCCGTCGATCATCGACCCGCCGTCGGCATCGCCGGCCAGGTCCGTACTGTCGATCACGCGCTGTCGCACCAGCGCGTGGCAGCGTTCCATCAGGTTGCGCAGCTCCCTGACGTTACCCGGCCAGCTGTGGCGGATCAGCCATTGCGCAGCGGCTGTCGACAGGGCTTTCGGCGCATCGGACGCAGCCGCGCGGCGCAGGAAATGCTCGGCCAGCGGAACGATGTCGGCCAGCCGGTCGCGCAACGGCGGTACCTGGATCGACAACACGTTGAGGCGATAGAACAAGTCTTCGCGGAAGCTGCCGTCGCGCACCGCCGTCGAAAGATCGCGGTGTGTGGCCGCGACCACGCGCACGTCGACCTTCACCGTTCTGTGGCTGCCGAGCGGCGTGACCTCGCCCTGCTGCAGCACGCGCAGGATCTTGGCCTGCACGTTGAGCGCCATGTCGCCGATCTCGTCGAGCAGCAGCACGCCGCCATCGGCCGCCCGGAAACAGCCGGGCCGGTCGCCGGTGGCACCGGTAAAGGCCCCGCGCACGTGGCCGAACAATTCGCTTTCCAGCAATTCCCTGGGAATGGCAGCGCAGTTGATCGCGATCAATGGCGCATCGGCGCGGGCCGAGTGGCGGTGCAGTGCCCGGGCCACCATTTCCTTGCCGGTTCCGGTTTCACCGAGGATCAGTACCGGCGCTGCGCTCGCCGCCGCCAGACCGATGCGCTTGTGTACTTCGCGCATCGCGTTGCTGAGGCCGATCAGCTCGTCCTCTTCGCCGCTGAACGGCGTGCTGGCGGCACTCGGTGCCTCGGCGCGCAGCGCACGGGCCAGCACCTCGATCACCGCGTCGCGGCGGATCGGCTTGGTCAGATGATCGAACGCGCCGAGGCGCATCGCCTCGATCGTGTTGCTGCCGCTCGCATGCGCGGTGAGCACGATCACTGGCGGCAGATGGGCGATCCGTGCCCGCATGGCGGCCAGCGTCTGCAAGCCGTCCATGCCGGGCATTCGGTGATCGAGGAAGACGGCATCGAAACGGGCCTCCCGCATCGCGTCGAGCGCCTCGCCACCGCGCGCGACCTCCACGGTCCTGTGGCCGAGGCCCTGCAGCGTCTCGGCCAGCGTTTCGCGGAAAGCATCGTCATCGTCGACGATCAGGAGGTGCGCCATGGCAGCTCCAGTTCGAAGCGGGTGCCAGGCTTTAGTGCGACGTGTCGCAGTTCGCCGCCGTGAGCCAGGGCCACTTCACGCGCCAGCGCCAGACCCAGACCGGTGCCGTCGGCGCGGCCGGTGGCAAAGGGCTCGAACAGCCGGGCCTGCAAGGCTTCGGGAACCCCGGTGCCGGTGTCGTCGACGCGGAATAACAGCGACCCAGTCTCGGCTGCGGCAGCGGCCAGCACCACCGAGCTGCCCGGCGGTGCATGGCGCACGGCGTTGTCGAGCAGGTTGTCGATGGCGCGTGCCATATGCACGGGATCGAAGCGAGCCTGCGATGCGCCCGAATGCTGCAGATGGATGTCCACGTCCTTCGCGGCTGCGCGCCCGGCAACGGCCTGGCGGCGCTCGGCTAGCCACTGCCGCAGGTCGACGAGCTGCGGTGCGAGCGTCACCGGCTGCACCAGCGCGAGCAGGCTTTGCACCAGGCCTTCAAGCCGGTCGATCTGCCCGACGATCGCCCGCAGCGCAGTGGCTTGCTGTTCGGGCGAAGCGGCAAGGGCGTTCTCGGCCTTCAGGCGCATGGTCGCGATCGGGTTGCGGATTTCGTGCGCGATGCCGCCGCTCATGCGGCCGAGCGCAGTGAGGCGCTGGTCGCGACTGCGCTGCTGCCCGGCTTCGCGCAACTGCGCGCTGGCTTCCTCGAAGCGGAGGCGGTAGCGGTTGAACGCGTCGACGATCCGGTCCAGCTCGCGCACCCCGGTGCGATCCAGCACCGGTACCGCGTCATCGGCGGCTTCAGCCAGCCTCGTTTCGAGATGCTGCACATGGCGGAGTCCGCGCAGCAGGATCAGCCCCAGCCAGAGCCCCGACGCGAGCACCACCCCCATCAGCACCGCCAGGCCGGTGCGCAGGCTGTTCTGGGCGGCGAGCGCGCCGGCGTGGGTACGAGTCATCGTCCAGGCGGCCAGGTCCTTGCCCGGTGCGGCGAGCGGGCAGGACGAAACGATCAGCGCCTCGCGGCTGCCGCGCACCACATCCGTCTGGGCTTGCTGGGTGCGCGCGGCCTGTTGCGCGAGTTCAACGATGAACGGCTGCTCGGCTTGAGGAATGTCACGCTTCACCCCGCTGCCTTCATAGGTCGGATAGGCATAGGCCAGCAGCCCGCCGGAGGCCTGCCAGATGCCGCCCTCAACATAGGGTGCCTCGATCAGCACCAACTGCAGCAACACCTGCAGCAGATCGAGCTGAGGCTGGGCCTGCGTGGCATCGGGCACCGACCTGGCATAACGAGCCGCGATCGCGCGGCACGACTGCTCGGCCGCGGTACGGCCTGCGGCCACTTGCTCACCGGCGCTGCTCCGATAAAGCGTGACCATCACCGCCGCCAGCCCTGCGCTGACGCCGAACAACAGGAGCCACAGGCAGATCAGTTGGAAGCGCAGAGATCGCACCGGCCCCCCGGTTCGTGCGGATCGGCCGGGATCGGTCGAGGACGAGACGAAAGAGCCAGGCGCTTGGCCGCGCGCTCCGTCCAGTTTTCGCGTGTACCGGCCGACATGAACAACGCTGATGCCCCCTGATGATTGGGCGAAAGGTTACGCGATGTGTCGAGCCGAAGACGCGGAAGCAGGTTCGGTTCGGCGGGCTTCACCGGCGATCTGCGCGGCGCGAATTCGAAAGCAAGCTGCGGAGTGCTGCGCCGTCGGCCGCTGCCTAAAGTGCCGCCATCGCTCAAGATGAGTGCTGGAGAACGCTGATGAACAAGTCGAACGAAATCGAAATCCTGGCTGCGGCGACCGTCCGTGATCCACGCTGGGCGCGGGTTCAGGCCCGTGATGCGGCGGCCGATGGCCAATTCTTCTATTCGGTGCGGACCACCGGCGTCTACTGCCGGCCGTCCTGCGCGGCGCGCCCGGCGCGGCCGGAGAACGTCGCGTTTCATTTGACCGCGGCAGCAGCCGAAGCGGCCGGCTTCCGGCCCTGCAAGCGCTGTAAGCCGGATCAGGCGCCGCTGGCCGAACAGCATGCCGAGTTGATCGCGACCTTGTGTCGCGTTATCGAACGCGCAGAAGTGACGCCGACCTTGGAAGAGCTGGCTACGCAGGCAGCGATGAGCAGCTTCCATCTGCATCGCGTGTTCAAGGCGGTGACCGGGCTAACGCCACGCGCCTACGCGGCGGCTCATCGCGCCAAGCGGGTGCGCAGCGAATTGAACCGGGTTGGATCGTCGGTGACCGATGCGATCTACGACGCCGGCTACAACTCCAATGGCCGCTTCTATGCCGAGGCCGACGGCATGCTCGGGATGACGCCGAGCGACTACCGCGCTGGCGGCACCAACACCGAAATCCGTTTCGCGATTGCCCAGTGCACGCTTGGCGCGATCCTGGTGGCGGCGAGTGCTCGCGGCGTCTGCGCGATCCTGATGGGCGACGATCCCGATGTCCTGGCGCGCGATCTGCAGGATCGCTTTCCGAAGGCGAGCTTGATCGGTGCAGACGCTGCGTTCGAAGCAACGGTGGCCAAGGTCGTCGGCCTCGTCGAAGCGCCAAGAGTCGGGCATGACCTGCCGCTCGATGTCCGCGGTACGGCGTTCCAGCAGCGGGTCTGGCAAGCGCTGAGAGAAATCCCGGCCGGCGAAACCGCGAGCTATGCCGAAGTGGCCCGCCGCATCGGCGCGCCGACGTCGATGCGCGCCGTCGCCCAGGCCTGCGGCGCGAATGCGCTGGCAGTGGCGATTCCCTGCCATCGAGTCGTGCGCAGCGATGGTGCCTTGTCCGGTTATCGCTGGGGTGTCGAACGCAAGCGCGTGCTGCTCGATCGCGAAGCGCAGCCATGACCGAAGTCGCGGCGATCGACTGGCCGCGCGTGCTCGCCGATCTGGACGCGCAGGGCGCGGCAGTCATCAGCGGCTTGCTCGATCTGGAGCAGTGCCGCGCGATGGCCGCCCGCTATGGCGATGCGCAAGGTTTCCGCAGCCGCGTGGTGATGCAGCGCCACGGCTACGGCCAGGGCGAGTACCGCTACTTCGACTATCCGCTGCCGGACCTCGTCGCCAGCCTGCGCACGGCGGTCTATCCGCAACTGGCGCCGCTGGCCAACCGCTGGAACGAGCGGATGAATATCGACACCCGCTATCCGGCACAGCATACGGACTACCTCGCGCGCTGCCACGCCGCTGGCCAGACCCGGCCGACGCCCCTGCTGCTGCAGTACGGCCCAGGCGACTACAACTGCCTGCATCAGGACCTGTACGGCGAGCAGGTGTTTCCGCTGCAGCTGGCGGTGCTGTTGTCGGCGCCAGGACAGGACTTCAGCGGCGGCGAGTTCGTGCTGACCGAACAACGGCCGCGCATGCAGTCACGGCCGGAGGTGGTGCCGCTGAAACAGGGTGATGCGGTGATCTTCGCCGTGCATCACCGGCCGGTGGCCGGCTCGCGTGGCAGCTATCGCGTCAACCTTCGTCACGGCGTCAGCCGCATTCGCAGCGGGCAGCGCCACACGCTCGGCATCATCTTTCACGACGCCGCGTGATGCAGACGCTTGCGCTGTTCGATGAGCCGGAAGTGTCTCGCGAGCCGAAGCAGATCGTCGATGGCGCGATGCTGCTGCTGGGCTTCGCGCTGGGGCTTGATTGTGAGCTGATCACCGCCGTCGAACGGATCATCACGGCTGCACCGTTCCGCCATCTGCAGACGCCGGGCGGTCTGACGATGTCGGTGGCGATGAGCAATTGCGGTGCTTATGGCTGGGTGTCGGATCGTCGTGGCTATCGCTATGAAGCCTGCGATCCACTGAGTGGTCAGCCCTGGCCGGAAATGCCGGCTTCGTTCGCGACACTCGCGGGCGCAGCCGCAGCGGCGGCGGGCTTCGATGATTTCGCACCCGATGCCTGCCTGATCAACCGCTATCTGCCGGGCGCGAAGATGTCGCTGCATCAGGACCGTGACGAACGCGACTTTGCCGAGCCGATCGTGTCGGTGTCGCTGGGCTTGCCGGCGGTGTTCCAGTTCGGCGGGCTGTCGCGGAAAGATGTGGTGCAGCGCGTGCCGCTGATGCACGGCGATGTCGTGGTCTGGGGTGGCGCTGCGCGACTGCGTTTTCATGGCGTGCTGACCCTGAAGGCGGGCCAGCACACATTGCTCGGCGAGCGGCGGATCAACCTGACGTTTCGACGCGCCCGCTGAGCGTCATCGCTGCAGATCGAGCATCGCCTGCGCCAGCGCTTCGACGGTCAGTGGCGCCGAGCCCTCGGCCTTGTTGCTGATCGTCACGTAAGCCTTGTGGCCGGCGGCCGTGGTGGCGGCGATCACCTTGACCAGCGCCGCCCGGGTTTCCGGATCGGGATCGACGAGCTTGTCGTACGGCGCATAAAGCTGTTTTGCTTCCTCGTAACCGAACGCGCCATGCACGCGGTGCAGGTTCCAGCGGCAGACCAGAGGGCGCGGCCATAGCGCCCGCAGCATCGGCAACTGCTCGGCGATCGGCGGCATCTTCGCGTGCAGGCCCAGGCAGTAAGTGGCGCCGGCATCGCGCAGCAGGCTGGCCAGACGCGCGGCATGCGGTGGCTGCAGGAACAGCGGATCACGCACTTCGACGGCGATCACGGCATCCGGCGCAGCCGGCAGCAACGAAGGCAACGTGGCGAGCATCGTCGCCAGTTGATCGAGCACGCGATCGAGCCGCTTCAGCCAGGCTTCCGGCAGCGGGCTGAGCTGGAACACCAGCGCGCCGAGCTTGTGGCCGAGCCCGGCCAGCGCCGGTTCGACGAACTCGCGGACCGCCCGCTCGGGGTCGAGGAAGTTGCGGTTCATGGTCATGCCGCGGCCGGTCTCGTCGCGGACCAGCGCGTCGCTGACCAGGCTCGGCGCCTTGATGACGAAGCGGAAATCGTCCGGCACTTGCAGCGCGTACGCCGTGTACTGACTGACCGTCAGCGGCCGGTAGAACGCCCGATCGACACTGACCGCGCGCATCAGCGGATGCTGCGAGTAGGCACGCAAGCCTTCCTTCGACAGCTTCGCGTCCGGGTAATCCTCGGCCCAGACCAGGCCGGTCCAGCCGGGATAGGTCCACGACGAGGTGCCGAGATGCAGCGTGTTCGGCAAGGCCGCGGCCAGCATCTGATGTTCGGGGCGCGGCGCTGCGGGCTGCACCGAGGTTGATGTCTTTCGCCGCGGTGAGGCGGGCACCGGAACGGGCCGCGGCGCGTCAGGGAACAGGGAGTTCTGCATGCCGCAAGCTTATGACAGGCCGCACCGTCACCGTATTCGGCGCCGGTGGCAGCAATCCTGCCGGGCGCGCCCCGGGGACCAACCGAGCCGCGCTCTGTTCGAGTGTCCGCCGAACTGCGACCTCAGCCCGCTTCAAGCCCCAGCGGTTCGCGCTGAACCGTTGCGGCATAGAAATCGGCCAGCGCGCCGAGGTAGCGCAGGCGTGCTTCGATCTCGCGAATGCGGGTGTTGGCGGCCGCTTCTTCACGCAGGTTGACCAGGAAAAAGTCGCTGGCCCCTTCGGCGAAGCGTTCGCGTTCGGCGCGCGACAGCACATCGGCCTGCTCGACTTCCTGGGTCGCCAGTTCGACGAAGCGATAGGCGGCGGACAGATCGTTGGCGAGGGTGCGGATTTCGACGGCAATGCGTTCTTCGAGCAGGCGTCGATCAAAGTCCAGCCGCGATAGATTGGCCTGGGCGGCGTCGATCTGGCCGCGTGCAGTCCGCGTCTCGATCGGGATGGTGACGTTCAGTCGGACGATCGCGTCGGTGCCGACACGATTGCTCGGGCCGCTGCCGAAGTCGCGCGCGGCTTCCAGGTTCAGGTCGACGCGAGGCTTGAGCAGATTCTTGCCCAGCGCCAGGTTCAGGCGTTCGCGTTCCAGGTCCGCCGCCATCACACCGATTTCCGGGCGCGCCTGAAGTGCCGCGTTGATCGCGGCATCGACGGTGGTCGGATCGACCAGCGTCGGCGGATTCGGCCAGCGGCGCGGCAATTCGGCTTCCAGGGGCAGGCGCGGCGTGCCATCGGTCTGGCGCAGGTACAGCGACAGCTTGTTGGCCGCGGCCGCGAGCTTCCGCTCGGCTTCGACGACGAAGCCGCGCCGCCGCAGGATGTATTGGCGGTTCTCGTTGAGGTAGACGTTCGCCAGGTCGCCTTCCTGCACGCGGACGTCGAGGCCCTCGTTGCGCGCTTCGGCGAGTTGCAGCAGCCCGCGGTAGACGGCCAGCGCTTCGCCGGCGGCGATCCAGTCGACATAGGCAGTCATCGCGTCATGCTGAACGCGGACGCGGGTCAGCAGGGCATCCAGTGCGGTCTGATCGAGCGCCAGACGGCTGTCGCGCAGCTTGGCGCGGCGGGCATCGATGTCGCGATCGCGCAGCAGCGAGAACACGGCGCCGACCTTGAACTCGCCGGCGTCGAGCGTATAGGCCTCGTCCTCGTAGATCGGGAAGCGGCCACCTGAGACCTTGTAGCCGCCGTAGATATCGGTGCTGAAATCAGCGAGTGGCTGGACGATCTTGGCGCTGGTATAGCGGCCGTCGTAGTAGCCGCTGAGGCGGCTCTTGCTGGTCTGCTCGGCGTAGAGGTCGAAAGCGCCTTCGCTCGACAGCAGCTTGCCGGACTGGGAGCGGATCTTCTCGCGCGCCGCCAGCACCTGCGGGTAGCGCTCGCGGCTGCTGGTCAACACGGCGTCGAGCGTGAGAGGCGCGATCGTCGTCGACGCCGGAGGCCCGGCGGGCGCTTCCGCCCGTGCCGAGATGGCCAGCGCCAGTCCGGCGCAGAACGCCGCGCCGCGCTGGATCATTTCGAGGCTCCGTTACCAGTGGATTTCACATCTGGCGTCGGTTCGGGCGGGAAATAGTTGAGCTGACGCCAGATCTCGTAACCCAGCTTCACTTCGTTGAGCAGTACCCAGCCCTGGGCGCGGCCACCGAGGCGCAGGAAACGCTCGTCTGGCCAGGGTTCGCCGGGCTTTTCCGCCACCACCACGCGGTAGCGGCCATTGATCGACACCGCCGGATCGACGAACTGCACCACGCCTGGGAAAGTGCCGACCGCCACCGACGGCCAGCCGCTGAACTGCACCGACGGCCAGCCTTCGAAGCTCAGGCGGACGTCGCGGCCCGGCGCTATCAGCACCGCGTCGAGGCCGCTGACGAAGAGTTCGGTGGCGCGACGCGTCGCCACCGGCGCGAAACTGACCAGCGCTTCGCCTTCCTTGACGAAGGTCGAGGTATCGCCGCCGAAAATCTTCAGGATGGTGCCGTCGCGTGGTGCCGTGACCAGCTGGGTCTGCTGGCGCGACACGGCGGTCTGGGCCTTGACCACATCGGCCATGGCACTCGCTTCGGAGGCCTTCAGTTCGCGCCAGCGGATATTCGCCGCTTCGAGGTCGCGCCTGGCGGCGAGACCCTTTTCGAACAGGCGCTGGCGGCGCTCGACGTCGATCAGCGCGATCTCGCTGGCCGTTCGTCTGGCTTCCAGGGCTGCTCGTGCGGCATCGAGCTCGGCCTGCAGGCGTTCGGTGTATCGCGGATCGTTGTCGGTCAGTTCGACCAGCGGATCGCCTTGCTTGACGCGCGAACCTTCCTGCACATGCCATTGCTTGATGCGGCCGCTCAGTGAAGCGGTGACCGACTGCACGCGGTTGGTCGGGTCCAGCGCGATGATCTGGCCGGTGCCGGCTGCGGTCTGGATCCACGGCGTCAGGCTCAGCGCCAGGACCAGCAGCACGAGGATGACCAGGATCAGTCGGGCGAAGCTGCGCGTTGGCCGCGGCGGCGCCAGTTGCTCCAGCGTCGTGAATGACGCGCTGTAGCTGGGATCGAACTTCGGGTTCTGCAGGCGGTTCATCGGGCAGTTCCGCGATCGGCAGATGGCAGCGCCTGTGGTGCCGGCGTGTGCAGCGGCAGGCTGCGAAGATCATCGAACCAGCGCTGCTCGGCGGCGGTGATGTCGAGCGCCGCATCGAAGCCGAGGACATCGGCGCGGCGGCTGAACTGCAGGTAGGTCAGCTCGGGCTGGCGACGCACGGCGTCGAGCACCGCCTGCCGCTGCACCAGCGACAGGCGATCGGCGACCGGCGTGACGATCAGCAGGCGCGGCTTGTCGAGCAGTGCCGAAGCAATCCGCATCAGCAGCATCTGCTCGGCTGTCAGCGGATCGCCGCAGCGCGCAAGCACGGTATCGAGACCGTCGGGCAGCCGATCGACGGCTGCCGACAGGCCGAGCAGATCGAGCACCTCGCGCATCGCGCTGCGCGTGATCGCCGGATCGTCGAGACCGAGATTCTCGGCGATCGTGCGTTCCAGCGGCTCGGTGGAATCGATCACCAGCACGGCGTCGCGCAGGCGGTGCAGGTGCAGATCGCCGAGTTCCGCCGCGCCGAGCTGCACGCGCCCCGATGCGAGCGGGCGGTGGCGGCGCAGGATCGCCAGCAGCGTATCGCGCAGTCCGTCGTCCTCGCAGTTGACGAAGACCTTGCGCCCGGCCGGTACGGTGAACGAGAAGCGTGCCTTGCCATCGCCAACCGCCACGGTGGCACCGTCCAGCCTCAGGCCGGCAGCGCCGGCCGGCAGATCCTCGCCTTCAGTAGCGTCCTCCAGCTCCAGTTCTAGAAACTCGCCGAGCTTGTCGACTGCTGCACACAACTCGTAATAGGTATCGAGCAACCACGGCAGCCGGGTCAGTGAATAGAACACGGCTGCGAAGATCAGTTCGGCCGCCACCAGCTGCCCCAGCGTCAACTGATTGATGATCACCAGCCAGCCACCGACGCCGAGCAAGGCGGCGCTGGCCACGGCGTAAAGACCGAAATAGCCGATGGTCTGCGCCAGCTTGTAGCTGAAATGTCTGCGATGGTCGCTCGCGTACTCGGCGATCAGATTCTCGGCTTCACGGGTGGCGTAGCGAATGGTGCGTGTCGACTGGAACGAGGGATGAACTCGCGCCAGTTCCTCCAGCCAGCGGGCCACCTTGAACTTCTCCTTCGAGGCGTCGATCTTGCTGTCGATCGCGCGGTTGGCCCAGATCTTCCAGATCAGCCAGGCGATCAGGACCAGCGCCACGCTGAACACGACGAAGGCCGGATGGTAGGCCGACACCACGAGAATGCCGACGATGGCCTGCATCAGGATTGCCGAACCGTTGAGTATCAGGGTCGGCACATTGCGTTGCACGGTCACGATCTCGAAAAAACGGTTGGCCAGTTCCTCGCGGTTCATGCGCCGGCCGGCGGCGACCGTGCTGTGCACGCTGCGCAGCACGATTTCCTGCGTGTAGCGAGCGAAGAAGCGGCGCTCGAAGCGGTCCATCAGATGCGCTTGCACCACATACAGGGCGCCGTACATCGCAAGCAGGCCGAACAGGATCAGTGCCAGCACCACCACCGGCTGCAGCAGCGCGGTGTTCGACACCGTGGCGATCAGAACCTGCACCGACAGCGGCACGGCGAGCGTGAGTACCGAGGTGGCGATGCTGTAGATGACGGCCAGCCAGTAGAACGAGTTCTCGGGCCCGAGGATTGCCTTGAACAGCGTGGATCGTCGGTCGCGGGCGTTGATTGTGTCGGTCACGGCGTCAGAGTGAACGATGGCGATGGTCGGATATCTGGGGTGTCGATGCTGAGTCTCAAGAGGGCCGGATTCAGATGCGGCACCGATGCGGGCCTGCGCGGGTTCATACCGAAACGCCTTAATCTTCGCAGCCGATCCGGTCCCACGCGCCTCATGCCGATGCACTGCTCTCATCACCTTGCAGGACGCTGCCGCTCCTGTACCGAGCTTGCACAGCCGTATGCCGAGCAGCTGGCGGCCAAGCAGGCGCATTGCCGGTCCTTGCTCGCGGCGCATGTGGGGCTGGACTGGCTGCCGCCGGTCGTGAGCGCCGAAGCCGGCTTTCGTAACAAGGCGAAGATGGTAGTCAGCGGCACCGCGCTGCGGCCGATTCTCGGCATTCGCGATGCGGCCGGGCAGGGTGTCGATCTGTCCGATTGCCCGCTGTATCCGCCGTCCATGCAGGTCTGCTTCCCGGCGATCAGTGCCTTCATCGTCCGCGCCACACTCGATCCCTACGATCTCGCCAGCCGACGCGGCGAGCTGAAATTTGTGCTGCTGACGGAAAGCCCGGACGGCTCGCTGATGCTGCGTTTCGTGCTCCGCTCCGAAGCGACCGTCGCCCGCATCCGCAAGCATCTGGCCTCGCTGCTGGCTGCCCTGCCGCAGCTCGCCGTCGTTTCGGTGAACCTGCAGCCCGAGCACAAGGCGGTGCTCGAAGGCGAGCGCGAAGTCCTGCTGAGTGCCAAGTCGCGGCTGAGCATCGGCGTCAACGACATCACCCTGCATCTTCGTCCGCAGAGCTTCTTCCAGACCAATACCGCCGTTGCCGCGAAGCTGTATGCACAGGCGCGAAGCTGGATCGACGAGGTACAGCCGGCCAGCGTCTGGGATCTCTATTGCGGCGTCGGCGGCTTTGCCCTGCATGCCGCAGCGGCGGGTCGCGTCGTGACCGGCATTGAACTGGAAGCCGAAGCGATCGCCAGCGCCCGGCAAAGTCTTGCCGATCTTGCTGCCAGCGGCCGCGACATCGGCGAGGTGCAATTCGCCAGCGCCGACGCCACGGCCTGGGCGCTGTCTCAGCCGAACAGCGCCGAACTGGTGATCGTCAATCCGCCAAGGCGCGGCATCGGTGAAAGCCTGAGCCGTCATCTCGAAGCGGCGCGCGCAACGCGCTGGCTGATCTACTCCAGCTGCAACGCTGAATCATTGGCTCGCGATCTGGCGTTGATGCCCTCGCTGAAGCCGCGCCGCGCTCGGGTTCTCGACATGTTTCCGCAGACCCGGCACTACGAAGTGATCGTGCTGCTGGAGCGCGGCTGAGTGGATCATCGACAATAAAGCGATGAGCCCATCGACCAACGAGGCCGATCAACACTGGCTGCGCCACGCGCTGAGCCTGGCCGAGCGCGCGGCGGCGGAAGGCGAGGTGCCGGTCGGTGCCGTGCTGGTCGGTGCCGATGGCGCACTGCTCGCCGAAGGCTGGAACCGGCCGATCGCGCTCCACGATCCCACCGCCCACGCCGAGATCATGGCGATGCGCGCCGGGGCGGCGGCACTCGGCAATTACCGGCTGACCGGCAGCACGCTGTACGTGACTCTGGAGCCCTGCGCGATGTGCGCTGGCGCGATCATTCACGCCCGAGTCGGCCGCCTGGTGTTCGGCGCCAGCGATCCGAAAGCGGGTGCGGTGAACTCGGTCTATGACCTGATCGCGCGGCCGCAGCTGAACCATGTCGTCGCCTGGCAGGGCGGTGTGCTGGAAGCGGAATGTGCCGAGCAGCTGCGGGCGTTTTTCCGGGTGCGGCGAGGCCTGCGCAACGGCTGAAACGAAAACGCCCGACCTGTCGCAAAGACAGATCGGGCGTCGCATCGAGCTTGCAACTCAGCCGCGGTTGAACACCAGCCCGGCGTCGCCGGCGTCGACCTGCACCGTGTCTCCAGCGGCGAACTTGCCATTGAGGATCAGGCTCGCCAGCGGGTTTTCGATCAAGGTTTGGATCGCGCGCTTCAGTGGCCGTGCGCCGTAGACCGGGTCGTAACCGGCTTCCGCCAGCTGGGCGAGGGCTGCTTCGCTGAAGGTGATGCCGATGCTGCGCTCGGCCAGGCGCTTGTGCAGGTAAGCGGTCTGGATGCCGGCGATGACGCGAATCTGCGCCGCCGCCAGTGGCCGGAACACCACCGCTTCGTCGATGCGATTGATGAACTCCGGCCGGAAATGCTGGCCGACGACGGTCATCACGCCTTCCTTGATCGCTGCGTAATCCTCGCGCGTCGCGCTGTTGCCCATCAGCTCCTGAATGAGTTGGGAGCCGAGGTTCGAGGTCATCACCACGACGGTGTTGCGGAAGTCGACGGTGCGGCCCTGGCCATCGGTCAGGCGGCCGTCGTCGAGCACCTGCAGCAGCACGTTGAAGACATCGGCATGTGCCTTCTCGACCTCGTCGAGCAGGATCAGCGAGTACGGCCGGCGGCGCACGGCTTCAGTCAGATAACCGCCTTCGTCATAGCCGACGTAACCCGGAGGCGCGCCGATCAGCCGGCTCACGGAATGCTTCTCCATGAACTCGCTCATGTCGATGCGGACCATCGCGTCCTCGGTATCGAACAGGAAGCCGGCCAGCGATTTGCACAGCTCGGTCTTGCCGACGCCGGTCGGACCCAGGAACAGGAAGGAGCCGATCGGCCGATTGGGATCGGACAGGCCGGCGCGCGAACGGCGGATCGCGTTGGCGACCGAGGTCAACGCTTCTTCCTGGCCGACCACGCGCTGGCGCAAGGTGTCTTCGAGGCGCAGCAGCTTGTCGCGCTCGCCTTCGAGCAGCTTGCTGACCGGGATGCCGGTCCAGCGGCCGACCACTTCGGCGATCTCTTCCTCGGTGACGCGGGTACGCAGCAGTTCGAACTTGGTCTGCGTCGTCGCGCTGGCAGCGGCCAGCTTCTTTTCTAGTTCGGGAATCTTGCCGTATTGCAGCTCGGCCATCTTGGCGAGATCGCCCGAGCGGCGCGCCGCTTCGAGCTCGACCTTGACCCGTTCCAGTTCCTCGCGGACACCGGCGCTGCCGGCGACGCTGGCCTTTTCGGACTTCCATTTCTCTTCGAGATCCGAGTACTCGCGTTCCAGCTTGGCGATCTCGGCCGCCAGCGTTTCCAGCGAGCGCTTGGCACCCTCGTCGGTCTCGCTCTTGAGCGCTTCGCGCTGGATTTTGAGGCTGATCAGCCGGCGTTCGAGCCTATCCATCGACTCCGGCTTGGAATCGCTTTCGATGCGCACGCGAGACGCGGCTTCATCGATCAGATCGATCGCCTTGTCGGGCAGATTGCGGTCGGTGATGTAGCGGTTGCTGAGCTTGGCGGCGGCGATCAGGGCGCCATCGGTGATCTCGACGTTGTGATGGGTTTCGTAGCGATCCTTGAGGCCGCGCAGGATGCCGACCGTGTCTTCCACGCTCGGCTCGCCGACCAGCACTTTCTGGAAGCGGCGTTCGAGTGCTGCATCCTTTTCGACGTACTTGCGGTACTCGTCGAGCGTGGTCGCGCCGATGCAGTGCAGCTCGCCGCGGGCGAGGGCGGGCTTGAGCATGTTGCCGGCGTCCATCGAGCCTTCGGCCTTGCCGGCGCCGACCAGGGTGTGAATCTCGTCGATGAACAGGATCACCGTGCCGTCGGTCTTGCCGAGGTCATTGAGCAGTGCCTTCAGGCGCTCTTCGAACTCGCCGCGGAACTTGGCACCGGCGATCAGCGCGCCGAGATCCAGCGACAGCAGACGCCGGTTCTTCAGGCCTTCCGGCACTTCGCCATTGACGATGCGCTGGGCCAGGCCTTCGACGATTGCCGTCTTGCCGACACCGGGCTCGCCGATGATCACCGGGTTGTTCTTGGTTCGCCGTGACAGTACCTGGATGACGCGGCGAATCTCCTCGTCGCGGCCGATGACCGGATCGAGCTTGCCGGCCATCGCGCGGGCAGTGAGATCGACGGTGTATTTCTCCAGCGCCTGGCGCTGTTCCTCGGCGTTCGCGGAATCGACCTTCTGACCACCGCGCATCGCGTCGATCGCCCGCTCGATGCCGTCCTTCTTCGCACCGGCGTCGCGCAGCAGCTTGCCGAGCGCGCTCTTGTCTTCGGTCAGCGCCAGCACGAACAGCTCGGTGGAGATGAACTGGTCCTTGCGCTGCTGGGCGAGCTTGTCGGTCAGATTCAGCAGGCGCGCGAGATCGCTGCCGACGTTGACTTCGCCGGTCGGCGTGCCGATCTTCGGCAGGTTGTCGAGCAGCGCGCCGAGCTTGCCGCGCAGGCCATCGACGGCGACACCGCCCTGGGCGAGCAGCGGCAAGGTCGAGCCGCCTTCCTGCTCGATCAGCGCCTGCAGCAGATGGGCCGGATCGATCTGGTTATGGTCGCGGCCCACGGCAAGGCTCTGCGCATCGGCGAGCGCCTGCTGGAAGCGGCTGGTGAATTTTTCCATTCGCATGGTGCGAACCTCGTGTGAGTCTGGTCTGGATGCAACGGGATGCCTGCAAGCTGCGGACATTGCTGCGGCTTTCAAGCCGCTTGAAAGTGCGCGCGGCGGCGCCATCATCCGCCTATCCGGCTGGCGGCCTCCGTACGGTTCGCGCCTTACAATCCGCCCGTACTGAATTCCCCTTGAAGACTCGAACCGGATGAACATCAGCCTCGATCCCACCGCTCCGCCGGACGCTGCGTTCCCGACTCGCGTGCCGGTCACTGCGGCGTCGATCGCGGCTTATGTCGCCGATTCGATCGCGGTGAAGCAGCAATTGCTGGCCGATACCGCGCTGCTGGCGAAGATCGCCGACGTGGTCAGCCTGTGCATCGCCACCTATCGCGCCGGCGGCAAGATTCTGGTCGGTGGCAATGGCGGTTCGGCGGCGGATGCCCAGCATCTGGCGGCGGAACTGGTGGCCCGTTTCGAGTACGACCGGCCGGGCCTGCCAGCGATGTCGCTGAGCACCGACACCTCGGCGCTGACGGCAATCGGCAACGATTACGGCTACGAATTCCTGTTCGCCCGTCAGCTCCAGGCGCTGGCGCGGCCGGGCGATCTGTTCATCGGCATCACCACGTCCGGCAACTCGAAGAACGTGCTGAAGGCTTTCGATGTGGCGCCGAAGTTGGGCGTCACCCGCATCGCGCTGTGCGGCAGTGGCGGCAAGGCCAAGGACATCGCCGAACACGCGCTGTGCGTGCCGTCCGCACACACACCGCGCATTCAGGAATGTCACATCCTGATCATCCACATCCTGTGCGCGCTGCTCGAGGAGAACCTGTTTCCCGAGCACAAGGCGCCGAAGCCGGCGGTGCTCTGAAGCTCAGGGATTCCGATTGGTCGGCAGACGCTTCTCGAACTCGGCGCGCTCCATTTCGGTCTCGACTCGGGCGTCGTTATCGACCGGCTGATTCTGCTGGGGCGTGATCAGGTAGACCGCAGTGTCGAGCACCTTCTTGACGAGCGACGGTGGTGGTGGCGGTACGGTGTTGTCGCAACCCAGACAGGGGCCGCCTTCCATCAGCTGGCGAAGTTTGCGGTCCGATTCCTCGAAGGCATTGAGCTTGCCGTGCACGGTGACTTCCGGCAGCGGAACCGCTGGGCCGGTCGATTCCGTGGGTGGATGCAGGTCAAGGGCAGTGCTGGTCGCCACCGGCAGCAGCACGGCGACCAGCGTTCGCAGGGTGTGGCGCAAAACGGGCCCGAACGCATCCTGCATCGAGGTCTCGTATCAGTGTCGCGGTAACGGCGAGGCATCGTCATAAAGCGACTTTCCGCTATCGTTGCAGGCCACCGACCCGAACACAAAAAGGTATCGCTACAAAAATGACCAAGGCCTACAAGAATCAGGAATTCCTGCTGAGCGACGAAGCGCGCGGCGTGCGCATGCTCT
>NZ_ATVI01000004.1 GCF_000420645.1 Nevskia ramosa DSM 11499 | reverse complement strand
AGCCGAGACTGTGTGAAAACGTGGTGTGAAGTTTGCTGATTGTTATTCCGTCATTGTCGTGATGGAGTTGCCGATGAAGCGATTCATCGAAGGTGAGGATCGGTCTCAGAGTGTGCTGTTTCCTGAGCGACTCGATGACTACATTGGCGAGGACAACCCGGTTCGCGCTATCGATGCATTCGTTGAAGAGCTCGATCTCGCCGCTCTCGGCTTCGAGGGCGTACACGCCGAGGAGACTGGCAGACCCGGTTACCACCCGTCGACGCTGCTGCGGATCTACATCTACGGATACATGAACCGCATCCAGTCGAGCCGGCGTCTGGAGCGGGAAACGCAGCGTAACCTCGAGCTGATCTGGCTCACGAGCCGTCTAAGCCCGGACTTCAAGACCATTGCGGATTTCCGCCGCGACAACGGCCCCGCGATCCGGCGGGTCTGCGCCCAATTCATCACGCTGTGTCGCCAGCTCAAGCTGTTCACTGAGGCTGTCGTTGCTATCGACGGCAGCAAGTTCAAAGCGGTGAACAACACCGACCGCAACTTCAATGAACGCAAACTGCAGGCGCGTATCGAGCAGCTGGAGCACAGCGCTGGCCGTTACCTGGACGAGCTTGATCGTGCTGATCGTGAGCCGACGCGGGTCACCGAAGCCCGGGTCGCCCACATCAAGCACAAGATCCGCTCGATCAAGGCGAGGATGAAAGCGCTGAACGCATTGGGTGATCAGATCCGGAGCGCCCCAGACGGGCAAATTTCCCTGACCGACCCGGACGCGCGATGCATCGCTACCAGCGGCAAGGGTACCGCCATGGTGGGCTACAACGTCCAGACTGCGGTCGACACCAAGCACCACCTGATCGTCGCCCATTCGGTCACCAACCTAGGCAATGACCGGATGCAGCTTGCACCGATGGCGCAGCTTGCCCGCAGCGCAATCGGATCAAAGAAGCTCAAGGCACTGGCGGACCGTGGTTACTTCAATGGCACTCAGATCCGGGAATGCGAAGCGCTCGGCATCACCGCGCTCGTTCCCAAGACCATGACCTCGAACAACCTGGCGAAGGGGCTCTTCGACAAGAGCGACTTCCGCTACGTGGCTGCGGCTGACGAGTACCGCTGCCCTGCCGGGCAGCGCGCCATTCACCGCTTCACGACGGTCGAGAAAGGCTTGACCATTCACAAGTACTGGGCGTCAGCCTGTCCACGCTGTCCCATGAAGGCTCGGTGTACCACCGGCGAATACCGCCGGATCACACGGTGGGAACACGAAGGCGTACTCGATACCATGCAAAGGCGCCTCAATCGAATGCCGATGGTCGCGCGGATACGACGGCAGACGGTGGAGCATCCTTTTGCCACGCTGAAAGCCCGGATGGGCGCGACACACTTCCTGACCAGAACCCTGCCTCGCGTCAGTACCGAGATGAGCCTGCATGTGCTGGCCTACAACCTGACACGGGCACTGAACATCTTCGGAACGAAGCAACTGATCGGAATGATCAGGGCGTGAGGTTGCGCCCGATTTTTCAACCTTTGCCGTCGCACCAAATTGACGAAAGGACAGGACAATCTCGAACTTTCGATCGCGCCAGCTCACCGACATAATCTATTCCGACGCGTTTTCACACAGCCTCAGCC
>NZ_ATVI01000003.1 GCF_000420645.1 Nevskia ramosa DSM 11499 | reverse complement strand
AGCGCCGCAGTCGTCGTCGTCTTGCCATGATCCACATGCCCAATCGTCCCCACGTTCACGTGCGGCTTGGTACGGTCAAATTTCTCTTTTGCCATCGAAATATCCTCTAATCCGACTCAAGTTCAGTACAGCGCGGGTGTGTTGCTTATCAGGACTTCTTCGCCAGGGCGGCGGCAACGTTTGCCGGCGTTTCCTGGTACTTCTTGAATTCCATCGTGTACGTCGCGCGGCCCTGGCTCATCGAGCGCAGGGTCGTCGAGTACTGGAACATTTCTGCCAGCGGGACTTCAGCCTTCAACGCCTTGACGCCGCCGACATCGTCCATGCCCAGGATCACGCCACGGCGGCGATTGAGATCGCCCATGACGTCACCCATGTAGTCTTCCGGCGTTTCCACTTCGACGGCCATGATCGGCTCGAGAATGACCGGGCTGGCCTTCTGCGCGCCTTCCTTGAAGGCCATCGAACCGGCAACCTTGAACGCCATTTCGTTGGAATCGACGTCATGGTAGGAGCCGTCGAACACGGTTACCTTGATGTCGACGACCGGGTAACCGGCGACCACACCATTCTTCATGGCTTCGACGATGCCCTTGTCGATGGCCGGCACGTATTCCTTCGGCACCACGCCGCCAACGATGCCGTTGACGAATTCGTAACCAGCGCCCGGTTCCTGCGGTTCAATCTTGATCCAGCAATGACCGTACTGACCGCGACCACCGGACTGGCGCACGAACTTGCCTTCCGCTTCCACCGTGCGGCGCAGCGTTTCGCGGTAAGCCACCATCGGCGGACCGACATTGGCTTCGACCTTGAACTCGCGCTTCATGCGGTCGACGATGATTTCCAGATGCAGTTCGCCCATGCCGGCGATGACCGTCTGACCCGTTTCTTCGTCGGTACGGACGCGGAACGACGGATCTTCCTGGGCAAGACGATTGAGCGCGATGCCCATCTTTTCCTGGTCGACCTTGGTCTTCGGTTCCACAGCCTGCGAAATCACCGGCTCCGGGAAGATCATGCGTTCCAGCACGACCGGCGCGTTCTGCGCAGCCAGCGTGGTGCCGGTGTAGACGTCCTTCAGACCGATGCAGGCGGCGATGTCGCCGGCGCGCACTTCATCGATTTCTTCGCGATTGTTCGCATGCATCTGCACCAAGCGGCCGATACGTTCGGTCTTGCCGCTGCGCGAGTTGTAGACGCTGTCGCCCTTCTTCAGCACGCCCGAATAGACGCGGATGAAGGTCAGGGTGCCGACGAACGGATCGGTCATGATCTTGAAGCCGAGCGCCGAAAACGGCTGGCCGTCATCGGCGGTGCGCTCGATGATCTTCTCGTAGTCGTCGGTGTCGTGCGCCTCGATCGGCGGCACATCGGTCGGCGCCGGCAGGTACTCGATGACGGCATCGAGCATCGCCTGAACGCCCTTGTTCTTGAACGCCGAGCCGCAGAGCATCGGGAAGATTTCAAGCTTCAGCGTCCGCGCACGGATGCCGCCCTTGATCTCTTCCTCGGTCAGCGTCTCGCCTTCGAGGTACTTGTTCATCAGCTCGTCGCTGGACTCAGCGGCGGCTTCGACCATCTTCTCGTGCCATTCGTTGGCCAGGTCGACGAGCTCGGCCGGAATCTCGCCGTACTCGAAGGTCACGCCCTTGTCGGCCTCATTCCAGAGAATGGCCTTCATCTTGACGAGATCGACAACGCCCTGGAAACCTTCTTCCGCACCGATCGGAATCTGGATCGGCACCGGGTTGGCGTTGAGCCGCTTCTTCATCTGCTCGACGACCTTGAAGAAGTTCGCGCCCGAACGGTCCATCTTGTTGACGAACGCGATGCGCGGAACCTTGTACTTCGTGGCCTGGCGCCAGACGGTTTCCGACTGCGGCTGCACGCCGCCGACCGCGCAATACAGCATGCAGGCGCCGTCGAGCACGCGCATCGAACGCTCGACTTCGATCGTGAAGTCGACGTGTCCCGGGGTATCGATGATGTTGACGCGATGCAGATCGAACTGCGCGCCCATGCCCTTCCAGAAGCAGGTCGTCGCGGCCGACGTGATCGTGATGCCGCGCTCCTGTTCCTGTTCCATCCAGTCCATCGTCGCGGCGCCGTCATGCACTTCGCCAATCTTGTGATTGACGCCGGTGTAGAACAGCACGCGCTCGGTCGTCGTCGTCTTGCCGGCGTCGATGTGAGCGGAAATACCGATATTGCGGTAGCGCTCGATAGGCGTAGTGCGGGCCACGGAAAACCTCGGGTCTTGAAAGCGAAGCCGCGAAATCTATCGCGGCTTCATTACAGATAGGAGAGCGGGAGCAGCGGTTTGCCGGAGAACCGGCAAGCGTCACTTACCAGCGGAAATGTGCGAAGGCCTTGTTGGCCTCAGCCATCTTGTGGGTGTCTTCGCGCTTCTTGACGGCAGCGCCGCGGTGCTCGGAAGCATCCAGCAATTCGCCAGCCAGACGATCGGCCATGCTCTTTTCGCCACGGGCGCGAGCAGCATCGATCAGCCAACGCATGGCCAGCGTCGTGCGGCGCACGGCGCGCACTTCAACCGGCACCTGATAGGTCGCACCACCGACGCGGCGGGACTTCACTTCGACGCTCGGACGAACGTTGTCGAACGCAGCTTCGAGCACCACGATCGGGGCATCGGTCTTCTTCTTCGCCGCGATCTGGTCCAGCGCGCCGTACAGGATCTTTTCGGCAACCGACTTCTTGCCGTCTTCCATGACCATGTTCATGAACTTGGTCAGCAGTTCGGACTTGAACTTCGGATCCGGGAGAATTACGCGACGCTCTGGGCTACGACGACGGGACATTGATGGACTCGGTGCGTGATGCGGTATTTAGTTGCTGATGGCCAGGAACTAATTAGTGGTGAAACGAAGGCCTGCGCGCTGAGCGCAGACCCCGAAAACTCGCAGAAGGATTACTTCTTCTTGCCAGCCGTCTTAGCAGCGGCGCCGGCCTTCGGACGCTTGGCGCCGTACTTCGAACGGCCCTGACGACGCTTGTCGACACCCGAGGCGTCGAGCGCACCGCGAACGGTGTGGTAGCGAACACCGGGAAGATCCTTGACGCGACCGCCGCGGATCAGGACCACGGAGTGTTCCTGCAGGTTATGGCCTTCGCCACCGATGTAGCTGGTGACTTCGAAGCCATTGGTCAGACGAACGCGCGCAACCTTGCGGAGTGCGGAGTTGGGCTTTTTCGGCGTGGTCGTATAGACGCGAGTGCACACGCCACGCTTCTGCGGGCTGGCCTCAAGTGCCGGAACTTTGTTCTTGGCAGCTTTGGAGGTCCGACCGGTCTTAACAAGCTGATTAATCGTTGGCACTGTGATTCCCGCTTTCAAAAGCCCAATTGTGAAAGATATGGCGTGCGGACCATGAACGGTCTGCGCGCGAGGGCGCGAATCATAAGAGCGCGCCCGGTTTTAGTCAATCGTCGGCGGAACAAAAGATTGCTACGCCGCTTGCAACGGCCGCTGCGGGAAACCTGTTGAAGGTTGCCCGCAGCGGCTGATTCCTTACTCTTCGCCGGACTCTTCGACTTCGTCCTCGTCGCCATCATCGCGACCACCGGACACTGCCGATTCGCTGCGCACGGCTTCGAACACGTCGGTGATCGGCGACGACGTCGTGGCGTTCTGCAGATCGGCCAGCAGGCTGCCACCACGCGCCTTGCGGCGCTGTTCGTGATGCGCCAGGCCGGTACCGGCCGGGATCAGACGACCGACGATGACGTTCTCCTTCAGGCCGCGCAGCTCGTCGCGCGAACCGCGCACCGAGGCTTCCGTGAGAACGCGCGTGGTTTCCTGGAACGAAGCGGCCGAGATGAACGACTCGGTCGACAGCGACGCCTTGGTGATGCCGAGCAGCTGACGATAGAACTGGGCAGCACGGCTGCCGTTGTTCTTCATCTTCCGGTTCTCGGCATGGACGTGGAAGATTTCCGCCTGCTCACCCTGCAGGAAGCGGGTATCGCCCGGATCGGCGATCTCCACCTTGCGCAGCATCTGACGAATGATCGTTTCGATGTGCTTGTCGTTGATCTTCACGCCCTGCAGGCGATAGACGTCCTGAATTTCCTTGACTAGGTAGTTGGCCAGCGCCGTGACGCCCTGCAGACGCAGGATGTCGTGCGGGCTCGGCTCGCCGTCCGAAATCTGTTCGCCCATCTCGACGTGTTCGCCTTCGAACACGGTGATCTGGGTCCACTTCGGAATCAGCTGCTCGACTTCCTCGCCATCGGCCATCACCACCTTCAGGCGCTGCTTGCCCTTGGTTGCGGTACCGAAACGAATGGTGCCCGAGGCTTCGGCGAGAACCGCCGGATCCTTCGGCTTGCGCGCTTCGAACAGATCGGCAACACGCGGCAGACCGCCGGTGATGTCACGTGACTTCGAGGCTTCCTGCGGGATACGGGCGACGACGTCGCCGACCTTCACTTCCGCACCGTCCTCGATGTTGATGATCGCCTTGGCCGGCAGCGAGTACGAAGCCGGAATGTCGGTGCCCGGGAAGCTCAGCGACTTGCCCTTGGCGTCGACCAGCGCCAGCACCGGGCGCAGATCCTTGCCGGCCATGCCGCGGGTCTTCGGATCGGTGATCACCAGCGTGCTCATGCCCGTGATGTCATCGGTCTCGCGAGTGACGGTGATGCCGTCCTCGAAGTCCTGGAACTGCACGAAGCCGGCGATTTCCGTGATGATCGGGTGCGTATGGGCATCCCAACGGGCCAGACGCTGACCGGCCTTGACCGGATCGTTGTCGTTGACCTGCACGACGGCGCCGTACGGAATCTTGTAACGCTCACGCTCGCGGCCGTGGGAATCGACGACGCCGATTTCACCGGTGCGGGTGACGGTCACGCGATTGCCGTCCTTGTTCTTGACCGACTTGACGTTGTGCTCACGCACCGTACCGGCCGCACGGGCATCAACACCATCAGCCGAGGCCGAACGCGAAGCCGCACCACCGACGTGGAAGGTACGCATGGTCAGCTGGGTACCCGGCTCACCGATCGACTGGGCGGCGATGACGCCGACCGCTTCACCGATGTTGACCAAGTGGCCACGGGCCAGATCGCGGCCGTAGCACTTGCCGCAGATGCCGAACGGCATTTCGCAAGTGATCGCCGAGCGGACCCAGACTTCGTCGATCGACAGATCTTCGAGCTTGTTGACCAGCTTTTCGTCGAGCAAGGTGCCGGCCTCGATCGCGACTTCATCGCTTCCGGGCTTGTGCACGTCACGCAGCAGGGTGCGACCGAGTACACGATCGCGCAGCGGTTCCAGAATGTCGCCGCCTTCCACGATCGGACGCATGACGACGCCCTGTTCGGTGCCGCAGTCCTGCGAGGTGACGACCACGTCCTGGGCAACGTCGACTAGACGGCGGGTCAGGTAACCCGAGTTGGCGGTCTTCAGCGCCGTATCCGACAGACCCTTACGAGCGCCGTGCGTCGAGATGAAGTACTGGAGAACGTTCAGACCTTCGCGGAAGTTCGCGGTGATCGGCGTTTCGATGATCGAGCCGTCCGGCTTGGCCATCAGGCCGCGCATGCCGGCGAGCTGACGAATCTGGGCAGCGCTACCGCGCGCACCGGAGTCGGCCATCATGAACACCGAGTTGAACGAGGTCTGACGGACGGTATCGCCCTTCTTGTCGACGACCGCTTCGGTGCCGATGCGCGCCATCATCGCCTTGGCGATGTCGTCATTGGCCTTCGACCAGATGTCGACGACGTGGTTGTAGCGCTCGGACTGAGTGGTCAGACCCTGGCTGTACTGGTCGTCGATGTCCTTAACCTTGATCTCGGCCTCGGCCAGGATGCCGACCTTCTCGTCGGGCACCATGATGTCGTCGAGGCAGAACGAGATGCCGGCCTTGGTCGACATGCGGAAGCCCATGTACATCAGCTGGTCGGCGAACACCACAGTGTCCTTCATGCCGACGCGGCGGTACACCCAGTTGATCGTCTGCGAGACGATCTTCTTGGTCATCGTGCGGTTGACCTGCGCGAACGGGATGCCGTCCGGCAGGATCTCCGACAGCAGCGCACGGCCCGTGGTGGTGTCGTTGATGCGGCGGATTTCCTTGTAGCCGCCCTCGCCGTCCTCGATGTAATCGCGCATGCGGACCTTGATCTTGGCCTGCAGATCGATCAGGCCCGATTCGTAGGCGCGATGCACTTCCGAGATGTCGGAGAAGGTCATGCCTTCGCCCGGCGCGTTGACGCGCTCGCGGCTCATCCAGTACAGACCGAGCACGACGTCCTGCGACGGCACGATGATCGGGTCGCCGTTGGCCGGCGACAGGATGTTGTTCGACGCCATCATCAGCACGCGCGCTTCCAGCTGCGCTTCGAGCGACAGCGGCACGTGGACAGCCATCTGGTCACCGTCGAAGTCGGCGTTGAAAGCCGTGCAGACGAGCGGATGCAGCTGGATGGCCTTGCCTTCGATCAGTTGCGGTTCGAAGGCCTGGATGCCGAGGCGATGCAGGGTCGGCGCGCGGTTGAGCAGCACCGGATGTTCCTTGATGCACTCTTCGAGCACGTCCCAGACCTGGGCTTCTTCGCGCTCGACCATCTTCTTCGCGGCCTTGATCGTCGTGGCAACACCCAGACGCTGCAGACGCGAGAACACGAACGGCTTGAACAGCTCCAGCGCCATCTTCTTCGGCAGACCGCACTGGTGCAGCTTCAGGGTCGGGCCGACGACGATGACCGAACGGCCGGAGTAGTCGACACGCTTGCCGAGCAGATTCTGGCGGAAGCGGCCCTGCTTGCCCTTGATCATGTCGGCGAGCGACTTGAGGGCGCGCTTGTTGGTACCGGTGATCGCGCGGCCGCGGCGGCCGTTGTCGATCAGAGCGTCAACGGACTCCTGCAGCATGCGCTTTTCGTTGCGCACGATGATGTCCGGCGCTGTCAGTTCGAGCAGGCGCTTGAGGCGGTTGTTGCGGTTGATGACGCGGCGATACAGATCGTTGAGATCCGAGGTCGCGAAGCGGCCGCCGTCGAGCGGCACCAGCGGACGCAGATCCGGCGGCAGCACCGGCAGCACCGTGAACACCATCCATTCCGGCTTGTTGTGCGAAGCGATCAGGTACTCGATCAGCTTCAGACGCTTGCCGAGCTTCTTGATCTTGGTATCGGAGCCGGTGGCACCGATTTCCTCACGCAGCTTGATCGTTTCCTTCTGCAGGTCGATCGCCTTCAGAAGATCACGGATCGCTTCGGCACCCATGCGGGCATCGAAGTCATCGCCGTACTTCTCGACGGCGTTGAGGTAGTCCTCTTCAGTCAGCAGCGTGCCCTTTTCCAGCGGCGTCAGGCCTGCGTCGACGACGATGTGGGCTTCGAAATACAGCACGCGCTCGATGGCGCGCAGCGGCATGTCGAGCAACAGACCAATGCGGCTCGGCAGCGACTTCAGGAACCAGATGTGCGCGACCGGCGACGCCAGGTCGATATGGCCCATGCGCTCGCGACGCACCTTGGCAACGGTGACTTCGACGCCGCATTTTTCACAGACAACGCCGCGGTGTTTCAGGCGCTTGTACTTGCCGCACAGGCACTCGTAATCCTTGATCGGCCCGAAGATCTTCGCGCAGAACAAGCCGTCACGTTCCGGCTTGAACGTGCGGTAGTTGATGGTTTCCGGCTTCTTCACTTCGCCGAACGACCACGACCGGACGGTTTCCGGCGAGGCGAGGCTGATCTTGATGGCATCGAAGTCTTCGAACTCTTCGGTGGCCCGCATCAGGTTGAAGAAATCTTTCATGTCTATCTCCGCAATACCGCAATTCTTGAGGCTAGTAGGCTGACTGCTGATGCCCGAGACGGCGCCTTTCGGCAGCACGTCTCAGGCCTGCGACCTGTCGCCTCAGTTGTTCTGCTCGAGCTCGATGTTGAGACCGATAGAACGGATTTCCTTGACCAGCACGTTGAACGACTCCGGCATGCCGGCGTGCATGCGGTGATCGCCATCGACGATCGCCTTGTACATGCGCGTACGGCCGTTGGTGTCATCCGACTTCACGGTCAGCATTTCCTGCAGCGTGTAGGCCGCGCCGTAGGCTTCCAGCGCCCAGACTTCCATTTCACCGAAGCGCTGGCCGCCGAACTGCGCCTTGCCACCGAGCGGCTGCTGGGTGACCAGCGAGTACGGACCGGTTGAACGCGCGTGCATCTTGTCGTCGACGAGATGGTTCAGCTTCAGCATATACATGTAGCCGACGGTGACCAGGCGGGCGAAGTTGTCGCCAGTGCGGCCATCAACCAGCTGCGCCTGACCCGTGGTCGGAAGACCGGCGAGTTCGAGCATGCCCTTGATGTCTTCTTCCGAGGCGCCGTCGAACACCGGCGTCGCCATCGGCATGCCGCCGGTCAGGTTCTGCGCCAGCGTCAGGATCTCGGTGTCGGACAGCGCATCGATATCGACCTTCTGCTCGTAGCTGCCGATCTTGTTGTAGGCCTTGTCGAGGAACTTGCGCAGTTCGGCGACCGCCTTCTGGCCCTTGAGCATCTCGTCGATCTTCTTGCCGATGCCCTTCGCGGCCCAGCCGAGATGGACTTCGAGCAGCTGACCGATGTTCATGCGCGACGGCACGCCCAGCGGGTTCAGCACGATGTCGACCGGGGTGCCATCCGCCATGTGCGGCATGTCTTCCACCGGCACGATCTGCGAGATCACGCCCTTGTTGCCGTGACGGCCGGCCATCTTGTCGCCCGGCTGCACGCGGCGCTTCACGGCCAGATAGACCTTGACCATCTTCAGGACGCCCGGGCTCAGCTCGTCGCCGGCCTGGATCTTCCGTTTCTTGTTCTCGTACTTCTTGTCGAACTCGGCGCGCTGGTCCTTGAGCTGACGGGCCGCGGTTTCGAGCTGGTTCTGGGTCTCGTCGTCCTGGAGACGGATTTCGAACCACTTGTCACGCTCGAGGCCGTCGAGATAGTCGGCAGTGACCTTCTCGCCCTTCTTCAGCTTCATCGGGCCGCCATCGGCCGACTTGCCGACCAGCAGCTTCTTCAGACGATCGTAGATGTCGTCCTCGAAGATGCGCTGCTGATCGCCGAAGTCCTTCTTGACCGAAGCCAGTTCGGATTCTTCGATCGACAGCGCGCGCTTGTCCTTCTTGACGCCTTCGCGAGTGAACACGCGAACGTCGATGACGGTGCCGTCCATGCCGGCCGGCACGCGCAGGCCGGTATCCTTCACATCGGAAGCCTTCTCGCCGAAGATCGCGCGGAGCAGCTTTTCTTCCGGCGTCAGCTGGGTCTCGCCCTTCGGCGTGACCTTGCCGCAGAGGATGTCGCCCGCCTTCACTTCGGCGCCGATGTAGACGATGCCGGCTTCATCAAGCTTGCGCAGCGCGCCTTCGTTGACGTTCGGGATGTCGGCGGTGATTTCTTCCGGCCCGAGCTTGGTTTCGCGTGCGACGCAGGTCAGCTCTTCGATGTGGATCGTGGTGAAACGATCTTCCTCGACCACCCGCTCGCTGAGCAGGATCGAATCTTCGAAGTTGTAGCCGTTCCACGGCATGAACGCGATCAGGATGTTCTGGCCGAGGGCCAGTTCACCGAGGTCGGTCGACGGACCGTCGGCCAGCACGTCACCACGCGCGACGATGTCGCCCGGGCGAACCAGCGGCTTCTGGTTGATACAGGTGTTCTGGTTCGAACGCGTGTACTTGATCAGGTTGTAGATGTCGACGCCGGCTTCGCCTGCGATCGTTTCGTCATCGTTGACGCGGACCACGATACGGGCGGCATCGACCTTGTCGACCACGCCACCGCGCTTGGCGGTGAAGGCCACACCGGAGTCGATCGCGACGCGGCGTTCCATGCCGGTGCCGACCAGCGGCTTTTCGGCACGCAGGGTCGGAACGGCCTGACGCTGCATGTTCGAACCCATGAGGGCGCGGTTGGCGTCATCGTGTTCGAGGAACGGGATCATCGCCGCAGCAACGGACACGATCTGGCGCGGCGACACGTCCATGTACTGGACCTTGTCGGGCGTCATCATGGTGAATTCGTTCTGGTAGCGGACCGATGCCAGGTCAGCCTTGAACGCACCCTTGGCGTCGAGCTCCGAGTTCGCCTGGGCGATCACGTAGCGGCCTTCTTCGATCGCCGACAGGTATTCGATATCGCTGCCGACCTTGCCGTCGACAACCTTGCGATACGGCGTCTCGAGGAAGCCGTAGTCGTTGGTGCGGGCGTAGCAGGCCAGGGAGTTGATCAGACCGATGTTCGGGCCTTCCGGCGTTTCGATCGGGCAGACGCGGCCGTAATGGGTCGGATGCACGTCGCGGACTTCGAAGCCGGCGCGCTCGCGGGTCAAACCACCCGGTCCGAGGGCCGACACGCGACGCTTGTGCGTGACTTCCGACAGCGGGTTGTTCTGATCCATGAACTGCGACAGCTGTGATGAGCCGAAGAATTCCTTGATCGCGGCGCCGACCGGCTTGGCGTTGATCAGGTCCTGCGGGGTCAGGTTCTCGGCTTCGGCCAGCGCCAGACGCTCGCGAACGGCGCGCTCGACACGGACCAAGCCGGTGCGGAACACGTTCTCGGTCATTTCGCCGACCGCACGGATGCGGCGGTTGCCGAGATGATCGATATCGTCGGTAATCTGCTCGCCGTTGCGGATCGCGATCATCTCGCGGACCACTTCGACGATGTCCGAGGTCTCGCCCAGCTCCGCCAGCTTCTTCTTCATTTCGGTATCGCCGAAAGTCTTGAAGTACTGGGAGTCATAGAGCACGCCGAGACCAGTGACGGCCGTGCGACGCAGACGACGATTGAACTTCATGCGGCCGACGCCCGACAGGTCGTAGCGCTCGCCGGCGAAGAACAGGCCGTTGAACAGGGTTTCGGCAGCGTCCTTGGTCGGCGGCTCGCCGGGACGCATCATGCGATAGATCTCGACCAGCGCTTCGAGGCGCGTGCGGCTCGGGTCGATGTTCATCGTGGTGCTGATGTAAGCACCCTTGTCGAGGTCGTTGACGTACAACGTCGGCAGTTCGACCACACCGGCCGCGCGCAGCTTCGGCAGCAGATCGGCGGTGACTTCGGTGTTGGCAACGGCGATCACTTCACCGGTTTCCTTGGAAACCAGATCTTTCGACACGATCTTGCCGAGCAGGTATTCATCCGGCACCTGCAGGTGCTTGACGCCGGCTTCCTGGATCAGCTTGATGTGACGGGCCGTGATCAGCTTGCCCTGCTCAACGAGCACCTTGTCGGCGCTGGTCTTGATGTCGAACTGTGCCTTCTCGCCCTTCAGGCGTTCCGGCACCAGTTCCAGCATCGCGCCGCCATCGGCGAGCTGGAAGGTGTTGATCTCGTGGAACATCTCCAGCATCTGCTCGTTGTTGTAACCGAGCGCGCGCAGGAGGATGGTCGCCGGCAGCTTGCGGCGACGATCGATGCGGACAAACAGGTTGTCCTTCGGATCGAACTCGAAGTCCAGCCACGAGCCGCGATACGGAATGATGCGGGCGCTGTACAGCAGCTTGCCCGAAGAATGGGTCTTGCCCTTGTCGTGATCGAAGAACACGCCGGGCGAGCGATGCAGCTGGGACACGACGACACGCTCGGTGCCGTTGACGATGAAGGTTCCGTTGCCGGTCATGAGCGGAACTTCGCCCATGTAGACCTCCTGCTCGCGGATGTCCTTGACGCGCTTTTCCTTGGACTCGCGGTCGTAGATCACCAGACGCGTGGTGACCTTGAGCGGCGCGGCGAAAGTCAGACCGCGGACGCGGCATTCCTTTTCGTCGAACACCGGCTCTTCAAGGCGATAGCGCACGTACTCGAGCGCCGCCGCATTGTTATAGCTGACCATCGGAAACACCGACTTGAACGCCGCATGCAAGCCGGCTTCCTTGCGCTGGGCGGGGTGAACCTCGGCCTGCAGGAAGTGGCGATACGAATCCAGCTGCGTCGCCAGCAGGTATGGCACCGCGAGGGTTTCCGACTGCTTGCGGAAGTCCTTGCGAATGCGCTTCTTCTCGGTGAACGAGTAGGCCATCGGTGTTACCTCGTCTTGGCGCGCTTCAGGCGCGCGGAGCATTCAAATACGGTTGTAGCAACGGCAGAAGGCCGGCCGCTTGCGCGGCCAGCCCTCGCCGGTTACAGCGTGCTGCTTGAGCGAATCGACAAGGCTTACTTGATCGCAGCCTTGGCGCCCGCGTCGGCCAGCTTCTTGACGATCGCTTCGGCGTCAGCCTTCGGGATCGCGTCCTTGATCGTTGCCGGGACGGCTTCGACCAGATCCTTCGCTTCCTTCAGACCCAGGCCGGTGATTTCACGGACGGCCTTGATGACATTGACCTTGTTCTCGCCGAACGACGACATCACGACGGTGAACTCGGTCTGCTCGATTGCAGCAGCGGCGGCCGGGCCGGCAGCCGGGCCGGCAACGGCGACGGCGGCAGCAGCGGAGACGCCAAACTTCTCTTCCATCATCTTGACCAGCTCGACGATGTCCATGACGGACTTTTCGGCGATCGCGTCAAGGATTTCCTGATTTGAAAGTGCCATTTCTAAAAACCTCGATTGACTAGTGTGTGAACCAAACCGCTTACCCGATCAGGGAAAGTGAATGGAAAAACTGGTGTCAGGACTCTGCTTAAGCCGCCTGCTTCTGGTCGGCCACCGCTTGCACGGTGCGCACGAACTTGGCAGTTGGTTCTGCGAGGGTGCGAACGAACTTCGACACCGGGGCCTTCATGACGCCCATGAGCATGGCCAACGCCTGCTCCTTGGACGGCAGCGAAGCCAGACGTTCGATGTCCTTCGAGCCATACAGCTGCCCGCCGATCGAAACCGCCTTGACCACCAGCTTGTCGTTATCCTTCGCGAAGTCCTTGATCACGCGACCAACAGCACCTGGATCGTCCAGCGAGAATCCAAGCACCAACGGTCCGACCAGCGCGTCGCCCATGCACTCGAACTGAGTGCCGGCCAGTGCGCGCTTCGCCAGCGTGTTCTTGACCACGTGCAGATAGATCCCGTTCTCACGGGCCTTGCTGCGCAGGATGTCGAACTTGCCGGCAGACAGTCCGCGATATTCGGCCGCAACAGCCGACAGCGCGCGTGACGCCACTTCATTCACTTCCGCAACCAGGGCCTTCTTGTCTTCAAGACGCAATGCCATTAGACGCGAACCTCCTGGTGATGCTGCGTTACAAACAGGATCGTGCCTTGCGGCTCAATCCACTTTTACGGAACCCTGTCGACGTGAGTCTTCAGGGCTTACCGTCTGCGTCAGCGGCTCTTGCGAACCTTTAACCTGCCTGGCCGCGCGAGCGGTTTCGGCCCTACTGACGGTCTTGGACGGCGTGGCGGTGAGGCCACACTGTCAAGTTCCGAAAACCGGAATGCGCAGGACGCATCCCGGTCATTTGTTTCTTATTCCGGCAGCGACGACAGCTCGACCGGCACGCCGGGGCCCATCGTCGTCGACAGCGTCACCCTGCGGATGAATACGCCCTTCGAGGTCGCCGGCTTCTGCTTGCGGATGTCACGCAGCACGGCGAGCAGGTTTTCCGTCAGCTTGGCGGTTTCGAAATTCGCGGCGCCAATGGAGCAGTGGATGATGCCTGCCTTGTCGGTGCGATAACGGGCCTGGCCCGACTTCGCATTGCGGACGGCTTCGGCGACGTTCGGCGTCACGGTGCCGGTCTTCGGGTTCGGCATCAGGCCGCGCGGACCGAGCACCTGACCAAGCGCACCGACGACGCGCATCGTGTCCGGGCTGGCGATGACGACGCCGTAGTTCAGGTCGCCTTCCTTCATCTTGGCGGCCAGGTCTTCCATGCCGACGACGTCGGCACCAGCGGCCAGAGCTTCAGCAGCCTTGGCACCCTGGGCGAACACGGCGACGCGCACGGTCTTGCCGTTGCCGTTCGGCAACGTCGTCGAACCGCGGACGTTCTGGTCGGACTTCTTGGCGTCGATGCCGAGGTTCAGCGAAAGGTCGAGCGATTCCTTGAACTTCGCGGTGGCGCAGGACTTCAGGATTTCGATGGCCTGGTCGACCGGATAGGCCTTGCCCGGCTGGATCTTGTCGGCGAATGCTTTCTGACGCTTGGTCAGCTTGATCACGGTTGCCATGTTATTAGCCCTCCACCACATCGATGCCCATCGAACGGGCCGAGCCAGCGATCAGCTTGACCGCGGCTTCCATGCTGCCGGCGTTGAGATCCGGCCACTTGGTCTTGGCGATCTCGGCGGCCTGGCTCTTGGTGATCTTGCCGACCTTCTTGGTGTGCGGAGTCGGGCTGCCCGACTCGACGCCGGCGGCCTTCTTGATCAGCACCGTGGCCGGCGCAGTCTTGGTGATGAAGGTGAATGAACGATCGGAGTAGACCGTGATCACGACTGGGGTCGGGATACCCGGCTCCAGCTTCTGCGTGGCGGCATTGAACGCCTTGCAGAATTCCATGATGTTGACGCCGTTCTGGCCGAGTGCGGGGCCGACGGGCGGTGACGGATTGGCCTTGCCTGCAGGAATCTGCAGCTTGATGTAGGCCTGGACTTTCTTTGCCATTGCTTACTCCGTGATGGGTACGTGCGCCCGGCTTTCAGGTGGGCTCCCCGGTTTGACGACTTCCGGACAGCTCAAGGCGTCCGGTCTACAAAGTTGTTTTTGCCATCCCTGGCGAGGATTCATCCTCGTTTGGAGACCTCGGCCCGACCATCCGTGGCCGGTCGTGAACGCTTGGCGAGCCGTTGCTCGCCAGCCATTCAACCTTTCTGCACCTGCGAAAATTCGAGCTCGACAGGTGTGGCGCGGCCGAAGATCAGTACCGCGACTCGCAAACGACTCTTGTCGTAATTGACTTCCTCGACCACACCGGAGAAATCCGCGAACGGACCTTCGGTAATCCGGACGGCTTCGCCCGGCTCGTACAGCGTCTTCGGCTTCGGCTTCTCGACCGCTTCCTCGACCCGGCTGAGGATCGATTTGGCTTCCTTTTCGGAGATCGGTGCCGGCTTGTCCGGCGTGCCGCCGATGAAACCGAGCACTTTTGGCGTCGATTTGACCAGGTGCCAGGTGTCTTCGTTCATTTCCATCTGGACCAGTACATAGCCCGGATAGAACTTGCGTTCCGTGGTGCGCTTCTGACCATCGCGGATTTCGACCACTTCTTCGGTCGGCACCAGGATGTCGCCGAACTTTTCTTCAAGTCCGGCGCGGGTGATGCGCTCCTTCAGGGCGCGCAACACATTGTTTTCGTACTGTGAGTACGCGTGAACCACATACCAGCGCATGCTCATCAGGCACTCCGTCCGGTGAGCTTCTGGACGCCCCAAAGCAAGGTTGCGTCGAGCCCCCACATCATCAAGGCCACGATCAGCACGAAGATGGCGATGATCAGCGTGGTTTGCAGGCTTTCCTGGCGCGTGGGCCAGACCACCTTGCGGAGTTCGACACGGGCGCCCTGGACATGCGACCAGAGCGAATGGCCGATTGCCGTGCGATAGACCGCGGCGACGGCCGCGGCGATGCTGCCGAGCAACAGCAGCAGCCGAACGGACTTCGGCAATTCAAGGAACACGTAATAGACCGCGAGACCACCAATCAGCAGCACCAAGGCCGAGATCAGCAGTAACGTGTCGAAACGTGAGCCGGTTTCTTCGACCTGGCTACCGGCTGTCTTCGAGGATTCCATCGGTCTCGTGAGGCAATTCTGCTTTCATCACAGTGGCAGGGCGGGAGGGTCTCGAACCCGCAACCTTCGGTTTTGGAGACCGACGCTCTACCAGTTGAGCTACCGCCCTGTTGGCGCACTGTGAATCGAGGGGGCGCGAGTATAGCTTCGCGCCGGGGAAAATGTAAACGCCTGCTGCTGAAACGACAACCCCGCAGGCCAAGTTCCCTTTTGAGGGGGCCTGCGGGGCGGACGAGACTTACTTCAGGATCTTGGTAACGACGCCGGCACCGACAGTGCGGCCGCCTTCACGAATGGCGAAGCGAACCTGCTCTTCCATTGCGATCGGA
>NZ_ATVI01000002.1 GCF_000420645.1 Nevskia ramosa DSM 11499 | reverse complement strand
TCCAGACGCCGGCTCGACTGGATGCGGTTCATGTATCCGTAGATGTAGATCCGCAGCAGCGTCGACGGGTGGTAACCGGGTCTGCCAGTCTCCTCGGCGTGTACGCCCTCGAAGCCGAGAGCGGCGAGATCGAGCTCTTCAACGAATGCATCGATAGCGCGAACCGGGTTGTCCTCGCCAATGTAGTCATCGAGTCGCTCAGGAAACAGCACACTCTGAGACCGATCCTCACCTTCGATGAATCGCTTCATCGGCAACTCCATCACGACAATGACGGAATAACAATCAGCAAACTTCACACCACGTTTTCACACAGTCTCGGCTGACAGCGGACTGTGATCTAAGTCATGTTTGTGCCAGGAGCGGACTTTGATCGCCGCCTAAAAATCGATTCTTCGCGACGTTTCACCGTTGAAACGTGACGAGGGTGCCAGTGGTCTGGCGATTTCGTGCACGCGAGGTCCTCGCCGAGCGGCTCATCGACGACTGCGCACACACGCGATTGCCTCGCCGAAGTTATCCGAACAATATGGTGACTTGCTGCACCCCGCGCTGGTGCCAATAATGTACGAAGTTGCACGCGCCACCGCAGGAGGAGGCGATTGAAGACGATAGAAAAGATCAAGCTTCAGAACTTCAGGCGATTCAGAGACTTTTCCGTGAAGTTCACTTCGCCGCGAACCATTCTCGTTGGTGAGAACGAAGCCGGAAAGAGCAGCATCCTTCTGGCTATTAACCTAGTCCTTTCCGCGAGTCGGACACAGGCTGAGACGATCGGTGCTGAGCGCCTATTGAATGTTACTGCCGTGCAGGAGTTCATGGCGAGTGCCCGAAACTACGCAGATCTTCCTGTTCTTTTCGTGGAACTGTACTTCAACGACCATGGCAATATCGAGTTGGAAGGGCGGAATAACTCTGAAGGTGTCACGTGTCACGGTCTCAGGATGACGTGTGCTCCGAACAATCCTTTGAGTGCCGAAATTAGAGCGATTCTGGCGAAGCCTGACGCGGTTTTTCCATACGACTATTATGACGTGTCTTTCACGTCATTTCAGGGTGACGCTTACAGCGGCGGTCGCCGCTTTGCCCGGCATCTGACAATTGACACCTCAAGCGGCAACGCTGAATACGCAACACGTGACTACATCGCTCGAATGTATAAAGCCCATGCTCAGCCAGTTGAACAGAGCGGCCATCAACATGCATACCGCTCGCTGAAGGATAATTATAAAGCCAACGTACTTTTCGACCTTAATGGACGAACGGAGGAATATCAGTTCGCATTACGAACCGACGCAAAGTCCAATCTCATGACGGATTTAACCTTGATGCAAGGCGATGTTGGCATCGATAGTAAGGGCAAGGGACTTCAGTGCTTCATCAAGACTAAGTTCGCACTAAAAAGGGCCGCAAATCCAAACCAAGCGCTTGATATCATCCTTATTGAGGAGCCAGAAAATCATCTGAGCCATGCGAATATGCACAGGCTAATTGGCGAAATCGCTCAGACGGACGACAAGCAACTCATCATTGCAACCCATAGCAACATGATTTCCGCCCGTCTCGACCTTCGAAACGCAATCATGCTGCAAAGCTCGTCACCCGCAGCCGCAACCTTAGAAGATCTCGATCCTGAAACCGCAAAATTTTTCGTAAAGGCCCCTGATCACGGCGTTTTGGACTTCGTTCTAGCAAAAAAGGCGCTCCTCGTTGAAGGCGATGCCGAGCATATTTTGATGGAGCAGCTGTTCGAGGCGATTACTGGGCAAAAACTAGCCGACCACGATGCGCACGTGCTCTCCGTGGGCGGGATAAGCTTTAAGAGATATCTCGATATCGCGAAGATTCTAAGGAAAAGGGTAGCGGTTCTGAGGGATAACGATGGCGACTATCAGGCAAAGTGTGTTGATGAGTTTGCCGACTATTCAGATCAACATATCCGGATATTCGGCGACCGGAATCCAGAAAATCGCACGTTTGAGATATGCCTTTATCAGGCAAATGCAGCCATCTGCGAGGCGGTATTGGCAGCACCGAGACGCCGACTACCTATTCAGGAGTACATGCTAAAGAATAAGACCGAGGCGGCATATGCGTTGCTGAATAGTGATCGCGCTTTGACGGTTCCTGCATACATACGAGACGCCATCGAATGGCTGGTCGCTTAGTTCTCGCCGTTGCTGGCTCTGGCAAGACCTCACACCTCATCAACCTCCTAAATGATAATGAGAGATTTCTCATCGTTGCCTATACGAACAGCAACGTTGCTGCGTTAAATCGACGTATTATCCTTAGGTTCGGCTTCTTCCCGCCGAATATCACGCTTGTAAGTTACTTCGTGTTCCTTCATTCCATCTGCTACAAGCCGTTTTTAAAGATGCAGCATGGTACGACGGGAATTAACTTCAAGCCGTGCGAAAGCCGATTCGCCAGAGGGCGTGATAGATATATTGACAGCTATGGACGGCTCTACAGCAACCGATTGGCGAAGGTGCTCGTTGAGGAGGGAGTTATTCCCGACGTGATCCAGAGGCTCGATAAATACTTTGACCATATTCTGATAGATGAATTTCAAGACTTTTCGGGCCACGACTTTAATTTTATTGCAGCTCTTTCGGATGTCCGTGCACAATTGATGTGCGTTGGTGACTTTTTTCAATACACCTACGCGACTAGTCTCGATGGGAATGTCAACGGCAGCCTTCACGACACCTATGCCACCTACGTCGAACGGTGTCGAGGTATTGGCCTCGCAGTTGACGAAGCTAGCCTAGAGAGCAGCTACCGGTGTAGCCCGACCGTTTGCGATTTCGTTTCAGATAAGATCGGCATTCAGATCAGATCGCACCGGGACGACGCAACAGCAGTAAAGCTAGTCGACCGCGCAGATGAGGCGACTGCTCTGTTCAAAGATGGCGCTGTCGCCAAGCTCTTCTTGCAGAACAGCATCAAGTACCCAGGCAAGACAAAAAACTGGGGTGACTGCAAAGGAGAAGACCATCACGGATCAGTTTGCGTGGTCCTCAATCCTCAATCGATGAGGGCGTATGCCAATGAAAAGCTGTCGGAACTTGCCCCCATGACGCGAAATAAGCTTTACGTTGCCTGTACTAGGGCAAGAAACAACCTGTATTTCGTGCCCGAAGAATTGCTCAAAGAGCGCCGCACTGCGTAAGGCCTGCTCAGTTACTCGGCGTTACCAGGCCGGCGCAACGGGTACGACTAGAGTGTCCGCTCTCTGCTGGGTCACGCCTTTCAGCAATGAAGCTACTTGTTGATCACATCAGCTGCGAAAGATCACGATCATTGAAAGTTGGCGGTCGCGGTCTGTGAGAGCGCGCTACGCCCGAAAGCTGGGGGCCGAGGGCTTATGGAATATGACAATTGTTGGACGTGACGACATGCAGTCGGACTTTCCGAGGACAGATGCCGGTCGGGTGCTTTGGGCGATGGTGCGCCGCATAGCGCGGAGCGGGCGGGCCGGTTTCCCGCGCGCCGAGATCCGCTCGGTCGCCAGTGAAGAGGGGCAAAGACGAAGTGTCCAGCCCGCTGGCCAGACGTGTGGCTCGATTCGCGTGCGGTGGCGGCCTTGCCGGTCAGCTGAACGGTCGATCGTTCGCATGGCCTGTACCCCGCGCGGCTCGATCCGCGCTGGTGGCGATCATTCGCGCCGACTTGGTTATGTCTGCCGTGATACCCCCCCCTTCAATTAAGCGGCTGTGCGAATGCAGGTTGGACGACGGTTTCCGCCGCGAGCGTCCTAGACTTTTAACTACCCCCGTCGGGTTCCCGCACCTCTCTGATTGCGACATGGCTACGGCCATCGGCCAAAAGCACCGGGAACAGTGGGAACAACGAGAGCAGCCGTTCCAAGCGCATGAATAAGGTAGGGAAAACTGTTCCCACTGACGATGATTGCGAAAACAGCCATCGGGAACACTGGGAACAAACCTAGGCAGAAAGCTGCGCCACTGTTCCCGTTGTTCTCACTGTGTTCCCACTTAAAACACATAGACCGGGAACAACGGCAAACCCAATAACAGCGGGCCTTCCAGCGCTTCTGCTTCGCTTTGTTCCCGTTGTTCCCGGTGATTCTCGAAAAGTGTCGCGCGGAAAACTCGGGTCCCGCTCCGTGCGCTCACGCGCCCGATTCGGCATCGTCCGGCTCGGCCTGCCAGATCGACGGCAGCACGACGTAGCACCAGGTCAGACCGATGCTGGGCAGTCGCGTCCGGCACTTCAGCCGGTTTGGTTCTTTGGGCCGCTTGAGCGCGCCAACGCTGGCGAGTAGCTGCGCCACCTGTCGCGGATCGAAGCCTGTGCAGATTTCTGCATCGAACGTCTCCGGCAGCAGGTAATAGGTTTCGCCCTCATCGCCGACCTGTTCGGTACAGCGGAAGCCGGCGCGCTTCACCGTCACCCAATCCTTGCTGCTTGCATCCTCGCCCCAGTGCTGCAAACGGGCGCTGCCCTCGGACTCAAGCCATCGGCGTACCTGCGTCAGCATACGGACAGGCTCCAGGTTGCCGGTCCCGCCGCGCGATTCGATCCATGCGGCGAAGCACTTGCCGCAGGCTGCATCCGCTTCGCCAGCATCCCAGCCGGTAATGCCTGCGCTTGTTGCAAGCTCGCCAGCAGCCGCGACTAGGGCAAAGCGGCCCGCTACGCGTGCGACTTGCCCGTCTATGCGTTTCGGCACATGGCGATCGGTGAAGTCGTTGCGCAGTGCGCGAATCGCGTCCGGCAGCGTATCCACACGCGGCAGCAGCGTGCCCAGAAATGCCGGTCCGGCGACGCCGTACACGTCGGCCGTTGCACGTGTGATCGCTAAAGCCATCTCTGCGCCCGACCCCTTCCCATGTAGCGATTCGTATAGCGAACGGCTCCCCGTGACAGGCTCTGCGGGAATATCGGCCATCCGGGTTTCTTGCCCGGCGTGCGCTTGCTTGCCGCCTTGCCGCATGTGTTCGGCGAGACTTAGTTCGCCAGCACTCAGGAACAGCAAACGCCAGGTCAACGGTGCGCGAAGGCTTCCGCTTCGGCCCGCGCGTGCTTTGCCTTCGCCGTTCGCCAGCATGTACGCGGTTTCGCCTGCAATCTTCGGATCAATCTGCTTCAGTTCGTCCAACAGCAGGATGCTGTCCGAGTATTGGGCCGCGATGGACTCCAGGGCGTTATCCGTGGCACGCCATCGCCGCATGAACTCAGGACTTCCCCAAACCGAAGCAGCGGCGCGCAACGCGGTGGTTTTCCCCATGCTTGACGAGCCGCGCAGGTTGAAACCGCCCGATTCCTCGCCAGCCCAGTGCAGCAGCGGGCCTGCGAATGCGGCCGACACTGCGAACAGCAACCGGGAATTCCCTCGGCACAGGTCGGCCAGATCGCTGCGCCAGTCACTCAGGTCGCCGCGCGCGCGGTAGACATGCCCGCCTGCCGTTTCGCTCTGAAACAGCACGGCTTCGTCGGCCTCGCCGAGGGTGCGATCCGGCATCACGAATACTCGGCCATGCCAGCCGGCGCGTTCCACACAGCGCGCCCGCGCCTCGGGCCTCGATTGCTGAAAGTAGTCGGTCAGCAGGTTGCGGATTCGCGGCGTAGTCGGCACGTCGAAGCCCAGGCGCAGCAGCTCTGCGCGCATCTCATCACCGCCACCGGATAGCAGCCGCATCGGCATGCCCCAGCGGTGCTCGGTGCCGTCGGCATCGTTGAAGCTCAGCAGACGGCCCCAGTTCGTCCCGTCCAGATCGCGCAGGTAGGCCGCGACCTCGATCGGCGGGCAGACCCATTGCGGCGCAAGCGGGGTGCCGTCCTTCGGATCGGTGCCGTTGTGCCAGATGCCGCGATCGTCGCGAGTGAAACGGGGTTGTCTGCCGCCGCCGCTTGCCTCGGCTGGCTTGGTGCGAGCCGCTGGCGAGGCTTCAGGCGCTACTACCGGCGCAGCCGGTGCGTCGGCCTTGTCAGCGCCTGCCGTCTCGAATGCAGCACGCACAGCGGCCAGGCCATGCACGGCCGCGTAGTCGTTCCAATCCGATCCAGAATCGCTTGCCGGGAACGATGGCGCGATGACGGAACCGCCGACAGCTTGTGCCGCCTCGGTGGCTTTCGTGATGCCCGGATTGCCCTCGGTGCGGTGGTCGTTGTCGGCCGCGATGACGATGCGCGCCGCTGGAAACTTCGCGCGCAGCGCCAGCGCAACGGGCCGCAGGTTGCCGGTATCGAAGGCGACCGCCACGGCCTGCCCAGTAGCCTCGCGCAGCGTCGCCGCTGTCGCGTAGCCCTCGGCAATCAGCAGCACGGCACCGGGTTCGCCGATGGCGTGATAGTGGCCCGCTTTTTCCATACCGGACGTGAAGCGCTTGGTGCCGTTTTCTTGGATGAACTGCAGGCCATGCAGTGCGCCGTCGGCATCGCTAACGGGGATCACCAGCGCCTTGCCTAGCTGCCGAATGCCATAGCCGCGTACCTGCTTTTTCGCCAGGTAAGGATGTTTCGCAGACGGCTTCGGGTTGGCTTCTTCCCACAGCTTCGCGGCCTTATTGCGGGCTTCGGCTCGCACTCGCTGAGTCTCGGCTTCACGGTCGCGCCGGATCGCTTCCAGCCGCGCCCGGTTGGTCTCGCGCTCGGCTTCGTCCAACTCGCGCCCGATGTTGGCGTGCCAGGTCTCGGACAGGCCGCGCTTCCAACAGCCGAACTCGCCGGCCGGCACGCCGTCGCTATGCAGCACATACCAGCCGTTGCGCTGGTCTCGCCGATCCCCGGTCACGCGGAAGCGATGCAGCTTGCCGTCGGCATCAATCGTCGCATCGGTCTCGATACCGGCCGCGTGCATGGCGGTGCGGAATTGGTCGGCGATCTCGCCATAGGTCAGCGGGCGGGCGTCACTCATAGCCGCAGCACGTGTAGGCGTTGATCCCTTCGCAGCCCTTGCATTCATCGCGGGCAACTCGCGGTACGGGCAGCTTCAATCCGGCCCGCAATCCATGCAGAAACGTCGGACTCGACCCATGCTCGGGTACGACCAACCAGGGGAATCGGGGCGGGGAATTCCTTGCGCCGGATCAGCTCGAACAACTGGCTGCGGCTGATTCCGGTGCGACGCTCTACTTCATTCCTGCGAAGCAGGACTTCGACTTTCTGACTTTCCATCTCTGATCCCTATGAGTCCGCCGAATTCCGGCCGACTCAGAGTGATTCTTGGAAGTAACTCGGTCTAAGGGCATTTTTACGACTCTTTTCTACCCTTGACTTTTCTGTGCGAGGTGCGGGGGTCGCGTTCATCAAGAAGCGCAGACAAGGCTACTGCCCCTAGTTCGCTAGGTCTTTTTCCTGGATGCTTCCTTCGGGTTGAAGGCTTGTCGATCCTGATGGCATTGGTCGAAAAATAGCGAAGAGGATCGCCCTTCTTTTGCCGTTCAACCTCCTTGTAAGACCGCTCGATTGAACCGACGCTGATCGATCTGTCACGTCGCAAAATTACCTGAGCGGCTCGGAACGCTTCATCGTTGCTGATTTGCAAACCGTGACTGTCGCGCCCTTCTAGCACTGTGTCCCAGCGCTCGTAATCGCGCCTGTCGGCTCGGTGCTGCTTTACCCAGGCCCGCATCGCCGATCTATGCGGCTCCCGGTTCTCCTCGGTAGCCGCCGCGATGAATTCCATCATGGCTGTCTTGAGCCACGACGGCAGAGGCACACCATTCTTCGTCAGAATGCTGAAGGCTTCGATTGCACCGGCCTTGTTCCCCGCTTCGTAGGCGCGCCGACACATCATCAGCCGCTTGTGTTCGCTCTCATTCACGTCACGCCTTCCGCGCTCCCTCAAAAGAACTGCATCAGGCCGGTGAAGGTCCCCGGCTTTTCGCCCCGTTGGGCTAGGTGCAGTGGATCAAATATAGCCAGCCGCGCTCTGCGAACGACATCGATTAATTGATGCCGCCGATCACAAAGTGAACAAGCACGCGCACATCGATCAGCCCAAAAGCATTCTTTAGTCGTTTGGTCAGTTCACGATCAGTAGAGCTTGGCTCCGGCGCGCCTGAAGGATGGTTTTGCGCGAAGATCACGCAGGCCGCGCTGTGGCACAGCGCTGACTTGACCACCTCAGGCGGATACAACGAAGTCTGGTCGATTGTGCCTACCGAGATGTCCTCCCCACTCGATCAATCGATTCTGTGAATCGACGAACAAACTCATAAAGACCTCTACGTTTCGCTTGCCGACATGAAGGTGCAGCCATCGGAGCGTCTCGCTCGGATCGGCAAATGACGCCATCGGCCCGCCTAATTGCCCCGCATGATCCGGCGCGGGGCTTGCCGGTTTAAGTCATGCCTGCCGCCGTATCGCTGTGACGTTTCCGCCCGCTTGCAGACTATCGATCTCATCGGCCCATGCCTGCATCATCTGCCGCCTTTGGCTCAGGTACTGCGCACCGTTGTAGATCGCGCGGATGTCGTCTTCATCGCCGTGCGATAGCTGGCGCTCGATCCAATCGCGGTTGTAGCCGCGCTCGTTCAGCGCGGTCGATATCAGATGCCTGAAGCCGTGCCCGGTCTGCCGCCCGCCGTAGCCGATGCGGTTGATGGCGGTATTTACGGTGTTCTCGCTCATTGGCCGGTCGCGGTGATCGCGGGATGGGAAGGCGAGGGGGCTGCGCTCGTTCAGTGTGCGCAGCTCGCGCAGCAGCGCGACGGCCTGCGCCGGCAGTGGCACGACGTGCGGCCGGCCCATCTTCATACGCTCTGCCGGGATGCTCCAGGTTGCTTCGTCCAGGTCGAACTCGGACCAAGGCGCGGCGCGCAGCTCGCCAGGGCGCGCGGCCGTCAGCAGGTGCAGGCGGATCGCGATGGCGGTGCCTCGATCGCCGCAATAGTCGGCCAGCGCATTCAGGAAGCCGGGCAGCTCCCCGATCGGCAGATGCGGATGCGCGCGGCGCGCTGGCGCTGCGGCCGCGACTACATGCAGATCGGTCGCGCGGTTGATGTCCACCGCGCCCTCGACCATCGCGAACTGAAAGATGCCGTTCAGCCAGCCCCTGCATTTCTTGGCTACGTCCAGAGCATCGCGGGCTTCGATCTTCCGCAGCACGGCGACCAGCTCAGGGCGGGTGATCTCCGCGACCGGCCGCGCCCTCAATGCGGGCAACAGGTCGCGGTCGAGATACAGCCGGGCCTTGTCGTGCGACGCGGGTGACCATTCGCCGCTTTTCTTCTTGAACCACTTTTCCGCCATCACGCCGAAGGTGTGTTCGCGTGTGGCGCGCTCTGCTTCGCGCGTCGCCTTGCGGTGGTCGGCAGGATCGGTGCCCTGCGCCAGCAACTTGCGGGCAGCGTCGCGGGCTTCGCGGGCCTTCGCCAGCTCGATCTCGGGATAGGTGCCGATCGCCAGCAGCTTTTCCTTGCCGTCGAAGCGGTACTTCAGCCGCCATCGCTTGCCGCCTTCAGGCATTACCAGGAGGAACAAGCCGCCGCCGTCGAACAGCTTGCGCGGCTTCAGTGCGGGCTTGGCGTTGCGGACCTCGATCGCGGTCAACATGACTGGGGGTACTTCCGGCGCTGGGGGTACTTTTGGGGGTACGCGAATTTTGGCCTTTTCTTACCCCCAATCTGGGGGTATCTGCCATCTGCGTACCCCCAAAAGTACCCCCAAAAGTACCCCCAAAGATTCCGGATGTCTACGGACGCCACCGGGCCGCCCCGGACTATTAATCAATTATTATCTGATTTGTAAGGGTTTTTTGGACTTCGCCGGACGTTGCCGGACTAAAAAATGGTGCCTAAGGAGAGACTCGAACTCTCACGAGGGGTTACCTCGGCGGATTTTGAATCCGCTGCGTCTACCGATTCCGCCACTCAGGCCTGCGCTGCTCCCGCACTGTATCGGCGGGGCCGGCATTATAGCGGCCGATCGCGGGTTGGCTGCGATCTTTTGTCGTGTTCTTTCCATCTTTCCGTCGCCATGCAACGCAGTGATTTCCGTTACGAGCTTCCTTCCGAGCTGATTGCCCAGGTTCCGCCGGCCACCCGCAGTGGCGGCCGGATGCTGGTGGTCGATTCTGTGGTCGATGCCGGGGCAGACGATTTCCGGGATGCGAACGTCGTCGATCTGCCGGCCGAGCTGCGTGCCGGCGATCTGCTGGTGCTGAACGACACGCGGGTGATCCGGGCGCGGCTGCATGGCGTCAAGGAATCGGGAGGCAGGATCGAGGCGATGATCGAGCGGGTGCTCGATACGCGCCGTGCGCTGGCGCAGATCAAGGCCAGCAAGACGCCGAAGGCCAGCAGCAGCTTGCTGTTCGCGGACGGGGCCTTGATCGCCACCGTGCTCGCCAAGCACGACGATCTTTACGAGCTCGAGTTCGATACCGACGATCTGCTCGCCGCGCTCGATGCCCATGGCGAGCTGCCGCTGCCGCCGTACATCCAGCGCACGGCCGACGAGCGCAAATCCAGCGCTGGCGATGACGCGCGTTATCAGACGGTGTGGGCGCGCGAGCCGGGCGCGGTGGCTGCGCCGACGGCGAGCCTGCATTTCGATGAGGCGATGCTGGCGGCGATTCGCGCGCGCGGCGTCAGCATCGCGTTCACCACCCTGCATGTCGGCGCCGGCACCTTCCAGCCGGTGCGGGTCGATGATCTGGCCACGCACGTCATGCATGCCGAGCGACTCACGGTGACGGCCGAACTCGCGCAGGCCGTTGCCGATGCCAAGGCGCGCGGCGGACGGATCGTCGCAGCTGGCACGACGGTGGTGCGGGCGCTGGAAACGGCGTCAGCCGAGACCGGCATCGTCGAGCCTTACCAGGGTGAGACGCGGCTGTTCATCACGCCGGGTTATGCGTTCCGCGTCGTCGATGCGCTGCTGACCAATTTCCATCTGCCGGAATCGACACTGCTGATGCTGGTCTGCGCATTCGGGGGTTATCAGCGGGTGATGGCCGCGTATCGCCACGCGGTGGAACAGCGCTATCGCTTCTTCTCCTACGGCGATGCGATGTGGTTGCCGCTGCGCGCCAGCCAGTCCAGCGCGCCCTGAGCGGCAGTCCGGCCGCTGGCAAAGCAGGCGGTGAGCAGGTAGCCGCCGGTCGGCGCTTCCCAGTCGAGCATTTCGCCGGCGCAGAAGGTGCCGGGTAGCTGCTGGACCATCAGCCGAGCGTCGAGCGCTTCAAAGCGAACACCGCCGGCAGTCGAGATCGCATCGTCGATCGGCCGGGTGGCGTGCAGCGGCAGGCTGAGCGTCTTGATCTGCGCGGCCAGCGCGGCTGGATCGGCGAAGGCTTTTTCCGGCGCGCATTCACGCAGCAGCGAAGCCTTGACGCCATCGATGCCGGCGCGATGCAGGTGCTTGGCCATCGACTGCGAGCCGCGCGGCTTGGCCAGGCGTTCAGTCATCGCAGCCAGCGAGACGCCGGGCATCAGATCCAGTTCCAGGCGAGCGACGCCGTGAGCGCTGATCGCGTCGCGCAGGGCCGGCGACAACGCGTAGATCAGGCTGCCTTCCACGCCGACGCCGGTGATGATGAATTCGCCTTGCCGGAACTCAGGCAGGCCGCCTTGTTCGGGGCTCAAGCGAGCAGCGACCGGCTTGACCGGCTGGCCGGCGCAGCGGCTGCGCAGGATGTCGCTCCAGCGGCTTTCGAAGCCGCAGTTGCTGGGCGTCAACGGTGCGACGTCGATGCCCTTTTCGGTGAGCAGCGGAACCCAGCGGCCATCGGAACCGAGCCGTCGCCAGCTGCCGCCACCGAGTGCGAGCACCACGGCATCGGTCGCCACTGCGACATCGCCCGTAGATGTGGTGAAGCGCAGCGCGCCGTCCTCATTCCAGCCGGCCCAGCGATGGCGCAGATGGAAGTGCACGCCGCTCTCGCGCAGCCGGCGCAGCCAGCCGCGCAGCAGTGGCGCGGCCTTGAGATCGCTCGGGAATACGCGGTTGGAGCTGCCGACAAAGGTTTCCACGCCCAGGCTTTTCGCCCACTCGCGCAGTTGATCGGCACCGAAGCTTTCGAGCAGCGGCCGGATCGCTGCTGCACGCGTGCCGTAGCGCGATACGAATGGTTCGAAGCTTTCGCCGTGCGTCAGGTTCAGGCCGCCCTTGCCGGCGATCAGGAATTTGCGGCCGCAGTTGGCCATGGCGTCGTAGACATCGACGGTGACGCCGGCGGCAGCCAGCGTTTCCGCCGTCATCAATCCGGCCGGGCCGCCGCCGATGACGGCGACGCGGCGTTGCGGGTTTGTCGTCACGAGCGTGATTTGCGCAGCACGACGCTGATCGCGCCATTGGTTTCCAGCATCGCCAAGCGAACCTCTTCGATACGAATGCAGCCGGCCTTGCGCAGCGCGGCATTGATGTCGCGCCGGGACAGGTTGGCGGCGGCGAGGTTTTCGGTACGCAGGCGGCCGTTGCGAATCAGGATCTGTGGCCGGCCGCCGATCAGGCGATCCAGGCGATTGCTGGCGGTGGTCGCGTAGTCGAGCAGGAAGTTGATCGTCACCAGAGTCGCGGCAGAAATCAGGCCGCCGATCAGGGAGTTGTCGCCGCCATTCATCGAGTTCTGCACGGCGTTCGACAACACCAGCAGCAGGATCAGATCAAACGGCGACAGCTGCCCGACCTGTCGTCGGCCAGTCATCCGCAGCAGCACCAGCAGGAACACATAGACGGCAATGGAGCGAAGCACCAGCTCCCACCACGGTACGGTCAGTTGCCACATCGATGCGGTCTCCGGCGATTCGGCCGCCATGATGCAGCCAAGTCTTCGTTACCGCAGTGGCCCTTACCGCAGTGCTGACGCGCGTCAGATCCGGTTCAGATGCCGATCGGCCGGTGCTGGCGGGTTGTACTGGTAGATCCAGGTTTCGCTCAGCGGCTGGCCGACGCTCTTCAGGAACATGCGCAGGTCGATCGGATCGGTCGAGTCATCCGGCGGCTTCAGATCGAAGATCGCGCGATAGCCGTTGATCTCCTTCAGCGGCCGCGCCGAGGTCAGTTCGATGGTGCCGCGCGAGGCGGTGATGACCGCTTCCACCTTGGTGTCGCGGCCCAGCAGGCCGAGATCGCCGCCAGCGAAATCGACCACGAAGCGCCAGGAGAAATAGCTGCGCTTGACGCCAGCGGCGCCGCCGAGACCGGTACGCGTGGCCTGCACGGTCGCCAGCCGCGGCGCTGCAGGCGGCTTGCGGCCCCAGTGCAGGCGATAGGCGAACAACAGTTCCTCGCCCGGCATCGGCTTCTTCTCCGGGTTCCAGAACGCCACCATGTTGTCGAAGGTTTCGTCCTGGGTCGGAATCTCGACCAGCTGCACCGAGCCCTTGCCCCAGTCGCCCTTCGGCTCGACCCAGAGGCTCGGCCGCAGGTCGTAGTAGGCGCCGTCGTCCTGATAGTGATCGAAGTTGTGATCACGCTGCATCAGGCCGAAGCCGCGCGGGTTGTTATCGCTGAACGAGTTGAAGCGCAGGCCGACCGGATTGACCAGCGGCCGCCAGATCCATTCACCGGCGCCGGTCCACATCTGCAGGCCGTCGGAATCGTGGATTTCCGGCCGGTAGTCGTAGGCCATGCGGCGATCGTTTTCGCCGGTCTGGTACATGCTGGTGCCGGGTGCGATGCCGAGACGGTCGATCTTGCGGCGCGGATACAGCGCGGCGTCGATCTCCATCACGTGGCTGGCGCCGGGCGAAATCTCGAAGCGATAGGCGCCGGAAACGCTCGGCGAATCCATCAGCGCATAGATCACCAGCTTGTTCGAGCCGGCCGCCGGCCGTTCCAGCCAATAGCTGGTGAAGCGCGGGAATTCTTCCGGCGTCGGCGCGCCGGTGTCGATCGCCAGGCCGCGTGCCGACATGCCGTACTGCCAGTCACCGCCCACTGCGCGGAAGTAGCTGGCGCCGAGCCAGGCGCCGACATCGCGCTCCAGATCGGTATGGAACAGCACGCGGAAGCCGGCGAAACCGAGATCGTTCGGCAGCTGGTTGGCCTTGACGCCGGACTTGCCGAAATCGAACAAGGTCGAGTCGTAGGCGATTTCCTGCGCCTGACCGTTGACGATCTCGAACATCCGGACCGGGTCCTTGAAGAACAGGCCCATGTGGAAGAAACGAACCTGGAACGACAGATCGTCCTTCGCCCACAGGCCGCGATCGGCGCGGTAGCGGATGTTCTGGTAGCGATCGAAATCGAGACCCTGCAAGGTCTTCGGCAAGTCGCTGGGCGGAGCGAGATAGGCCACCGAGGCCATCTGCCGCGCCTGGCCCTTGAGCCAGCTGTAGTCAAAGGCCTGGGGCTTGCCGAGCTGCTTGAGCTTGCCGCGGTCGGCGGCTTCGGCAGCGGGGGCAGCCAGGCCGGTGGCCAGTGCGCCGGCACCGGCCGACAGGGATTTCAGCAGTTCACGTCTTTGCATGGTCGAGCTTTCGGTTGATGAGCCAGGCGATGGGGGCGCGTCGGCGTTCGCCATAATATCCGCATGGCTCTCATCTCTACCGGCAACCGTGCTGGAACCATCACCGGCCTGTTCGCCGGCAGCGTGCAGGCCATGCCCGGCGACGGCCGGCCGACGGCGATCTTCAAGCAGCCGGTGATCGGTGCGATGGCGGTGGGCCTGGAGGGTCTGGTCGGCGATGCGCAAGCCGATCGCCGTGTCCACGGCGGGCCGGAAAAGGCCCTGCATCACTTTCCGCTGGAAACCCATGCGCGGCTCGCGGCACTGTTTCCGGAGGCCGCCGCGACTCTGGTCGCCGGGGCGCTCGGCGAAAACATCTCGACCTCCGGCATCGAAGAAAAGGACGTCTGCATCGGCGACGTGTTTACGCTCGGCAGCGTCCGCGTGCAGCTCTGCCAGCCGCGCACGCCGTGCTGGAAGATCGAGGCGCGGCACGGTGTCGACGGCATGACCCGGGCGGTCGCCGATGCCGGCATCGCCGGCTGGTACTACCGGGTGCTGGAGCCGGGGATGGTCGCCGTCGGTGACCGCTTTGAGTTGATCGACCGGGTTCCTGAGGCGCCGACCTTGGTCCGGTTCTGGGAAATCGTCCACGCTCATCGGCCACCCCTGGCCGACCTGGAAGCGCTGCGCGACGTACCAGGGCTGGCCTCGAACTGGCAGAGCAAGCTCGCCCAGCGCATCGACTGGCTACGCCGCAACTGAAAGCCTGACCATGACTTCCGTGAAGCTGCCGGACTATCCGGCACTGGCCGCGCTGCCGGCGCTGCGCGAGGCGCTGGCGATGCCGGGTGGCCGCGCCGTGCTGGCCGCGCCGCCGGGTTCCGGCAAGACCACGGTGGTGCCGCTGGCGCTGCTCGACGAGCCGTGGCTGACGGCTAAGAAGATCGTGATGCTCGAACCGCGCCGGGTTGCCGCGCGTGCCTCGGCGGCGCGGATGGCCAGCCTGCTCGGCGAGAAGAGCGGCGAGACGGTGGGTTATCAGGTGCGCTTCGAGCGCAAGATCGGCCCGGCGACGCGCATCGAAGTGATCACCGAAGGCCTGCTGACCCGGCGCCTGCAGGCCGATCCTGAGCTGCCCGGCGTCGGCCTGGTGATCTTCGACGAGTTCCACGAGCGCAGCCTCGATGCCGATCTGGCGCTGGCCCTGACCCTGGACGCCGCCGCATCGCTGAACGAAGCGCTGCGGGTGCTGGTGATGTCGGCGACGCTCGATACCGAGCGTGTTTCGGCACTGCTTGGCGGCGCGCCGATCGTCACCGCATCGGGCCGGATGTTTCCGGTCGACGTGCGTTTCGCGCCGCCACGTCCGGGTACGTCCACCGATATTGCGGTCGCCGATGCCTGTGCCGCCGCGCTCGCCGAACGGGATGGCGACGTGCTCGCATTTCTGCCTGGCGGCCGGGAGATTCGCGGCGCCCAGCGCATCCTCGAATCGCGGCTCGGAACCGGCGTCGTCGTGCATCCGCTGTATGGCGATCTGTCGAGCGCCGAGCAGGATCTGGCACTGGCGCCGAACCGTGATGGCCGACGCAAGGTGATCCTGGCGACCAACATCGCCCAGACCAGCCTGACCGTCGAAGGCGTGACCACGGTCGTCGATGCCGGGCTGGCGCGCGTCGCCCGGTTCGATCTCGGTGCCGGCGCCAACGCGCTAGAGCTGCAAAGGATTTCTCGGGCGAGTGCGGAGCAGCGCGCCGGCCGCGCCGGTCGCCTTGGGCCGGGAACTGCTGTCCGTCTGTGGAGCCGCGACCAGCATGGCCAGCTGCCGGCGCATGACACGCCGGACATCCTCGCCGTCGATCTGTCGCGGCTGGCGCTGGAATTGGCCGTCTGGGGCGTGTCCGATCCAACGACCTTGGCGCTGATGGATCAGCCGCCTGCCGCTTCCTGGTCACAGGCGCGTGAGGTGCTGGCCGCGATCGGCGCTGTCGGCACCGATGGCCGGATCACCGCGCACGGCAAGGCGCTGGCGCGCTTGCCGGCGACGCCGCGCATCGCTCACATGCTGATGGTCGCGAAAGCCGCTGGCTTGGCCGGCACGGCCGCCTGGACCGCTGCGGTGCTCGATGAACGCGACAGCGGTGCCGATCTCGCCCAGGCAGTGCGCAACGCCCATTCCGGTAAGGCCGATGCCGGCGCACTGCGACGGATGCGCGAAACCGTGCGCCAGCTGCTGCGGCTGGTCGATGCCGACGAGCGGGCGACGATCGATGCCGATGCCATCGGCCGAATCGTCGCGATGGCCTACCCCGAACGGTTGGCGCGGCGGCGCGCCGAGACCCGCGGCGCGCGGGACGTCGGCTATCTGTGTGCCGATGGCGGCGAGGCGCGGATTCCCGAGCGCGATGTGCTGGCAGCGTCCGAGTGGCTGGCGATCGCTCACTGGGAACCCGGCAATCCACGGCGGATTCGTGCTGCAGCCGCTTTGTCCGAGCGCGAGGTGCTGGTCGATCAGGCGGCGCGGATCGTCAATCTGGCCGATGTTGCCTGGAACGAGCAGCAGCGGGCGGTGCTCGCCGAGCGGCAGACGCGGCTCGGCGCGATCGTGCTCGAGCGCAAGCCGATGAACCAGCCGGACGGCGAGCGCCAGCGCGCGGCGATGATCGAAGGCATCCGAAGCCTCGGAATCGCTGCGTTGCCGTGGAGCGAGGGCGCGCGGCAATGGCAGGCGCGCGTCGCGAGCCTGCGGGCCTGGCGCGGCAGCGAGGATTGGCCGGATGTCTCCGACGAGGCGCTGGCCGAATCCCTGACCGAATGGCTGACGCCGTATCTGTCCGGCATCACTCGGCGCGAGCATCTGGCGCGGCTCGATCTGGCCGGCATCCTCAATGGCCGGCTCGACTATCCGCAGCAGCAGCGGCTGTCGCGGCTGGCGCCGACGCATGTCGACGTGCCGAGCGGCTCACGGGTAGCGCTCGAATATCTGGCCGATGCCGCGCCGCCGGTGCTGGCGGTAAAGCTGCAGGAATTGTTCGGCGCCACCCAGACACCGACGGTCAACGAGGGGCGCATGGCGGTCTCGCTGCATCTGCTGTCGCCGGGCCGGCGGCCGATCCAGGTGACCCGCGATCTGGCCGGCTTCTGGGCTCGCACCTACGAGGAAGTTCGCAAGGAACTGAAGGGCCGCTATCCGCGTCATCCTTGGCCGGATGACCCGCTGGCAGCCGCGCCAACGGCCCGAGCCAAGCCGCGCGGGACCTGATCGCCGGCTTCTCGAAGGAATTGCAGTCAAACCCGCAAGTTTTGCTTGACGCCCACCAGCGATATCCCCAGAATCCGCCGCTCGCTGTGCTGACCGTCACGGGGAGAGATACTCAAGCGGCCAACGAGGGCAGACTGTAAATCTGCTGACTAACGTCTACGAAGGTTCGAATCCTTCTCTCTCCACCACCGGCGACTGTCGCGAATGCTGGACCGGGCTCAGAGTTTGGGCAGGGCAGGCGGGTGTAGCTCAATGGTAGAGCTGTAGCCTTCCAAGCTACTGACGTGGGTTCGATTCCCATCACCCGCTCCAACCGTCAGGCAGGCGTCGTCAAAGCAGCAATCAGTACCGAGTTTCGCTCACATAGCTCAGTCGGTAGAGCACTTCCTTGGTAAGGAAGAGGTCATCGGTTCGATTCCGATTGTGAGCACCAATTTTTGACCCTCCAGCCGGTTTTATCGCCGCCTTGAGGGTTTTGTTGTTCATCCAGATAACCGATCAGAGAGCAGAGTTTCGTCATGGCAAAAGAGAAATTTGACCGTACCAAGCCGCACGTGAACGTGGGGACGATTGGGCATGTGGATCATGGCAAGACGACGACGACTGCGGCGCTGACGAAGATCAGCGCTGACAAGGGCTGGGGCACGTACATTCCGTACGACCAGGTTGCGAAGGCATCCGAGAGCCAGGGCCGTCGTGACTCGACGAAGATCCTGACGATTGCGACGTCGCACGTCGAGTACTCGACGAAGAACCGCCACTACGCCCACGTTGACTGCCCGGGCCATGCGGACTACGTCAAGAACATGATCACCGGAGCCGCGCAGATGGACGGCGCGATCCTGGTGGTGTCGGCGACCGACGGCCCGATGCCGCAGACGCGTGAACACGTGCTGCTGGCCAAGCAGGTCAATGTGCCGAAGATCGTGGTCTGGCTGAACAAGTGCGATCTGGTGGAAGACGCCGAACTGCTGGAGCTGGTCGAAATGGAAGTTCGCGACCTGCTCGGCAAGTACGGCTTCCCGGATGACGGCCCGGTAATCAAGGGCTCGGCGACCAAGGCGATTGCCGGCGACCCGGTCTGGGTGGCGCGTCTGGAAGAACTGTACGACGCCCTGGATTCCTACATCCCGGAACCGATGCGCGAAATCGACAAGCCGTTCCTGCTGCCGGTGGAAGACGTGTTCTCCATCTCCGGACGCGGCACGGTGGCCACGGGCCGCATCGAGCGCGGCATCGTCAAGGTGGGCGAAGAAGTCGAGATCGTCGGCCTGAAGGACACCGTCAAGACCATCGTCACCGGCGTTGAAATGTTCCGCAAGCTGCTGGATCAGGGCCAGGCGGGCGACAACGTGGGTCTGCTGCTGCGTGGCACCAAGCGCGAAGACATCGAGCGCGGCCAGGTGCTGTGCAAGCCGGGCACGATCAAGCCGCATACCGACTTCGAAGCCGAAGTGTATGTGCTGGGCAAGGACGAAGGCGGCCGCCACACGCCGTTCTTCAAGGGCTACCGCCCGCAGTTCTACTTCCGCACGACGGACGTGACGGGCGCTGTCGAGCTGCCGGAAGGCACCGAGATGGTGATGCCGGGCGACAACGTGAAGGTGAAGGTGGAACTGATTGTTCCGATCGCAATGGAAGAGCAGGTTCGCTTCGCCATTCGTGAAGGCGGCCGCACTGTCGGTGCCGGCGTCGTTACCAAGATCCTGAAGTAAGTCT
>NZ_ATVI01000001.1 GCF_000420645.1 Nevskia ramosa DSM 11499 | reverse complement strand
GCTTGGCATGAAGCCAATGCATTACGGAGCATCGATGAAAGCAGTAAAGAGCCCATCGATCGCTCTATGACCTTGAAGTTGCTTCGGCACTTTGGGGCAGTCCAGTTAGCTTTAAATTAATTGGAGAGTTTGATCCTGGCTCAGATTGAACGCTGGCGGTATGCCTAACACATGCAAGTCGAACGAGGTAGCAATACCTAGTGGCGGACGGGTGAGGAATACGTAGGGATCTGCCTTTAAGTGGGGGATAACCCGGGGAAACCCGGATTAATACCGCATGATCTCGCAAGAGCAAAGTGGGGGATCGCAAGACCTCACGCTTTTAGAGGAACCTACGTCGGATTAGCTTGTTGGTGAGGTAATGGCTCACCAAGGCGACGATCCGTAACTGGTCTGAGAGGATGATCAGTCACACCGGAACTGAGACACGGTCCGGACTCCTACGGGAGGCAGCAGTGGGGAATATTGGACAATGGGCGAAAGCCTGATCCAGCAATACCGCGTGTGTGAAGAAGGCCTTCGGGTTGTAAAGCACTTTAAGTTGGGAAGAAAAAACTTCAATTAATACTTGAAGTCTTGACGGTACCGACAGAATAAGCACCGGCTAACTCTGTGCCAGCAGCCGCGGTAATACAGAGGGTGCTAGCGTTAATCGGATTTACTGGGCGTAAAGCGTGCGTAGGCGGTTTGATAAGTCGGTTGTGAAAGCCCCGGGCTCAACCTGGGAATTGCGGCCGATACTGTCAGACTAGAAAACGGTAGAGGGAGGCGGAACTCCAGGTGTAGCGGTGAAATGCGTAGATATCTGGAAGAACACCGATGGCGAAGGCAACCTCCTGGGCCTGTTTTGACGCTGAGGCACGAAAGCGTGGGTAGCAAACAGGATTAGATACCCTGGTAGTCCACGCCGTAAACGATGAGAACTTGACGTTGGTTTGCTTAGCAAATCGGTGTCGTAGCTAACGCGATAAGTTCTCCGCCTGGGGAGTACGGCCGCAAGGTTGAAACTCAAAGGAATTGACGGGGGCCCGCACAAGCGGTGGAGTATGTGGTTTAATTCGATGCAACGCGAAGAACCTTACCTGGTCTTGACATGTCAAGAAGTCTGCAGAGATGCGGATGTGCCTTCGGGAACTTGAACACAGGTGCTGCATGGCTGTCGTCAGCTCGTGTCGTGAGATGTTGGGTTAAGTCCCGCAACGAGCGCAACCCTTGCCCTTAGTTGCCATCATTCAGTTGGGCACTCTAAGGGGACCGCCGGTGACAAACCGGAGGAAGGTGGGGATGACGTCAAGTCATCATGGCCCTTATGACCAGGGCTACACACGTACTACAATGGTCGGTACAGAGGGTTGCCAACCCGCGAGGGGGAGCTAATCCCAGAAAGCCGATCGTAGTCCGGATTGGAGTCTGCAACTCGACTCCATGAAGTCGGAATCGCTAGTAATCGCGGATCAGCACTTGTCGCGGTGAATACGTTCCCGGGCCTTGTACACACCGCCCGTCACACCATGGGAGTTGGCTGCACCAGAAGCCGGTAGTCTAACCGCAAGGGGGACGCCGTCCACGGTGTGGTCAATGACTGGGGTGAAGTCGTAACAAGGTAGCCGTAGGGGAACCTGCGGCTGGATCACCTCCTTTAGAGAACGCTTCTCAAGCGTTCGGAAGCATCCAGCAAAAATCACTTGTCATCAGAAATCAGAGTTGCCCAAGGATCGTCCTGTCATCAGGGCTGATTCGGCGCTCTATCCGTTGTTCGGGTCTGTAGCTCAGGTGGTTAGAGCGCACCCCTGATAAGGGTGAGGTCGGAAGTTCGAGTCTTCCCAGACCCACCATTTGACCCACCATTATCGGAGGGTCACATCTCCAACAACGGAACGGAATCTCCAGGTAACTGGACGACCGGGGCCATAGCTCAGCTGGGAGAGCACCTGCTTTGCAAGCAGGGGGTCGTCGGTTCGATCCCGACTGGCTCCACCATTTATTTCGATTGATCCAAGCCATTTGCGCAAGCAGATGATTTTGATGAATCGGATGCTTCGGTATCTGATTTGAACTGTTCTTTAAAAATTAGGGTTGTAGTTAAACACTGTAAAGCAACAGCGTGACGATTCAGTAATGAGTTGTGACGTTCTCAATGCCTTTGGTGCTTAACGGCGGAAGTAAACGTAATTGTAGGAATAGTTGTGGTTATAAAACCGTAATTTCGAATGCTCGAAAGAACGTTTGAGGTTATATGGTCAAGTGACCAAGCGCATCTGGTGGATGCCTTGGCGGCAACAGGCGATGAAAGACGTAGTAGCCTGCGATAAGCCTCGGGGAGCTGGCAAACAAGCTTTGATCCGAGGATTTCTGAATGGGGCAACCCACGGCTTAGGCCGTATCCCGCAAGGGAGGCTAACGCAGGGAACTGAAACATCTAAGTACCTGCAGGAAAAGAAATCAACCGAGATTCCCCTAGTAGTGGCGAGCGAACGGGGAGTAGCCCTTAAGTTTTGTGCGGTTTAGTGGAACAGTCTGGAAAGTCTGGTCATAGCGGGTGATAGCCCCGTACACGAAAAACTGCATGAGATGAAATCGAGTAAGGCGAGGCACGTGAAACCTTGTCTGAATATGGGGGGACCATCCTCCAAGGCTAAATACTCGTTGCCGACCGATAGTGAACCAGTACCGTGAGGGAAAGGCGAAAAGAACCCCTGTGAGGGGAGTGAAATAGAACCTGAAACCGGATGCGTACAAGCAGTCAGAGCCCGCAAGGGTGATGGCGTACCTTTTGTATAATGGGTCAGCGACTTACTAGTCTGTAGCAAGCCTAACCGTATAGGGAAGGCGTAGGGAAACCGAGTCTTAATAGGGCGCTTAGTTGCAGGCTGTAGACCCGAAACCCGTCGATCTATCCATGTCCAGGGTGAAGTTGTGGTAACACACAATGGAGGCCCGAACTCACGCCTGTTGAAAAAGTCGGAGATGAGGTGTGGATAGGAGTGAAAGGCTAATCAAGGCGGGTGATAGCTGGTTCTCCTCGAAAGCTATTGAGGTAGCGCCTCGCGTCTAACTCAGGGGGGTAGAGCACTGTTACGGCTAGGGGGGACATAAGTCCTTACCAAACCGTTGCAAACTCCGAATACCCTGAAGTTCAATCGCGGGAGACACACGGTGGGAGCTAAATTTCATCGTGAAGAGGGAAACAACCCAGACCGCCAGCTAAGGTCCCTAAATCATCGCTAAGTGGTAAACGATGTGGAAAGTCATAGACAGCCAGGATGTTGGCTTAGAAGCAGCCATCATTTAAAGAAAGCGTAATAGCTCACTGGTCGAGTCGGTCCGCGCGGAAGATGTAACGGGGCTAAGCGATGTACCGAAGCTGCGGGTGCATAGCAATATGCGCGGTAGAGGAGCGTTCCGTAAGCCTGCGAAGGTGACTCGTAAGGGTTGCTGGAGGTATCGGAAGTGCGAATGCTGACATGAGTAACGATAATGCAGGTGAAAAACCTGCACGCCGTAAGCCCAAGGTTTCCTGCGCAACGATTTTCGGCGCAGGGTAAGTCGGATCCTAAGGCGAGGCCGAAAGGCGTAGTCGATGGCAAACAGGTTAATATTCCTGTACTTCCTTAGCTGCGATGGGAGGACGGAGAAGGTTAGACCAGCCACCTGTTGGATGGTGGTTTAAGCGCAAAGGAGTGCACTCTAGGCAAATCCGGAGTGATTATCTGAAGCGTGATGACGAGTCTCTTTTGAGACGAAGTGGTTGATACCATGCTTCCAAGAAAAGTCCCTAAGCTTCAGGCAAAAGGAATCCGTACCCCAAACCGACACAGGTGGGCGAGGAGAGTATCCTAAGGCGTTTGAGAGAACTCGGGAGAAGGAACTCGGCAAATTTGAACCGTAACTTCGGGATAAGGTTCGCCTACGCAAGTAGGCCGCAGTGAAGAGGGGGTTGCGACTGTTTATCAAAAACACAGCACTCTGCAAACACGAAAGTGGACGTATAGGGTGTGACTCCTGCCCGGTGCTGGAAGGTTAATTGATGGGGTCAGCCGCAAGGCGAAGCTCTTGATCGAAGCCCCAGTAAACGGCGGCCGTAACTATAACGGTCCTAAGGTAGCGAAATTCCTTGTCGGGTAAGTTCCGACCTGCACGAATGGAGTAACGATAGCCCCACTGTCTCCTTCCGAGGCTCAGTGAAATTGAAATCGCTGTGACGATGCAGTGTTCCCGCGGCAAGACGGAAAGACCCCGTGAACCTTCACTACAACTTTACATTGGACTTTGAAATTGCTTGTGTAGGATAGGTGGGAGGCATTGAAGTCAGGACGCTAGTCTTGATGGAGCCAACCTTGAAATACCACCCTGGTAATTTCGGAGTTCTAACCTCGATCGGTATATCCCGGTCAGGGACAATGTATGGTGGGTAGTTTGACTGGGGCGGTCTCCTCCCAAAGAGTAACGGAGGAGTGCGAAGGTAACCTCAGCGCGGTCGGAAATCGCGCAGTGAGTGCATAGGCATAAGGTTGCTTGACTGCAAGACAAACAAGTCGAGCAGGTACGAAAGTAGGTCTAAGTGATCCGGTGGTTCTGTATGGAAGGGCCATCGCTCAACGGATAAAAGGTACTCCGGGGATAACAGGCTGATACTGCCCAAGAGTCCATATCGACGGCAGTGTTTGGCACCTCGATGTCGGCTCATCGCATCCTGGGGCTGTAGCAGGTCCCAAGGGTTTGGCTGTTCGCCAATTAAAGCGGTACGCGAGCTGGGTTCAGAACGTCGTGAGACAGTTCGGTCCCTATCTGCCGTGGGCGTTTGATATTTGAGAGGAGTTGACCTTAGTACGAGAGGACCGGGTTGAACGTATCTCTGGTGTTCCGGTTGTCACGCCAGTGGCATCGCCGGGTAGCTAAATACGGACGGGATAACCGCTGAAAGCATCTAAGCGGGAAGCCCACCTCAAGATGAGATATCACGGATCTTAAGATCCCTAAAGAGCCCTTGTAGACAACAAGGTTGATAGGCGCGATGTGGAAGTGCAGTAATGCATGGAGCTAACGCGTACTAATTGCTCGTGAGGCTTGACCATATAACGCTCAAGCGTTCTTGGCTCAGACACAATCTGACCGAGACACAGCGTTCCTACAAGTTGTAACGCCAAGGCCTAAAGCGGTAACAAGCCGAAACGTGAAGTAACCAAGGCATTGATGTTGCCCAACGTGTTTGACTACAACCCCAATTCGAGAGATCAGTCGCAAGACTGATCCCTCAAACAGTTTGCCTGGCGGCCATAGCGAGTTGGAACCACCCGTTCCCATCCCGAACACGGTAGTGAAACAGCTCAGCGCCGATGGTAGTGTGGCCAAGACCATGCGAGAGTAGGACACTGCCAGGCTCCAACCAAAACCCCCTGATCGTTAACCGGTCAGGGGGTTTTCCTTTGAACGGCTTTTCTTAATCTATAAAACGACGAGTCGATCCATAGCTTGGAACTGGAGAATCGGAACGCGCTGAATGGATTCCAGTTACTTCTTTTTGCCGGGCAGGATGTTCATCAGTTTGCAGATGATCCCCAGCATGACTTCGTCTGCGCCGCCGCCAATCGAAGTCAGGCGCGAATCGCGATACGCGCGGGAAATATTGTTGTCCCACATGTAACCCTGACCTCCCCAATACTGCAGGCAGGTATCTGTCACTTCGCGTCCGAGGCGCCCAGCCTTCAGCTTGCACATCGAGGCCAGCATCGTGGCATCGCGACCGGCGACGTACTCTTCAGTCGCTTGATAAACCATCGCCTTGAGGGCCTCCACTTCAGTCTTCAGTTCCGCAATCCGGAAATGAATGTACTGGTTGTCGATCAGCGGCTGCCCAAATGCGTGGCGCTGTCGCGTGTACTCGACGGTTTCGTTGATCAGATTGGCGTAGCTGTCGATCCCGCAGGCGGCCGCATACAGGCGCTCTTCCTGAAACTGCAGCATTTGATACATGAAGCCCATGCCTTCCTGTCCGATGAGGTTGCGTTGCGGTACGCGAACTTCGTCTAGGAAGATCATCGCCGTGTCGCTGGATCGCATGCCGAGCTTGTCGAGCCTGGTCTTGCGGTCCACGCCCTTCGCATCCATCGGCACGACGATCAGGGATTTGTTCTGGTGTGGTTTGCCTTCCGAAGTATTGACTAGCATGCAGGCCCAATCGGACTGCGTGCCATTGGTGATCCACATCTTCGAGCCGTTGATGACGTAGTCCCCGCCTTCCTTGCGGGCCGTGGTCTTGATCCCAGCAACATCCGAACCTGCACCCGCTTCGGACACCGCGACCGAAACCACCATGTCGCCGGCAATGGCCGGAGCCAGATACTCCATGCATAGCTCCTTGCTGCCGAACCGTGCGAGCGCCGGCGTTGCCATGTCGGTCTGCACGCCAATCGCCATCGGCAATGAGCCGTTATTGCAGTTGCCTAGTGCCTGCGCGAAAAGCACTTCGTAGGAGTAGTCGAGGCCCAAGCCACCGTAGGCCTCTGGCTTGGCAATGCCCAGTAAACCCAGTTGACCCATCTTTTTGAGGACTTCGTGAGCGGGCCAGATGCCGGCCTTTTCCCATTCCACGATGTTCGGATTCAGCTCCTTGTCGACGAAACTGCGAACCTGCCGATACAGCTCTTTGTGCTCATGGGTAAGGATCATTACAAAACACTCATCGTTGAATGATGAGGTTTTATAGCAGTTAAAACTGCGTCCGGTAAGTCAACGAAAGGAAAATGTAGCCGCAACGGAAACACCTATTACCGAAACTGCTGTGCGGCCCCTGCAAAGCCTGTGTTTGCCGTACAGCCGGCTGAAAAGCCTCGATTTAGCGCTTATGGCGACGCAAGCTGCGGCTATCGACCGCCAGTTCGAACATCAGCGGCCAGCACTTGCCGGTCACCAGCAGATGACCGGTTTTCGGAATCACCGCGATACCGTTGAGCACGAAGTCCTGCTCGCTCCAGCCGCTGCCGTGGGACAGCTTGCTCTTCAGGGCCGTGAGATCGAGCCAGGCCCGGATGACTCCCGATTCCGGATCAATGATCGCGATTCGGTCGCTTTGCCAGACATTGGCGTAGATCAGGCCGTCGACGAACTCAAGCTCATTGAGTTGATCGATGGGTCGGCCTTGATCGGTCACGTCGACGTGGCTGTTCTCGGTATAGGTCAGCGGGTCGAGAAAATGTAGACGAGAGGAGCCATCGCTGAGAATCAGTCGTCGCCCGTCGTAAGCAAGCCCCCAGCCTTCGGTGCTGAGCGGGAAACTGCCGATCGGCTTCAAGCTTCGGTCATAGACGTAGGCAACGGCGTTCATCCAGGTGAGTTGGATGATTCGGTCGCCGACCACGGTCACGCCTTCGCCGAACTCCCCGGTCGTCAGGCTGGTTGAGTACAGCAGCTTGCCGGAGGCGCGGTCCCGGACGGTCAGATGCGATTGCCCATAAAGACCGGTGCCTTCGATCAGCTGATCATCTGCAATGGCTAGCCCCTGCGTGAACGCAGTGGCGTCATGGGCCTCGGTTCGCACCACGCGATAGTTCAGCGTCGGCGCTGCCAGCGCCGTCTGACCCGCCAAACCCATGCACCACAGCAGCACCAGTACAATCCGCACGCTCGCCTCGCGACTTGAACAAACACCCATGATCCGCAGCATGACGGGCTATGCCCGCGCAGAACAACAAAACCCTTCCGGACGGCTCAGCTGGGAACTCCGTTCGGTCAATCATCGCTACCTTGAACTGCAATTCAAGCTGCCGGAAGAATTCCGGTCGATGGAAAACGATCTGCGCCAACTGGCCACCCAGCGCATCGGCCGCGGCAAGGTCGAAGCCGGCTTGCGCTACAGCCGGGACAACGGCGTCGCCGGTGGCCTGCAGATCGATGCCGATCGCCTCGCCGCCGTGCTCTCCGCCGTCGAAAAGATCTCCGGCCAGTTGCGGACCTCGACAGCGCCAGATCCGATTCAGGTGCTGGCCTGGCCCGGTGTGGTGAGGACGGACAGCGCGCCGGATGTCACCGTGCCGCTGGCGGACGCCATGCAGTTGTTTCAGGCCGCGCTCGACGACTTCACCGCCACCCGCAGTCGCGAAGGCGAGCGCACCAAGCTGTATCTGATCGAACGCCTCGACGCGATGGCAGTGCTGGTCGAAAGAGTGAAAGTACGAGCGCCGCAGGTCCGCGACGCCTGGCTCGATCGGCTGCGCGCCAAGATTGTCGAACTGGGTGTCGACGTGGACCCTGCCCGCCTTGCGCAGGAAGCGGCACTGGCGGCTCAGCGCCTTGATGTCGACGAGGAACTGTCCAGGCTCGGCAGCCACTTCACCGAAGTGCGCGACACGCTGGTTCGCGAAGAGGCCGTCGGCCGTCGGCTGGATTTCCTGATGCAGGAACTCAATCGCGAAGCGAATACCTTGTCGTCCAAGTCGCAGGACGCCGAAATGACCCGCTGCGCCGTCGAGATGAAAGTGATCATCGAGCAGATGCGCGAGCAGGTTCAGAACATCGAATGACGGCGACCGGCTCGCTAGCCTCGCGCTGCTTCCTGCTCATCGACAGAGTCAAAACACCTTGAACGAATCACTGATCCCCGGAACCTTATGGATCGTGTCGGCGCCCAGTGGCGGTGGCAAGACCAGCCTGACTAGGGCACTGCTGCCCCGTCTCGCCGAGCGCGGCTGGAAGGCCGAGATTTCGGTGTCCTACACCACGCGCACGCCTCGGCCGGGCGAGCAGGAAGGCGTGCACTACCACTACGTCGATGACGCGGCGTTCGCGGCGATGGTCGAGCACGGCGATTTCCTTGAGCACGCCGAAGTCTTTGGTCGTCATTACGGCACCGGCCTGACCCGTACCAAGGAACTGCTTGGCCAGGGGATCGATGTGATCCTGGACATCGACTGGCAGGGCGCGCGCCAGGTTCGCGCCCGGCGTTCGGACGTGCAGAGTGTGTTCATCCTGCCGCCGTCTTCGGACGAACTGGAGCGGCGCCTGCGCGCGCGCGGCCAGGATACGGACGAGGTGATCGCCGCTCGCATGCATGCGGCGCGAGCCGAGATGTCGCATCACGGCGAGTACGACTACCTGCTAGTCAACCACGATTTCGATCGCGCGCTGGACGAGATGGCGGCGATCTTCGTCGCTCGCCGGATGCGCGGTGCTACCCAGCAGGCGCGTTACGAAAACCTGATCACCAGCCTGCTCGACGAGTAAGTGGCGCGTCCGAATCGCCGCCGTCTGGCACGCTTTTCGCGCCGCCGCTATAATCCGCGACTTCCCGCAGCACAAGAGTGACAAGCCCATGGCCCGTGTAACCGTTGAAGATTGTCTGGACCGCATCCCGAACCAGTTCGAACTGACCCTGGTCGCCGCCAAGCGCGCCCGTCAACTCGCCCGGGGCGCCGAAGCCAAACTGCCGTGGGGCAACCACAAGTCGACCGTGCTTTCCTTGAAGGAAATCGCTCACGGCTACATCGATACCGGCGTGCTCTCGGAAGCCGACCTGCCGGCGATCCAGCAGCCGAAGATGGAACTCGAAGCGCTCGATCCGAGCTTCGATCTCTAAGCGACAACGCCTACGTTGCAACGATCAGGGGCCGCAAGGCCCCTTTTTCGTGGCCGACGGTCCGGGGCCGAGCAAGCCGCGTCTATACTCAAACCATGGATATCCCGGTTATCACGCGCATCGGCACCGCCATTCGCACGCAGAGAGTCGCGCGTGAGTACGGCATCGAAGCGCTGACCAAGATCCTCGAGGAGTATCTGCCGGCACCGCAGATTTCCGAAGTGCGCCGCGCCTACGAGTTCGGCGCCAAGATGCACGCCGGCCAGAACCGGTCGAGTGGCGAGCCGTACATCTATCACCCGCTGGCGGTGGCCAAGATCCTCGCCGAGATGCGGTTGGATGCGACCACGCTCTGTGCCGCGATCCTGCATGACGTGATCGAGGACACCCCGGTCGGCAAGGAAGAGATCGCCCGCCTGTTCGGCCGCGATGTCGCCGAGCTGGTCGATGGCGTGTCGAAGTTCCAGAAAGTCGAAGGCATGTCCGGCGCCGAGCGCCAGGCCGAGAACGTCCGCAAGTTGCTGCTGGCGATGGCGCAGGATCTGCGCGTGATCCTGGTCAAGCTCGCCGATCGCCTGCACAACGTTCGTACCTTGGACGGCGTCGAACCGGCCAAGCGCCGGCGCGTGTCGCTGGAAACGCTGGAGATCTATGCGCCGATCGCCCAGCGCCTCGGGATCAATACCTTGCGGATGGAACTGGAGGATCTGTCCTTTCAGAACCTCTATCCGAATCGCTACGAAGTATTCCGCAAGGCGGTCAACGATCGGCTCGGTGACACCAAGGGCTTGATCAAGGAAATCGAGCACAAGCTCGAGCGGGCGCTGAAGGAAGAAGGCATCGGCGCCAGCGTCGTCGGCCGGCAGAAGAACCTGTACGGCATCTACGAAAAGATGCAGCGCAAGCGCCTGCGCTTTCTCGACGTGATGGACCTGCTCGGCTTCCGCGTGCTGGTCACCAAGGTCGACGACTGCTACCGCGCGCTCGGTGTCATCCACCACGCATACCGGCCGATCTCCGAGCAATTCAACGATTTCATCGCCAGCCCGAAGGTCAACGGCTACCAGAGCCTGCATACCACCTGCATCGGCCCGCAGGGTCGCAAGATCGAAGTGCAGATCCGTACTCGCGACATGCACCACATCGCCGAGAACGGCATCGCCGCGCACTGGCAGTACAAGCTTGAAACCAAGGGCGTCACCAAGTCGGTCAGTGGCAAGAACGACTCGCAGAGTGCGCCGCAGGTTCGTGCCCGCGAGTGGCTCGGCAATCTGTTCGCCGCGCAGACCGGTGCCGCCCCGCTGGAGTTCATCGACAACGTCAAGGTCGATCTCTTCCCGGACGAGGTCTACGTGTTCACGCCGAAAGGCCACATCCGGCAATTGCCGCGCGGCTCCACGGCGGTCGATTTCGCGTATTCGGTGCATACCGAACTCGGCGATCACTGCGTCGCCGTGCGCATCGATCAGCAGTTGGAGCCGCTGAACACGATCCTGAAGAACGGCCAGACCATCGAAGTGATCACCGCGCGTCATGCCCGGCCGAATGCGGCCTGGCTGAACTACGTGAAGACGGTCAAGGCGCGTCAGCACATCCGCAATTACCTCAAGAATCAGCGCGAGGACGAAGCGATCCGCCTCGGCCGCCGCCTGCTGGAAATTGCCCTGCGCGAACTGAACGTGCCGCTGACCGTGCTCAAGGAAGAATCGACCGGCGCTGTGCTGAAGGCTTTCGGCCTGCAGGACATCGAAGACCTGTACGTGTCGATCGGCAGTGGCAGTCGACTGGCGCCGTTGGTGGCGCGCCACTTTCTGCCTGATCCGAGTGCCGCAACGATTCCCGGCGAAAGCGTACCGCTGGCCGTGGAAGGCACCGAAGGCCTGGTCATCGATTACGCCAAGTGCTGCCATCCGATTCCCGGCGACGAGATCTGCGGCTATGTCTCGATCGGCCGCGGCATCGTCGTTCATCGCCTCGAATGCAAGCATGTGTCGGCGCGTAAAGGCGCAGCGCAGGAGCGCGTACCGCTGATCTGGGCGCCGAGCGTGCAGGGCGATTTCCTCGCCGAACTGAAGCTCAAGGCCGAGAATCGGCGCGGCTTGCTCGCCGGTGTTGCCGGCGAAATCGCCGGCGGCGGCTCGGGCATCGAGAACGTGCAGATGCCGGAACGCGGCGGTGGCGATACGGCGCTGGAAATGCGCTTCGTGATCACCGTGCGCGATCGCGTCCATCTGGCGCGCGTGCTGCGTCGCCTGCGCCGGCTTGAAGCCGTGCAGCGCGTCATCCGCATCTGATCGCAGGCTGGCGCGGCGCACCGCAACCGCGCTAGTGTCGCGGGCACTTCAGGGGCAGTTCGGGCCGGCGATCACCGAGGCCCTTGCTCCAAGCTTGCAGCCTCCACGAACGAGAAACCGCATGTCCCGCCAGATCATTCATACCGATGACGCGCCCGCCGCGATCGGCCCGTATTCCCAGGCCGTCAAGATCGGCGATACCGTCTATCTCTCGGGCCAGATTCCGCTCGATGCGGCGACCATGACCATGGTCAACGCGACCATCGAAGACGAGATCCATCAGGTGTTCAAGAACCTGCGCGCGGTCTGCACGGCTGCCGGCGGTGGCCTTGGCGACATCGCCAAACTGAACATCTTTCTCACCGATCTCGGCCACTTCGCGACGGTCAACGCGATCATGGTCCAGTACTTCAGCGCACCATTCCCGGCGCGCGCCGCGATCGGTGTCGCCAGCTTGCCGCGTGGCGCACGCATCGAGGCAGATGCGGTGATGGTGCTCGGCTAAGCCAGAATCCTTTCGGCCGCGCGCGGCGATGAGCGAATCCCGCAGCCAGTCGCGGTCTGATGGGCGCCCCAATGGGCGGCCGGGTCAACGGCCAGCGTTGACCCTCGATACCGAGCTGACCTTCCTCAAGGGCGCCGGCCCGGCGGTTGCGATGAAGCTCAAGCCGCTCGGGCTGGAACGGGTGCGCGATCTGCTGCTGCATCTGCCGATCCGCTATGAAGATCGTCGCCGCATCGTGCCGATCAGCGACGTCGTCCATGGCGCCGAAGCGCTGGTCTGTGGACGCATCGAATCGACCGAAGTGCGCTTCGGTGCCAAGCGCTGGCTGCGCGTGGTCATCGACGATGGCCGGGCCAGCCTGGTGCTGCGCTTCTTCCATTTCAACGAAGCGCAGAAAGCGGCGATGGTCACCGGCCATTGGCTACGTGCCTTCGGTACGGTGCGGGTTGGCAACAGCGGTGCGGAGATCGTTCATCCCGAATACCGGGTTGCCGAGACTGCCGTGCAACTGCCGCCAGAAGACCGGCTGACCCCGATCTACGGCCTGACCACCGGCATTACCCAGACGCGGGTCCGGGCGCTGATCCAGCAGGCGCTCGCCGTGGCCCAGCACGATCCGGATTACATCGCTGATTTTCCGGGCCTGGGTGGCCCGACAACGCTTGCGGCGCTGCGCACCCTGCACGAGCCGGACGGCCGCGATCTCGGTGATCTGCTGCTCGATCGCCACCCGGCGCAGATCCGCCTGATGCGCGAGGAACTGCTGGCCCATCAGCTGTGCATGCGCCTGCTGCGCAAGCAGACCAAGGCCGCGCCCGGCGCGCGCATCGAAGCGGTGCTGCCGGCGTCGGCGAAGCTGCAGGAGAAGCTGCCGTTCGCACTCACCGGCGCCCAGCGTCGGGTGATTTCCGATATCGCCCACGACCTCGCCGCCGGCCAGCCGATGCTGCGGCTGATCCAGGGCGACGTCGGCTCCGGCAAGACCGTGGTTGCTGCCGCGGCGATGCTCGGCGCCGCAATGAGTGGCCTGCAATCGGTGCTGATGGCGCCGACCGAGCTGCTGGTCGAGCAGCACGCGCGCACCTTGTCTGCCTGGCTGAATGCGGTGGGTGTCGATGTCGGCCTGTTGACCGGCAAGATGAAGAAGTCCGAGCGCGATGCGGCACTCCATCGGGCGGCGACCGGCGAGACGCCGGTCTGGGTCGGCACGCATGCGTTGTTCCAGGGCGACATGAAGTTCAAGAAGCTGGCGCTGGTCGTCGTCGACGAGCAGCACCGCTTCGGTGTCGGCCAGCGCCTGGCTTTGCGCGACAAGGGCCCGGCCGGCGTCACGCCGCATCAGCTGATCATGTCGGCGACCCCGATCCCGCGCACCCTGGCGCAGACCGTCTACGCCGATCTCGATGTCTCGGTGATCGACGAACTGCCGCCCGGCCGCACGCCGGTGCAGACCGTGGTGCTGTCGAACGAGCGCCGCTTCGATGTGCTGTCGCGGATCGGCGAAGCCTGCCGCCTCGGCCGCCAGGCCTACTGGGTCTGCACCCTGATCGAGGAGAACACCGAACTGCAGGCGCAGGCCGCCGAGGAAACTTATCGCCAGCTGCGCGAGGAACTGCCGGAGCTGCGGGTCGGCCTGGTTCACGGCCGCCTGAAGGCTGCCGAGAAGGAAGCGCAGATGCGCGCCTTCCAGAGCGGCGCCACGCAGCTGCTGGTCGCGACCACGGTGATCGAAGTCGGTGTCGACGTGCCGAACGCCAGCATCATGATCATCGACAACGCCGAGCGGCTGGGCCTGTCGCAGCTGCATCAGCTCAGAGGCCGGGTCGGCCGCGGCGCTACTGCCAGCCAGTGCTTGCTGATGTATCAGCCGCCGCTCGGCGAAGGTTCGCGAGCGCGGCTCGATGTGATGCGCACCACCACCGATGGCTTCGTCATCGCCCAGAAGGATCTCGAACTGCGGGGTCCCGGTGAACTGCTTGGCCGCCGCCAGACCGGATTGATCGGCATGAAGATCGCCGACCCGGTGCGCGATTCGGCGCTGATTCCCGGCCTGCAGAAGCTGGCCGATGACTGGTGGCTGAAGTCGCCGAAGGATGCAAAGCGGATGATCGCGCGCTGGATTGGTGATGCGGATCGTTATGCGCAGGTCTGAAGGCGAGGCGCGGGACGCCGCTGGCACAATGACCCGATGAAAGCCCCGATCCCGATGCTGCTGGCGCTGGTCGCCGGTGCGGTCTTGCCCTTGCAGGCCGGCCTCAACGGCCAGTTGCGCGGCTACCTCGGCAATCCGTTCGCGGCGGCCTTCGTGTCGTTCTCGGCCGGAACCTTGCTGCTGCTCGCGATTCTGATCGCGATGCGCGCGCCGCTGCCGGCGAGCCCGCAGTCGGTGCCATGGTGGCTCTGGGTGGCGGGCGGCACGCTGGGCGTTGGTTACCTGATCATGAGCATCGTGCTGCCGCCGATGCTCGGCGTGGCGCTGACCTTCGGGCTGATCGTTGCCGGCCAGCTGACCATGTCGCTGGCGCTCGATCACTACGGCCTGCTCGGCTTCGCGCCGCACCTGATCAACCCCTGGCGGGTGCTCGGTGCGGCGCTGATCGTGGCCGGCGTGGTGCTGATCCGCAAATTCTGATTGCTGCCATTCGATGATTCGCGAACGTCTGCGGGAACGCTGGCAGGTCTGGGCCCAGCTGATGCGGCTCGACAAGCCGGTCGGCATCTATCTGCTGCTGTGGCCAACCTTGTGGGCGCTGTGGTTCGCGGCCGGCGGGCTGCCGCCGCTCTTGCTGCTGGCGATCTTCGTCGCCGGCACCGTGCTGATGCGCAGCGCCGGCTGCGTGATCAATGATCTTGCCGATAGGAAGTTCGATGGTCATGTCGAGCGCACTCGGCAGCGACCGCTGGCTTCAGGGCGAGCGCGGCCAGCGGAAGCGCTGATCCTGTTCGTCGTGCTCGGCCTGATCTCGCTCGCCGTGGCCGCGCCGCTGAATGCCGCCGCACTGTGGCTGACCGTGCCGGCGATCGTGCTCGCGGCGAGCTATCCGTTCGCGAAGCGCTTTCACAGCCTGCCGCAGGCGCATCTCGGCATCGCCTTTTCCTGGGGCATTCCGATGGCATCCGCTGCGGTATCCGGCGCGGTCGACTGGCCGATGTCGACCTTGCTGATGGCCGCCAATCTGTGCTGGGTGATCGCCTATGACACGCTGTATGCGATGGTCGATCGCGATGACGATCTGCGCATCGGCGTGAAATCCAGCGCCATCCTGTTCGGCCGCTTCGACCGATTGATCGTCGGCCTGCTTCAAACGGCCGCGCTATTGCTGCTGGCGTTCGCCGGCTGGCGGGTCGCGCTGGGATGGCCGTACTACGCGGGCCTGCTGCTGGCGGCAATTTTCGCCGCGCACCAGCTCTGGCAGGTGCGCCATCGCGAGCGCGCCGCCTGTTTTTCTGCTTTTGTCGGAAACAATCGTATCGGTGCGCTGGTCTTTCTGGGGCTCGCCGTCTCGCTGCCGCCGTTCTGAACGAGGATTCCACGATGTCCACCGCCACACTGTTTCGCTGGCCGCTTGCAGTTGTCCTGCTGAGCCTTTGCGGGCTTATTGCCTGCGCCCACGCGAAGGGGGCCGAAGACGGTGACGACGATGTCGAAGTAGCGGCTTCCGCCGGCGGCGCCACAGCTGCACAACGCGAGGTCGTCTACACCCCGGCGAATTGGCCGGCGGCGCTCTCCGGCGATCTGTTCACGCCAAGCAGCAAGGCTCCGGCGGGCGGGCGGCCAGCCGTGATCGCGCTGCATGGCGGCGCTTGGCACAAGGGTGATCGCACGAAGCTTCAGGGCTTGGGCAAACGTCTTGCCTCGCGCGGCTTGGTCGCGTTGACCATCGACTATCGGTTGGTGCCGGACGCGATCTACCCGGCGCAATTGCAGGACGTGCAGCAGGCGGTGCGCTGGTTGCGCGCCAATGCGGCGTCGATCGGCGTCGATCCGAAACGGATCGCGATCTGGGGTTCGTCGGCTGGCGCCCATCTGGCGGTATTGGAGGCGGGCCTGAGCCCTGGGGACCAGTATTTCGATCCGGAGGCGCGGGTACAGGCCGTGGTCGGTGTCGGCACGCCGACCGATTTCCGTGACGGCGGTGGTGGCAACAAGTCACTCGCCGCCTTTCTGGGCGAGCGCTGGAGCAAGGGTTCGAAGGTGTTCATCGACGCTTCACCGATCGCCCATGTCTCGGCGGACGATCCGCCGGTGTTCCTGATTCATGGCGACGCCGATACCACCGTGCCGCCCGAGCAGGCCACCGTTTACCGCGATGCGCTCACCGCCGCCGGCGTACCCAACACTTTGGTGCTGGTGCCCAAAGCCGGGCACGCGCTCGGCGCGGCTGGCAAGGATGCCTTGTCGAGCGGCATGGATTTTCTTGCCCAGCGGCTGCATCCCTGAGGGCCTGGAATCCCGATTGCCGCATCGGCCGTAGTGGCAACGGATAACTCCAGGCGAATTTCCCGATGATGCTCAGACTCGTATCCGCAGCGCTGTTGCCGGCCGCTGTGCTCAGCAGCGGCTGTGCGCGCCATATCGGCAAGCCGGAAACGCCGCAGCCGGCCCGCGTCGAACGCAGCTACAGCGTGCAGCGCGATCAGCTGTTCACGCCGCCGAACTGGCCGAAGGCGCTGCTCGCCGATGTCTACACGCCGAGCGGTGTGCCGCCGTCCGGCGACTGCTGGCCGGCGGTGCTGGTGATCCACGGCGGCGGCTGGAAAAGCGGCGACCGCGAGCAGGTGGAATCGCTGGCCGAAAGAGTCGCCAAGCGCGGTTACGTGGCGGTCAACATCACTTATCGGTTGGTGCCGGATGCGCTGTTTCCGGCGCCGGTCGAGGACGTGCAGCAGGCGGTGCGCTGGCTGCGTGCCAATGCTGAGCGGTATCAGGTGGATCCGACCCGCATCGGCGCCTGGGGCTATTCGGCCGGGGCGCATCTGGCAGCGCTGGTCGGTGGCCTGAGTCCTGGTGACCGGCTCTATGCCGAAGACGCGCGGCTGAAAGTGGTGGTGGCGGGCGGCATCCCGTCCGACCTGCGCAAGTTCCACGGCGGCACCCTGGTGCCGAATTTCCTCGGCGAGCACTGGAGCGAGAATTCGGTGGCGTTCCGCGAATCCTCGCCAGCCGCGTACGTGACGGCCGGTGATCCGCCAGTGTTCCTGTACCACGGCACCTGGGACATGCTGGTGCCGCTCGATCAGTCGCTGGACTACCAGGCGGCGCTCGATGCCGCCGGGGTTCCCAACGAGCTGTACCTGCTGCGCGGTCTCGGCCATATCGCCGCGTTCCTGATGGATGGTGCGGCGGTGCAGCGTGGCGCCGATTTTCTCGATCGCCATCTGCGCTGAGCGGCTTCAGGGAACTCGCGCTGCTGTCCAGACCTCGATTCGCGCGGCACCCGCTTCCCGGCAGGCACGGGCCAGTTCGTTGACGGTGCTGCCGGTGGTCATTACGTCATCGATCAGCGCGATGTGCCGTCCGGCGATTCGTTGATCGACGGCAAACGCACCGCGCACTTCGCGGCGGCGTTCGACGGCGCGCTTGCCGATCTGGTCGGCGGTCTCGCGGATGCGCGTCGCCGCTTGCCAGTCGATGTCGATCGCCAGCACGCGGTTGATACCGCGCGCCAGTTCCAGCGCCTGGTTGTAGCCGCGCTCGCGCAGGCGTTTCGGATGCAGCGGGACCGGAAGAAGGAGTTCGGGAAACGGCTCGGGACGCGCCGCGACCAGCGCCGCCAATTCACCACCGAGCCAGCGCGACTGCCGGAACTGCGCGTGGTACTTCAGCCCGGCGATCGCGCCGGCAATCGGTGGCTGATAGCGAAATGCCGACAGCGCGCTATCGAAGTGCGGCGCGTCCGCCGCGCAGCTGCCGCAGATGTATGCGGAAGCGCTGGCCAGCGGCAAGGCGCAGACCGGACAGGCGATGCGGTTCCACGGCAGGCTGTCGCGACAGCCGTCGCAGATCGTCCCCGGATCGGCCGGGCCGGTGCACAGCAGGCAGGCGGAGGGGACGATCCAGCGCTTGAGTGCCCCGATAACGTCAACCATGAGACAGGCCTTTCGGTTGACAGGAGTCGTGTGTGGCGGAAACACTGCGCGTCTTGTTCACCGTCCGGATTTCTCCATGTCGCTCGCCCTCGCGCCGTCGCCCAGCAGCCTGTCCGCTCCCGTTCGCAATGACTGGACGCGCGCCGAAGTCGAAGCGCTGTTCACGCTGCCGTTCAACGATCTGCTGTTCCGGGCTCAGAGCGTTCATCGCCTGCATTTCGATCCCAATGCGGTGCAGCTGTCCACCCTGCTGTCGATCAAGACCGGCGCCTGCCCCGAGGATTGCGGCTACTGCCCGCAGAGCGCGCGCTTCAAGACCGGCCTGAAGGCCGAGCCGCTGATGCCGCTCGCCGAAGTGGTCAAGGCCGCTGTTGACGCCAAGGCCAATGGCGCGACCCGCTTCTGCATGGGCGCCGCCTGGCGCGCGCCGAAGGACAAGGACATCGAGAAAGTGTCCGAGATGGTCCGCGAAGTGAAGGCCCTGGGCTTGGAAACCTGCGTCACGCTCGGCATGTTGAAGCCAGAGCAGGCGAAGAACCTGGCCAGCGCCGGCCTCGATTACTACAACCACAATCTCGATACCTCGCCGGAGTTCTACGGCGAGATCATCAGCACACGCACCTACGACGATCGCCTGGAAACGCTGGCCAATGTCCGCGAAGCCGGCGTCAAGGTCTGCTGCGGCGGCATCGTCGGCATGGGCGAGTCCGAGACCGACAGAGTCGAATTCCTGCGCGCGCTGGCCAATCTGCCGCAGCATCCGGAATCGGTGCCGATCAACGAACTGGTCGCCGTGCCCGGCACGCCGCTCGCCAATGCCGCGCCGCTTGATCCGCTGGACTTCGTGCGGATGATCGCCGTGGCCCGCTTGATGATGCCGCAGAGCTATGTGCGCCTGTCCGCCGGCCGCACCCAGATGAGCGATGAAACTCAGGCGATGTGTTTCTTCGCAGGCGCCAATTCGATCTTCTACGGCGAACGCCTGCTGACCACGACCAATCCGCAGAACGCCCGCGATCGCGCGCTGCTGGCCAAGCTCGGCATGCGCACCGAGCAGCGGATCGATGGCTCGGCCCATCTCGACCATCATCACGCGGACGTCGCGACCGCCGACGCCTGCAGTCCGCAGATGGCCTGCTGCGACGAATGAACGCCCTGGTGGTCGGGCCTTCGCTGCTCGATGTCCGCCTGAGCCACGAACTGGAACGACTGCGCGCTGCCGATCTCTATCGCCAGCGTCGCGTCATCGATGGCAGCCACGGCGTGCGCTTGAGCGTCGGCGGCAAGTCCTGCATCAGCTTCTGCAGCAATGATTACCTCGGCCTGGCCAGCGATCCTCGGGTGGCCGAAGCCGGCCGTGCTGCGCTGACCCGAGTCGGCACCGGCAGCGGCGCGGCGGCGCTGATCTCCGGCTACAACGCCGAGCACGCAAGGCTTGAAGAAGAGCTGGCCGATTACTGCGGCCGCGAGCGCGTGCTGCTGTTCTCCAGCGGCTGGGCGGCGAATCTCGGTTTGCTGCGCGCGCTGTTCGGCAAGGACGACACGCTGATCTGCGATGAGCTGAACCACGCCAGCCTGATCGATGGCGCGCGCCTGTCCGGCGCCCGCTATGTGCGCGCGCCGCACGGCGATATCGCGGCGATCGAGGCGGCGCTGATCGGGGCCAAGGAGCGGGGCGGCGAGATCGGCATCGTCAGCGATTCGATCTTCAGCATGGACGGCGACGAGGCCGAGGTGCCGACGCTGGCGCGCCTGGCGAAACGCAGCGGCGCAACCCTGATCGTCGACGACGCACATGGTTTCGGCGTTCAGCCCGCGCCTGGCGCTCGCTATCCGGGCGCCGATGCGCCCGAGGTCTATGTCGCCACGCTCGGCAAGAGCCTCGGTGCATCCGGCGCCTTTGTTGCCGGCTCCGAAGCGCTGATCGAATTCCTGATCCAGCGCGCGCGAACCTGGGTGTTTTCGACGGCCCCGCCGCCCGCAATAGCCGCTGCGGCGCGCGCAGCCTTGGCGATCATTCGCAGCGAACCGGACCATCAGGCGCAGCTGGCCCGGAACATCGCCCGCTTCCGCGCCGGCATCGCCGCGCTCGGCGACGGTCTGCCGTTCCGACTGATGGCCTCGACAACGCCGATCCAGCCGCTGATCGTCGGCGATGCTGGCCGGGCGATGGCCTTGTCGCGCGCCTTGTTCGAGCGCGGTTACTGGGTGGCGGCGATCCGGCCGCCGACGGTACCGGCCGGAACCTCGCGGCTGCGGGTGACCTTGTCGGCGGCGCATGACGAGGTGCAGATCGACGGCCTGATCGAAGCGATTGGCAGCTGCCGTTTGCCACCCGACACCCGTCGCTGACGGCGCCGTGGCACAGACGATCTTCGTCACCGGTACCGACACCGGCGTCGGCAAGACCCACGCCGCTTGCGCACTGGTCCGGGCGCTGCGCGCACAAGGGCTCAAGGTCGGTGCGATGAAACCGGTCGCCAGCGGTTGCGAGCGCACGGCGGATGGCCTCCGCAACGACGATGCCCTGGCGCTGATCGAAGCGACCGGCCGGCCCTTGGCCTATGCCGACGTCAATCCTTATGCCTTCGAACCGCCGATTGCGCCGCATCTTGCGGCGGCCGCCGTGAACGTCGATATCGACCTCGCGGTGCTCGATGCCGCCCATGCGCGGCTGGCGGCGGATTGCGAGGTGCTGGTTGTCGAGGGCGCGGGTGGCTGGCGGGTGCCGTTGTCGGCTGAAGCGGGTCGTCCCACTTATGCCGGCTGGGTCGCCAGCCATGATTGGCCGGTGCTGCTGGTGGTCGGTTTGCGGCTCGGTTGCCTGAATCACGCGCTGCTGACGGCGGAATCCATTGCGCGACGTGTGCCGCTGGTCGGTTGGATCGCCAATCGCCTGCCACCCGAGCAGCCGGCCTGGCGGGACAATGTGGCGACGCTGACACAGCAGTTGCCGACACCGCTCCTGGGCTGTCTGCCGCCGGCCGATGATGCCGCTGCGGCGATCGATATCGGCGCCCTGCTCAAGGCGCTGCGCGGAAGCTGAAGCGCTGGCGCGGTCGGCAATTTGTCATCGGCAGCGATGGACCGCTATTTCTGCACGACAGAGCCTATGACAGAAACGGGACAGAACCCGTCCGAAGCCGCGCGACTCAACCAGCGCAAGGCTTTGCGGCAGGCGCTTCATCCACTACAATCCGCCCGCTGCGAATCCCCGCTATCCCAAGGACGCGTCCGGACTGCCTCGTGACCACAGTGCGTGACACGTTGCTGGTGATCCGTCCGAACGCGTCGATGTCGGTGCGTGCGGCACAAGGGGTGATGCTGGTGATGGCGACGGTGTCGCTGAGCATCGCGGGCTTGTTCACCTGGCACGGCTTCTGGCCGGTCCTGCCGTTTGCGGGATTGGAGCTGGCGGCGTTGGCTTGGGCGTTGCAGGTCAGCCTGCGTCGCAACCGGTATCGGGAAGTGATCGAGTTCGACGATCAGCGGTTGCGGATCGAATTCGGCATGAGCGGGGAAGGCGCTGCGCTGTCGGTGGACTGGAACAGGTCCGCGACGCGGGTGCTGCTGGAAATGGGGCCGCATCGCAACGATCCAAGCCGGCTCAAGCTGGTCAACGGGCCGCAAAGCCTGGAACTGGGGCGCTGCCTGACGGATGCTGAACGCGAGCAGCTGGCAACAAGATTGCGTGAACTGATACTGGCCGGCTGGCGCGCCGGGCCGCCTCTGGCGGCAGAAGGCGCGGCGCCGGACTGCAACTGATTCCTACATATGGGGCTGAAGTAGACATGTCGAACCTGATTCGCGGCCTGCGTGGCCTTGCTCTCGCAATGACCGGCATGGCCGGAAGTTTTGCGGCGCAGGCTGCAGACACGATGGAAAACGCCTATTGGAACCTGCCGAAGGGCGTCACCGACATCAGCCATGAGGTCTGGCACCTGCACATGGCCGCGTTCTGGGTCTGCGTGGTGATCGCCATTGTGGTGTTCGGCGTGATGTTCTATTCGATCTTCGCGCACCGCCGCTCGAAGCATCCGGTGCCGGCGACGTTCCATCATTCGACCACCGTCGAGATCATCTGGACGATCATCCCGTTCGTAATCCTGATCGGCCTGGCCATTCCGGCAGCCGGCACGCTGATCAAGGAATACGACACCCGCAACGCTGAGATGACGGTGAAGATCACCGGCTATCAGTGGAAGTGGCAGTACGAATACGTGGGCGAAGGCGTCAGCTTCTTCTCGACGCTCGATCCGGAATCGAACAAGGCGCGTCAGCTGCACTCGGGCATCGATCCGAAGACCGTGCCGCACTACCTGCACAACACCGATAACTATCTGGTGCTGCCGGTCGGCAAGAAGGTTCGCTTCCTGCTGACCTCGAACGACGTCATCCATGGCTGGTGGGTGCCGGATCTGGCGATCAAGAAGGACGCGATCCCGGGCTTCATCAACGAAATGTGGACGCAGATCAACGAACCGGGCATCTACCGCGGCCAGTGCACAGTTCTCTGCGGCCGTGACCACGGCTTCATGCCGATCGTCGTCGAAGCCAAGAGCGAAGCCGACTACGCTGCCTGGCTCGCCAAGCAGAAGGGTGGCGCTGAAGTAGCTGCTGCGGCCCCGGTTGCCGCTACCGATGCTGCTGTCGACGCGCCCGCCGCGCCTGCTGCCGAAGCGGCGCCGACGGAAGTCGCAGCGGCTGCTCCGGCACCTGCTGCTGCGCCAGCACCGGCCGCCGCCGCTGCCCCAGCAGCCGATGCTGGCAAGAAGCTGTTCCTCGGCAACTGCGCTGCCTGCCATCAGGCCACCGGCGCCGGCATGCCGCCGACCTTCCCGGCGCTGACCGGCTCGAAGATTGCGACGGGTCCGGCTGCGGGGGCGATCACCCAGGTGCTGAAGGGCAAGAACGCGATGCCGCCGTTTGCCCAGCTTTCGGACGCCGATGTCGCCTCGATCCTCACCTACGTGCGCAACGACCTCGGCAACAAGGTCGGCGACACCGTGACCGCCGATCAAGTCAAGAAGCTGCGCTGATCCGCGCGGCTTGACGTCGCAACCTTCAAGAATCCAGATTGAGTCAGGAGCACCGAGTCATGGCCAACACGCACGACCACAGCCACGATCACAGTCACGGGCACGACCACGCCCATGACGATCACCATCACGGCCCTGCCAAGGGTGTGATGCGCTGGATCAAGACCACCAACCACAAGGACCTCGGTACCTTGTATCTGTGGTTCTCGTTCACGATGTTCTTCATTGGCGGCCTGATGTCGCTGGTGATCCGCGCAGAGTTGTTCCAGCCGGGCATGCAGTTCATCGATCCCGAGTTCTACAACCAGATGATCACGCTGCACGCGCTGGTCATGATCTTCGGCGGCGTCATGCCGGCGTTCGTCGGCCTGGCGAACTGGATGGTGCCGATGATGATCGGCTGCTCCGATCTGGCCCTGCCCCGCGTCAATAACTGGGGCTTCTGGATCCTGCCGTTCGCGTTCTCGATGCTGCTGTCGACGCTGTTCCTGCCGGGCGGTGGCCCTGCCGGTGGCTGGACGCTGTATCCGCCGCTGGTGCTCCAGGGTGGTGCCTCGTTCCCGCTGACCATCTTCGCGATCCACATGCTCGGCATCTCGTCGATCACCGGCGCGATCAACGTCGTGGTCACGATCATGAACATGCGCGCGCCGGGCATGACCCTGCTGAAGATGCCGCTGTTCGTCTGGACCTGGCTGATCACCGCCTACCTGCTGATCGCGGTCATGCCAGTGCTTGCCGGTGCGGTGACCATGCTGCTGACCGACAAGTACTTCGGCACCAGCTTCTTCAATGCGGCTGGCGGCGGCGACCCGGTGATGTTCGAACACATCTTCTGGTTCTTCGGCCACCCGGAGGTCTACATCATGATCCTCCCGGCGTTCGGCATCGTCTCGACGATCATCCCGACCTTCGCCCGCAAGCGTCTGTTCGGCTATGACTCGATGGTCTACGCCGTTGCGTCGATCGCCTTCCTGTCGTTCATCGTCTGGGCGCACCACATGTTCACCGTCGGCATTCCGCTGGCTGGCGAACTGTTCTTCATGTTCTCGACGATGCTGATCGCGGTGCCGACCGGCGTGAAGGTGTTCAACTGGCTGGCGACGATGTGGCGCGGCTCGATGACCTACGAAACCCCGATGCTGTTCGCGATCGGCTTCGTGTTCTTGTTCACCATCGGCGGCTTCTCGGGAATCATGCTGGCGCTGGCGCCGGTCGATTTCCAGTACCACAACAGCTACTTCGTGGTTGCCCACTTCCACTACGTGCTGGTGCCGGGCGCGATCTTCTCGATCATTGCCGCCATCTACTACTGGATCCCGAAGTGGACGGGCGTGATGTACAACGAGACGCTCGGCAAGCTGCATTTCTGGCTGAGCGCGATCTTCATCAACGTCACCTTCTTCCCGCAGCATTTCGTCGGTCTGGCCGGCATGCCGCGCCGCATCCCGGATTACGCGGTGCAGTTCACCGACTTCAACGTGATCTCGACGTACGGTGCGTTCCTGTACTTCATCGCGCAGTTCATCATGATCTACAACTTCCTTCGCTGCGCCATCTGGCGCAAGGGCATGGTCCCGGCGACGGCGCAGGTCTGGGAAGGCGCGCATGGTCTGGAATGGACGGTGCCGTCGCCGGCGCCGTACCACACCTTCGAAGATCCGCCGCACGTTGGCGACGAGCCGGCTGCTGCGCACTGAATGATTTGAGCGGATCTGGAGAACGATGACGACGATGGTCAAGCCTGCCGAACAGCCGACCCGACGCCGCAACTGGCGCCTGGCGGTGTTGCTGGCCCTCGTCGCCGTCGGTTTCTATGTCGGTTTCTTCATCGCCGTGAGCAACCGCAGCTGATGATGATTCGATGAAGAAGCCGATCCTCAGCAACAGCCGAGGCACCTGGAAACTGCTGATTGTGGTCGCTGGCATGTTCTGCTTCGGCTTCGTGCTGGTGCCGATGTACAACGCGATCTGCCAGCTGGTGAACCTCAATGGCAAGGACAGCGCGATGCTGGTCTCTGCCAAGGATGTCGTCGAGCGCGAAGATGCAACGCGCACGGTGAAGGTCGAGTTCGTGACCACCGTCAACGGTGGCCGCGTGTTCGCCTTCCGCGCCGAGCAGCCTTCGGTGCAGGTGCATCCCGGCAAGCTGTACACGGTCAATTTCGTGGCACGCAACGAGCGGGACGAAGCGGTGATCGGTCAGGCGGTGCCCAGCGTCGCGCCGTGGAATGCGGCCCGGCACCTGCGCAAGACCGAATGTTTCTGCTTCAGTCAGCAGCCGTTCGCGGCAAATGAAGAGAAGCGCATGCCGGTCCGTTTCATGCTGGATCCGGAGTTGCCGGCGGATGTTGAAGTGGTGACTCTGTCGTACACGTTCTTCGATGCCACCGCCTTGGCGGCCGGCAAGGTCGAAGAGGTGCAGAAGCAAGCTGTAGTCGTACCGAAAAGCTAGCCGTACCGCCATTCAAAGCAGATTCAAAGCAGACAGATAAGGAACCCGTCATGGCAACCCATGCCGCAGCAAGCGAGTCCAGCCACCGTCGTTATTTCGTTCCGGAGCCGAGCGTCTGGCCGTTCATGTTGACGATCGCGCTCGGCACGATCCTGTACAGCGTCAGCATGTACCTTGAAGAGCGCCACCCGGGGCCGATTCCGTTCGTGCTCGGCGGCGCGCTGTTCGTCTACATCGTGTTCACCTGGTTCCGCGGCGTTGCCAAGGAAAGTGAAACCGGTCAGTACAGCGAGCAGGTCGATCGGACCTACCGCCTCGGCATGAGCTGGTTCATCTTCTCGGAAGTGATGTTCTTCGCGGCCTTCTTCGGCGCGCTGTATTACGCCCGCGAACTGTCGGTGCCGTGGCTGTCGGGCGAAGGTGCCCGCGTCTCCACCAGCGAGTTCCTCTGGCCGGCCTTCGAGAACATCTGGCCGACCAACGGCCCGGCCGCCATCGGGGGGCAGTTCAAGACCATCTCGCCGTGGCATCTGCCACTGATCAACACGCTGCTGCTGCTGACCTCGTCGGTGACCATCACCTTCGCGCATCACGCGCTGAAGGAAGGCCATCGCAAGGCGACCATCCTGTGGATGTGGGCGACCATCGCACTTGGCGCCACCTTCCTGTACTTCCAGGTCACCGAGTACATCGAGGCCTATCACGAGCTGAACCTGACGCTGCACTCCGGCATCTACGGTTCGACGTTCTTCATGCTGACCGGCTTCCACGGCATGCATGTGACCCTGGGCACGATCATGATGATCTCGGTCACCGGTCGCCTGATGGCCGGCCACTTCAAGCCGGAAAGCCACTTCGGTTTCGAAGGCGTGGCCTGGTACTGGCACTTCGTGGACGTGGTTTGGGTCGGCCTGTTCATCTTCGTCTACATCCTCTAAGTCAGAGGACGAGGCGAGACCTGCAGCTTTCGAGGCTGCAGGTCTGCTGAACCAGAAAGCCCGACCGTTGCCGGTCGGGCTTTCGTCATTTGGGCGCAGACACCGTGAACGCTGGCGTCGGATTGAGGTCCATCAGCCGCCGATGCCGTGAGGGTGAATCCAGCCCATCATCGTCGCCACCAGCAGGAACACGATCAAGGCCACCTGCAGGCCGACTCTCAGGGACAGCGCCCGCACCGTGCGTTTGCTCTTGCTGGAATCCTTCAGCATGAAGAACAGTGCCGAGAACAGCGATACGACGATGGCGATCAGCAGCACGGCGATAATCAGCTTGGCGAGCATGGCAAGGTCTGGAAAGGGATTGCCGGAATGGTAAGGCTCGGCGCGCGGCTTCGATACCGGGCCGTCCAGCCATGACCTCGCGTTGGAGCTTCCGCCCGCCCTGGTGGGCGATTCTCGGCACCGTGCTTGGCTGTGCGCTGACCATCCGGCTCGGCCTCTGGCAGTGGCATCGCGGCCTGGCGCGGGAAGCGCTCGATGCCCAATACCTGAGCGCTGGCGCGCAGCCCCCGGAAGCTTTGCGAATTGACAGTGCAGTGCCGGACGGCGCCGATGCCGTACTGGCCGCAGCGTCTGGTGAATACGATGGCGCCCGACAGATTCTGCTCGACAATCAGGTCCATGACCGCACGCCTGGCTATCAGGTACTGACGCCGATCCGGCTCGCATCGGGCGGCATCGCGCTGATCAATCGAGGCTGGGTGCCGCAGAATCCGGATCGTCGCGTATTGCCACAACTGCCAGTCCCTGCAGGGCCGGTGACGCTCAGCGGCCTGTGGCGTTCGCTGCCACAACCGGCGCTGCGGCTGAAGACCGATAATTGCGCCGGCGCCGCTCAGCCCTGGCCGCGCATCGTCGAATATCCGACCTCCGACGATCTGCGTTGCCTGTACGGTGCCGACACGGCCGCCGGCATGCTGCTGCTGGCGCCGGAAGCGCCGGACGGCTATCTGCGTGAATGGTCGCAGGGCGACCGACGCTTCCCGCCACAACGCCATTACGGCTATGCCGCGCAGTGGTTCGCGTTTGCCGCGACCTTGCTGGTGATTTTCCTCAAGCTCAACCTGAAACGACGTCCATGAATCCGCAAGCCGCAAAACTGCGCCGATCCCGCCTGACCCTGGTACTGCTCGGCGCCCTCTTCATCGGGCCGCTGATCGCCGCCTGGGTGCTGTACAGCAACGGCATGCGGCCGACGCTGACCACCAATTACGGCGAACTGGTATTGCCGACCCAGCCGCTGCCGAAGCTCGAATTTCGGAATGTCGGCGGCGAGCCAATGCCGGAATTGCTGACCGGTCGCTGGAGCCTCGTCCAGCTCGGCGCCGCGACTTGCGACGCCGCCTGCAGCGATCGTCTGGTGCTGGGCCGCCAGACGCGGCTCGCACTCGGCGCCGTGGGCATCAACAAGGACCGTCTGCAACTGGTCTACATCGTGCCCGATGCGGCCGCCGCTACTGCCGCGGTCACGCAGCTGAGCGAGACACACAAGATCCTGCACATCGTTGCCGACGTCGGCCCCGCCGGCCAGCGCTCGGAGGACGTGTTCAAGCCGAGCGATCCGCTGGCGCTGTATCTGGTCGATCCGAATGGCAATTGGCTGATGACCTACAAGGACCAGGCCGACGTCGACAAGCTGCAGCGTGGGCTGCTGGATGATCTGAAAAAGCTGCTCAAGCTCTCCTCGATAGGATGAATCGTGACCCAGAGGGCGGCGAAGTCGCCGCACCATCACAGTAGTAAAATGCGCGGCTCGAAACACGACACCCCATGCTCCAGACCTTCAACCGCCTGAACCTGCTGACCCTGGTTCTCACCTTCTGCCTGATCGTGCTCGGTGCTTACGTGCGCCTGTCGCACGCAGGTTTGGGCTGCCCGGACTGGCCCGGCTGCTATGGCCACATCGGCGTGCCGGATGCCGCGCATGAGGTCGCCGCCGCCGAAGCCGCGTATCCGGAACGGCCTGTACAGGCGCCGAAAGCCTGGAAGGAGATGGTCCATCGCTATCTCGCCGGCATCGTCGGCTTGCTGATCGGAGCGCTGGCCGCGCTCGCTTGGCGTGATCGCAGCCACCGTCTGCCGCGTGGTCTGGCGACGGCTACCATCGGCGTGGTGCTGGTGCAGATCGTCTTCGGGGCGTTGACGGTTACTTTGAAGGTGAAGCCGATCATCGTCACCACCCATCTGCTGCTGGGTTTGACGACCTTGTCGCTGGTGTTCTGGATGTGGCTGGGGACGCGGGCGCCATCCGATCAACCGCAAGCCGCGCCGCTGCGTGCTGCCTTGCTGAAGCCGCTGTCGATCGCCGCGCTGCTGCTGCTCTGCGGTCAGATCTTTCTCGGCGGCTGGACCAGCACCAACTACGCCGCGCTGGCCTGTCCGGACTTCCCGGCCTGTCACGGCAGCTTCGCGCCGAAGGGCGAGCTCGGCGTGGCCTTCAAGCTGTGGCACGGCTTGGGCATCGATTACGAAGGCGGCATTCTCGATGTCGCAGCCCGTGCGACGATCCACATCGTCCATCGCTACGGGGCACTGGTATTGAGTCTGGTGCTGATCGGTATCGCTGCCTATTTGCTGAGCCTGAAGCGGGCGCTCTACCGACAGCTCGCGCTGGCGCTGCTGGGCGCGCTGGCGCTGCAGGTGCTCATCGGTGTCGGGCTGATCCACCTGCAACTGCCGCTATGGCTGGCTGACGCCCACAACGCCGGTGCGGCGCTGCTGCTGCTGGCGGTGCTGGCATTGAATCATGCGGTTTGGCAGGGAGGTCTGGCACGGTGCCCCGCCTCGTCCAGCGCAGACCTTGAGTCCCGAGCCGAACGATCATGAGCAGACCCCCCTCCTCGCTGAAAGCCCAGGCCGTGCCTGGTGCCGATGCGGTCGCTGCCGCACCGGTGTCGCGCAGCCGCGAGTACTACGAGCTGTGCAAGCCGCGCGTAGTGATGCTGATCGTGTTCACCGCAATCGTCGGCATGTTCCTCGCCGTGCCCGGCTTGCCGCCGTTCGCGGCGCTGATCTGGGGCACGCTGGGCATCTCGCTGCAGGCGGCTTCTGCGGCGGCGGTCAATCAGATCATCGATCGTGAAATCGACGCCCGCATGGCGCGCACCTGCGGCCGGCCGCTGGTCACCGGCACCTTGAGCCTGACCGAGTCGATCGCCTTCGCGACCTTTCTCGGTCTCGCCGGCTTCATCGTGCTGTGGTTCCTGGTCAACCCGCTGACCGCCGTGCTGACGCAGCTCACGCTGGTTGGCTATGCCGGCGTCTACACACTGTTCCTGAAGCGGGCGACGCCGCAGAACATCGTCATCGGCGGCGCTTCCGGTGCGGCACCGCCAGTGCTCGGCTGGGCGGCGGTCACTGGTACGGTCGATCCGCATGCGCTGATCCTGTTCCTGATCATCTTCATCTGGACGCCACCGCACTTCTGGGTGCTGGCGATTGAGCGCCGCGAGGAATACGCCAAGGTCGGCGTGCCGATGCTGCCGGTCACCCACGGCGTGGACTACACCGCGACCCAGGTGCTGCTTTACACCTTCCTGTTGATCGCCGTGACCATCATGCCGTTCGCGGTCGGCATGAGCGGCTGGCTGTACCTGGTGGCCGCGCTCGGGCTGGGCGGCCGCTTCCTGCAGCTGGCTTTCCAGATCAAGTTTGCGCCGCGCAAGGGCCTGAACATGAAGACCTTCGGATACTCGATCGTCTATCTGATGGGCATTTTCACGGCGCTGCTGGTCGATCATTACCTGATCTGAGCGGGAGGTCGGCATCCACAAAAAAGCCCGGCATTGCCGGGCTTTTGCGTATCGGAGCCGATGATCAGGCCGGCTCTGCTTCGACCTCGATCGCCTTGCGCAGCTTCTTCATCGCCGCGACCTCGATCTGGCGAATGCGCTCGGCCGACACGCCGTACTCGTCGCCAAGTTCCTGCAGGCCTGCCTTCGATTCATCAGCCAGCCAGCGGCGCTTCAGGATGTCGCGCGAACGATCGTCGAGTGCCGCCAGTGCGGTGCTCATCCGGGCTTCGCGGGCGTCCTGCCACTCGGCTTCCTCGATCGCCGAGTAGGCGTCGTGACGATCGGCCAGATAATCCTCGGGGACGAACGAGGACTCTTCGCCATCGTCCGGCGAAGCGCTGAACGACACATCGGCGCCGCCGAGGCGCGATTCCATCTGCAGCACTTCTTCGGGCTTGACCTTCAGATCCTTGGCCACCGCCTCGACTTCCGACTGGGTCATCCAGCCGAGGTGGGTCTTGGACTTGCGCAGGTTGAAGAACAGCTTGCGCTGCGCCTTGGTCGTGGCGATCTTGACGATGCGCCAGTTCTTCAAGATGTACTCGTGGATCTCGGCCTTGATCCAGTGCACGGCGAAACTGATCAGACGCACGCCGACACCCGGATCGAAACGCTTCACGGCCTTCATCAGGCCGATGTTGCCTTCCTGGATCAGATCGGACAGCGGCAGGCCGTAGCCCTGATAGCCGCGGGCGATATGGACGACGAAGCGCAGGTTCGACAGCACCAGTTTCTGCGCCGACGCGAGATTGCCGTCGTCGTGCAGTTCGTGCGCGAGCTTCTGTTCTTCGTCTGGCGTCAGCAGCGGAATCTGGCTGACCGACCGGATGTAGGTATCAAGGCTGCCGGCCAGCGGCACCGGAAACGAAGCAGCCCGTGGTGATAGTGCGAGAGCAGTCATCATGGTCCCCGTGTTTCGCAAAATATTAGCACTCGCGAAATTGGAGTGCTAAGACCAAAAGAAGTTCACCACAAAATTCGAAGTTCGATAGCCTCAAAGCATCGAGCAGCATAGACCTGCGGACTGGCGTCGAGGTTCAATCCGGCTCGATGCCACCGAGGTGGCGACCCACCGTCCAAAAGGCTGCCAGCCAGCCCAAAGCGGCACCGGTGGCGAACATGGCGAATACCGTGTCGGCCGCCAGCGCACCGAAGCCCGCGCCTACCCCGTACAGGCCGGCCAGATTCGCCGCTGGTTCTGACAAGGCAACTTGCGCGCCAATCACCATCAGGCAGGCCAGCAGCGCGCCGGTCAGGCCGTACCACAGGCCGGTATAAAGGAATGGCCGGCGAATGAAGCCATTCGAGGCGCCGATCACCTTGAGCACGACGATTTCCTCGCGTCTGGCCGAGATATCGAGCCGGATGGTGTTGGCGACCACCGCCAGCACGGCGATCGCCAGCGCCCCGGCGATCAGCAGCACCAGGCGTTCGACGATGGCGAGAATCGCGTACAGCCGCTCCAGCCACTCGCGATCCAGCCGCGCGCTTTCGACTTCCGGCAGCTTGGTCATCTCGTCGAGCATCGCCGAGGCCTGCGCCTTCGGCGCCTTGCTGTCCGGGGTAACGACGATCACCGCCGGCAGCGGATTGCTGTCGAGGATGTCCAGCGCTTCGCCGAAACCGGAGTGGGCCTTGAACTCGGCCAGTGCCTGATCGCGCGAGATGTAGCGGGCTTCGGCGACGCCGGGACGCTTGGCGAGCGTGGCGGCCAGCGCGCGGCCGGCGTTGTCGTCGAGGTTGTCGCGCAGGAACAATGAGGCGCGCAGCGAACCTTTGAGGCCGCTGGAAGCCGCATCGAGGCTGCCGAGCACCGAATACAGGCCGGCCGGCAGCGCCAGGGTCACGCCGATCACGAATGCGGTCAGCAAGGTGCCGAACGGCCGCCGCTTCAGCTGATCCAGGGTCGCGGCGATCGCCCGCGTGTGCTCGAGCAGCCAGCGCGAGAAGCCGCTCGGAGTGTTGCCGACTCGCCGTGCATTGCTCATGCGTCCTGCTCCTCGGCGTCATCGGCGTAGTCGAATTCGCTGGCCTTGACCTGGGTCAGCAGGCCTTTTTCCAGTCGCAGGATGCGATGCGGCAGCCGCGAGATCAGGCCCAGCGCATGGGTGGCGACCAGCACGCTGACGCCGACTTCATTGAAGCGGTTGAACAGCTGCATCACTTCCTGCGCCATTTCCGGATCGAGGTTGCCGGTCGGTTCGTCGGCGATCAGCAACCGCGGCTTGGCGACCACCGCACGGGCGATGCCGACTCTCTGCTGCTCGCCGCCGGACAAAGTCTGCGGCCAGTGGCGTTCCTTGCCGCGGAGGCCCACCGCATCGAGCGCCGCCCGCACGCGCCGGGCGATGTCATCGCCACTGTGGCCGCGGATGATCAGCGGCATCGCCACGTTGTCGAACACCGTGCGATCGGGCAGCAGATTGAAGTTCTGGAAGATCATGCCGAACTGCCGCCGATAGGCCGGCACTTCGCTCGGGCGCAGCGCCGACAGTCGCTGGCCATCGACGATGATCTCTCCGAGCGTCGGCCGGGCCAGACGGGCGATCAGCTTCAGCATCGTCGACTTGCCGGCGCCGCTCGGGCCGGTCAGGAAGGCCATTTCGCCACGCGCCAGTGCGAAGTTGGCGTTGCTGAGAATTTCCCGGCTGCTGTCGCCATAGTGATGGCTGACGCCGGTGAAGCGGATCAGCGCGTCGTTGCTCACCGTGGCTCTCCCAGTGCCGCGCCGCCGACCAGCGCTTCGGCATAGGCCTCGGCGTCGAACACGTCGAGATCGTCGATCGCTTCGCCGAGACCGACATAGCGCACCGGCAGCGCCAGCCGCTTGGCGATCGCCAGCAGCACGCCGCCTTTCGCGGTGCCATCGAGCTTGGTGATGGTCAGGCCGGTCAGGCCGATCGCTTCGTGGAATTGCACGGCCTGGTTCAGCGCATTGCCGCCGGCGGTGCCATCGACCACCAGCATCACCTCGTGCGGCGCATAGGCATCGAGCTTCTGGACGACGCGGCGAATCTTGCGCAGTTCGTCCATCAGATGGCTCTGGGTATGCAGACGGCCGGCGGTATCGGCGATCACCACGTCGATGCCGCGCGCTTTCGCGGCCTGCACCGCGTCGAAGATCACCGAGGCCGAATCGGCGCCGGCGCCTTGAGAAAGAATCGGCACGCCAGCGCGCTCGGACCAGGTGGTCAGCTGCTCGACCGCTGCCGCGCGGAAGGTATCGCCAGCGGCCAGCAGCACGCTCTTGCCTTCCTTTTTCATCTTCGCGGCCATCTTGCCGATCGTCGTGGTCTTGCCGGCGCCGTTGATGCCGGCGACGAAGATCACATAAGGCTTGATGTAGCTCGGCACCAGCAGCGGCTTGGCGCAGGGCCCGATGATGGCGAGCAGCGCTTTCTTCAGTTCCTTGCGCAGCTGCGCCTCGGTCTTGATCCGGCCAGCCATCACCTCGTTGCGTAACGTATCGCAGAGCTGGGTGGTGGCCTCGACGCCGGCATCGGCGATCAGCAGGCGCTCTTCGATGATCTCGATGGCATCGTCGTTGAGCTTTTCATCGGTGAACAGGCGGCCGAGGTCATAGGTCAGCCAGGAATCGCCCTTGTTGATCTTCTTCCGTAGCTTGGCGACGAAGCCGGCGTTGTCGCTCATGCCGCTTTCAGCTCCGCAAAGGCTTCCCGCGCCGCTGCAATCGTCAGCTCGACCTCGCGCGGGCCGTGCGCGGCCGAGACGAAGCCGGCCTCGTAGGCTGAGGGCGCCAGATAAATGCCGCGCTCGAGCATGGCGTGGAAGAAGCGCTTGAAGTGTTCGAGATTGCAGGCCGTGACTTCGGCGAAGCTGGTGATCGCCGGCTTGTCGGTGAAGAACAGCCCGAACATCGAGCCGAGCTGCACCGTCGTGAACGGGATGCCGGCGGCCTTCGCTTCGGCATCGAGGCCGGCGAGCAGCGCGGCAGTCGTCGCTTCCAGATGCGTGTAGATCGCGGCGTCATCGAGTGCGGTCAGCAGTGCGATGCCGGCAGCCATCGCCAGCGGATTTCCGGACAAGGTACCGGCCTGGTAGACCGGGCCGGCCGGAGACAGCTTCTGCATGATGTCGCGGCGGCCGCCGAAGGCGCCGACCGGCAGGCCGCCACCGATGATCTTGCCCAGGGTGACCATGTCCGGCGTGATGCCGTAGACGCCGGCCGCGCCCTTCGGGCCGACGCGGAAGCCGGTCATCACTTCGTCGAAGATCAGCAGCGCACCATCGGCCTTGCACAGCGTCTGCAGCCCTTCGAGAAAGCCCGGCTTCGGCAGGATGCAGTTCATGTTGCCCGCCACCGGCTCGACGATCACGCAGGCGATCTTGCCGGCATTGGCCTTGAACAGAGCCTCGACGGAGGCCAGATCGTTGTAATCGGCCGTCAAGGTGTACTTGGCGAAATCGGCCGGCACGCCCGGCGAGGTCGGCACGCCGAAGGTCAGTGCGCCGGAGCCGGCCTTGACCAAGAGCGAGTCCGAATGGCCGTGGTAGCAGCCTTCGAACTTCAGGATCATGTCGCGACCGGTATAGCCGCGGGCCAGGCGCAGCGCGCTCATCGTCGCTTCGGTGCCGCTCGAACACAGGCGTACCTGTTCGAGCCCCGGCACGCGGGCGCAGAGCAGTTCGGCCATGGCGATCTCGGCTTCGGTCGGCGCGCCGTAGGACACACCAATCTGCGCCTGCCTGATGATCGCGTCGCGCACCGCCGGGTGCTGATGGCCGAGGATCATCGGCCCCCAGCTGCCGATGTAGTCGACATAGGTCTTGCCGTCGGCATCGGTGATCGTTGCGCCATCGGCGGAGGCGATGAAGCGGGGCGTGCCACCGACAGCGCGGAAGGCGCGCACCGGGGAATTGACGCCGCCGGGGATCGAGGCCTGGGCGCGGCTGAACAGCTGGTCGGAACGGGATTCGCTTGTGGACATGGGACGGCAGTTTCCAGGGTTCTTCGAATCAGGAGGCGACGAACAGCGCGCAATAGGCGCGGGCGCGGCTTTCGATGCCGGCCGGTTCGCCATCGCCGAACAGGCCGTCGACGGCGGCCAGCCAGTCGGCACCAGCGGTGATCAGCAGCGCGCCATTATCCGGCGTAATGCCGCCGATTGCGCACAGCGGCACGACAAGGCGGCTGCGAGCCGCGGTCAGCGTGGCCAGCGAAGCCGGCGGCGCGTCGGGCTTGGTGTTGGAGGCGAAGTAGCGGCCGAAGGCGACATAGCTGGCGCCCGCCACAATCGCGGTTTCGGCACGGGCCAGCGAGTCACCGCAGCTGGCGCCGATCAGCGCTTGCGGGCCGAGCCGCGCGCGGGCTTCGCTCAGCGAACCATCGGAGGCGCCGAGATGCGCGCCGTCGGCGCCGATCCGCGCCGCGAGCGCGGCATCGTCATTGATGATCAGCCGCCCGCCGTGCGCGCGGCACAGCGCCAGCAGGGCGATGGCGTTCTGCTCGCGACGCGCCGGCGCGCTGCGCTTGTCTCGGTACTGCAGCAGCACGGCTCCGCCCACAAGCGCGGCTGCACAGGCGGCGAGCAGGCGGGAAGGATTGTCGGCCAGCGCATCCGGCGTGACGGCGTACAGGCCGCGTGGGGAGCCGTTCATGCCGGCAGTCTGCCCGGGATACGGCGCCCGCTGCCGACCGCGATCGCCCGTGCCAGTGCAGCCTGCGTCCACCGCTGGCCGGCATCGATCGCGTCATCGATGGAATCGCCCAGCGCCAGCCGCGCGGCGATGGCACTGGCCAGCGTGCAGCCGGCACCGTGGAAGGTTTCCGGCAGACGCGGCCATTGCCAGCGCTGTGCCGTCATCTCTCTTCCGTAACTGTGATTGACGACCGATGCGCCGGGTTCGTCGCCACCGGTGATCAGCACCCGCATGCAGCCATCGGTGACCAGTGCCGCGCCGCAGTCAGCGAGATCGGCGCCATCTGGCACTAGGCGTCGCGCTTCGGCGGCGTTCGGCGTCAGCACCGTCACCAGCGGCAGCAACTGCGCGCGAAGCGCGGCCGGAAACGCGTCGGCGACCAAGTCGGTGCCGCCGCCGGCCCGCAGCACTGGATCGCAGACCACTGGCACCGCCAGCCTTGCGAGATGGGCGACGATCACTGGCAGCTGCGCGATGCTGCCGAGCAGGCCGAGCTTGACCGCGTCGGGCCGCGCGTCGGCTAGCAGCACGCTCAGCTGTTCGTCGAGCAGGGTCGGGTCGGTAACGACCACGCGGCGGACATTGCGGGAGTCCTGCACGGTCAGCGCCGTAACCAGACTCAGCGTGTGAATGCGGTGTGCGGCCAGGGTTTCGATGTCGGCCTGCAGGCCGGCGCCGCCAACCGGATCGAGGCCGGACAGGCACAGCACACGAGGAAGGGAAAAAGCCATGCGTGCAGTCTATAAGCGGCAAACAAAAAAGGCTTGACAGCATCGATCGCATGACGTTGCTGCTAAGCACTTATGCACATCGTCAGGCAGCGAATGCCGCAAAGCCCCGGTATTGCGACATAAATCTGTCAAAAACCATAAAAAACACTGCAAACCATTGATATAAATAAACAAAGTAACTTGGTCAGAAATTAGGCGCAGGGCCAAAAACCCATGTGCGGACCGCTACTTAGCGGCGCTGCCCCGGCCTTGTTCACAGGCTTATCCACAGCTGCTGTGTGCGAACCGGGCTTCTTCTTAGATTTCAGTACTTAAGCCAGCTTTCTTCAAGTAAAGCGGAGATCCGCCCTCAATCGGTGCAGATCACCGCCACATCAATGCAGATCGGCCAGATAGTCGCTTCCAAGGGCTTGCATCTGGTCTTCGATCTGATTGGCGCGGCCGAGCACGTAGGCTGACGGCCGATCAACCCTGAGCCGCACCGGATTCGGCAGCACGGCGGCGAGCAGTGCCGCTTCGCTGCGGCTGAGCCGGGCGGCAGGCTTGTGGAAGTAAATCTGGGCGGCCGCTTCGACGCCATAAACACCCGGGCCGAACTGCGCGATGTTCAGATACATCTCGAGGACCCGCCGCTTCGGCCAGAAGGTTTCGATCAGCAAGGTGTAGCCGACTTCCAGCCCCTTGCGGACGTAACTGCGTCCGGACCACAGGAACAGGTTCTTGGCGGTCTGCTGGCTGATCGTCGACGCACCGCGCATGCGCCGCGAGCGCTTGTTGTGATCCAGCGCCTTGTCGATCGCTTCGAAATCGAAACCCCAATGCTCCGGGAATTTCTGATCTTCGGCAGCGACCATCGCCAGCCCGGCGACCGGCGCGATGCGCTGCCAGGGCACCCAGTCATAACGAATCTCGGGCGCATCGGACGCGATCATGAACGCGCTGGTGAACGGCGGCACGACCCGCAGGATCAGCACCTGCAGCACCGCGAACGCGGCGATCGCGAATGGCGCCAGCAGCAGCCATTGCCAGATGAGCAGGCGAGGACGTCGGAAGCGCTTCATGGCCGGTCATTCCGGTTGGGCGGCGGCGGTTCGTCGTCCGCCAGGGTGTAGACCGGCAGCGACCAGTTCCAGACGATCGCCCCGAGCCGGAAACCGGCGATCGCGACCATGCCAAGCACGGTTGCCGGCACGCGCTCCATGCCCAGTTCGAGTGCCGCGACGTACAGACTGGCGCCGACGATCACCGCGGTTGCGTAGATGTTGCCCTTGCGCAGGATCATCGGGATGTCATTGCACAGCACGTCCCGCAGCAGGCCGCCGAATGAAGCCGTGATCGTCGCCATCATCACCGCGATGACGCCGGAATGGCCGGCACTCAGCGCCACCTGGGCGCCGGCAATCGAGAAGAACGCCAGCCCGAAAGCATCGGCGACTTGCAGGATCTGCGTGGGCGGCCGTACCCAACGGGTATACGGAATGGTCAGCAGGGCCGCCACGATGATCACCACGACGTAGAGCGGATCGGCAATCCAGAACACCGGATGACGATCGAGCAGCAGATCGCGAATGGTGCCGCCACCGGTGGCAGTGACCAGCGCGATGACCACGACACCGAGCACATCCAGCGACTTGCGCCCAGCCGCCAGCGCGCCGCTGACCGCGAACACGGCCACGCCGCAATAGTCGAGTAGATGCAGGATCTTCATGCGCCGCGCAGCTTACGGCCGGGCTGTGCGGCTGTCATTGCGTACTGTCTCGCAACGCGGCTGCGGACTGCTCAGTGCGGGACTGGCAGCCCGAGGTTCTTCCAGAGCCGCAAGGTCGGGTCGGCCTGATTCAAGGTGTAGAAGTGGATGCCCGGCGCACCGCCGTTCAGCACCGCTTCGCAGACCCGGGTGACGACATCCAACCCGAAGTCGAGCAGCGCCGGTTTGTCGTCCTGCAACTGCTCGAGACGCAGACGAACATAGCGCGGGATATCGGCACCGCAGGCAGCCGAGAAGCGGCTCAGCTGGGCGTGGTTGGTGATCGGCATGATGCCGGCGATCACCGGAATCGTGATGTTGGCCTTGGCGCAGCGTTCGAGAAAATCGAAGTAGGCATCGGCGACATAGAAATACTGGGTGATCGCGGCGTGGGCGCCCGCGTCGACCTTGCGCCGGAAGGCGTCGAAATCGGCCGTCGGGTTCAGTGCCTGCGGGTGCATTTCCGGATAGGCGGCGACTTCCAGCTGGAAGGTGTCGCCATGGGTTTCCTGGACGAACGACACCAGCTCGTTTGCGTAGCGGAAATCGCCCGGTGCGCCGGTGCCGATGGCGGTGGCCGGCAAGTCGCCACGCAAGGCGACGATGCGCTTCACGCCCGCCGCCTTGTAACGATCAAGCAGGCTGGCGATTTTCGCGCGCGAGGAGCCGACGCAAGTCAGATGCGGCGCCGCTTCGATGCCGGTCTTCTCGACCACCTTGACCACGGTGTCGTAGGTGCCGTCCTGATCGGAGCCGCCGGCGCCGTAGGTCACCGAGAAATACTTCGGCTGCACCGCCGCAAGCTGAGCGGCGATGTTCGGTAATTTCGCGACGCCTTCGGGCGTGCGCGGGGGAAACAGTTCAAACGAAAACTGCGGTGCGACGGCGCTCACAGGCGTTTCTCGTAAAAGTGACGGTCATGGCCGTCGCTGTAGTTCTGGATGCAGCCGAAGCGGGTGTAGCCCAGCTTCTCGTAGAAACGCGGCGCCTGGAACTCGAAGGTATCGAGAAAGATGCCGCGGTACTTCTTCTCGCGTGTCGCCCGTTCAGCCTCGGCCATCAGCGCCGAGCCCAGGCCGGTACGGCGATAAGGCTCGGCGATCACGAGAATATCCACGTGCAGCCAGTAGCTGCGCCACTCGCCCAGCAGACCGCCGATGAGGCAGCCTGCTGGATCGCGTGCAGCCAGTTGAAAAGGGCCGAATGGCGCACGGCCGATGAACTGCTTGTTGTAGTCCCTCAGCAGTTCAAGGATGGCAGCCGCGGTATCGGTGTCTTGATCCGCGACTGCCGTGATCGACCAGGCGCCCGTCACGCCAGCCTCAGTAGCGGTAGTGATCCGGCTTGTACGGACCTTCCACCGGCACGCCGAGGTATTCGGCCTGCGCAGCGGTGAGCTTGGTCAGCTTCACGCCGATCTGCTCCAGATGCAGCGCCGCCACTTCTTCGTCCAGCTTCTTCGGCAGGCGATAAACGGTCTTCTCGTAGCTGTCCTTGTTCTTCCAGAGATCGATCTGCGCGAGCGTCTGGTTGGAGAACGAGTTGCTCATCACGAACGCCGGATGGCCATTGGCGCAACCGAGGTTCACCAGGCGGCCTTCGGCAAGAATGTAAATGCTCTTGCCACCCGGGAAGGTGTAGTGATCGACCTGCGGCTTGATGTTCATCTTCACGACACCATCGGCGGCGTTCAGACGATCCATCTGGATTTCGTTGTCGAAGTGGCCGATGTTGCAGACCAGCGCGTTGTGCTTCATCGCCTTCATGTGCTCGAGGGTGATGATGTCCTTGTTGCCGGTGGTGGTGACGTAGATGTCCGCCAGGCCCAGCGTGTCTTCGACGGTATCGACCTGGAAGCCTTCCATCGCCGCTTGCAGCGCGTTGATGGGGTCGATCTCGGTGACGATCACGCGCGCGCCGAGGCCACGCAGGCTGTGCGCCGAGCCCTTGCCGACGTCACCGTAGCCGCAGACCACGGCGACCTTGCCGGCGATCATCAGATCGGTGGCGCGCTTGATGCCGTCGGCCAGCGATTCGCGGCAACCGTAGAGATTGTCGAACTTCGATTTGGTGACCGAGTCATTGACGTTGATCGCCGGCACCAGCAGCTTGCCGGCCTCGACCATCTGGTACAGGCGGTGCACGCCGGTGGTGGTCTCTTCCGAAACGCCGCGCCAGTCCTTGACCACGCGCGTCCAGAAGCCGGGACGTTCGACCGCGACCTTCTTGAGCAGGTCCTTGATGACCTTGATCTCATGGTTGTCGGACGGCGTGTTGACCCAGTCCGAACCGTTTTCCAACTCGTAGCCCTTGTGGATCAGCAGGGTCACGTCGCCGCCGTCGTCGACCACCAGCTCGGGGCCGGTCAGTGTGCCGTCGGGCAGGGTGTGGGTGATCGAATCCAGCGCCAGATCCCAGTATTCCTCCAGCGTTTCACCCTTCCAGGCGAACACCGGCGTGCCGGCGGCGGCGACTGCAGCGGCGGAGTCGTCCGAGGTCGAAAAGATGTTGCAGCTGGCCCAGCGCACCGAAGCGCCGAGGTGGCCGAGGGTTTCCAGCAGCACGGCCGTTTCCTTGGTCATGTGCAGGGAGCCGGTCAGACGCACGCCCTTCAGCGGCTGCAGCGGCGCGTACTTGGCGCGGATCGACATCAGGCCGGGCATTTCTTCTTCGGCCATGCGGATGCGCTTGCGGCCGAATTCGGCCAGCGAGATGTCGCGGACCTTGAAATCGGTGAACGGGACAACGGGTTTCAGGACAGCATTCATGAGCATCGCTCCAGTGTAGAAATCGATTGGAACGGGCGCCGTTGCTGAAAGCCTGCCCCCGAGCCTGGCCGTCATCGCGTGGCGACGGTCGCAGCGCCCCTCGGGAGTCGTGGCAGGCATTGTATTCGCCTATGCGGATAAAAGGATAGACAGGAGCCGGACGGTTCGACCGGCGGCCCGGGCCAGCCGTTTCATGGCGAACTCGGCATCGGCTTTGCGTACCAAGGACCATGGATAACTCGACCAGCGACACCCGTAACGCCCGCAATGCCGCTGATGCCCCGCTGCGCGAGAACGTGCGCCGCATCGGTGCGACGGTTGGTGAAATGCTTGCCGAGCAGCACGGCGCGGCGTTTCTCGACGGCGTCGAAACGGTGCGCACCACGGCCATCCGTCGCCGCGAAGGCACCGCCACCTCGCAGGAATTGTCAGCGCTGCTTTCCGATCTGCCGGTGGTCCAGGCCGAATGGCTGACGCGGGCGTTCTCGACCTACTTCCAGGGCGTCAACATTGCCGAGCGTGTGCATCGCATCCGCCGTCGCCGCGATTACGAACGGGCCGGCGCCGCCGCCCAGCCGGACAGCCTGCTCGACGCGCTGCACACCCTGAAAGCGGCCGGCGTCAGCGCCCGCGAACTGCTGCTGTGGCTCGGCCGGCTCGATGTCGAACCGGTATTCACCGCCCATCCGACCGAAGCGGTGCGCGGTTCGATCCTGGAGAAGGAGCAGCAGATCGTCCGCTGCCTGGTCAACGAATTCGATCCCAGCCTCACCGGCCCGGAGCGCGCCGCCGACTGGGGCCGCCTGCGGGTGGCGCTGACCGCCAGCTGGCAGACCCGCGAAACCGCCGCGGCGCGGCCCACCGTGCAGGACGAATGCGACCACGTCGGCTTCTATCTGAGCGGCGCGATCTACAACATCGTGCCGGCGTTCTACGAAGCCTTCGAGGATGCGATCCGCACCGTTTACGGCACTGAAGTCGAGATGCCGCGTCTGTTGCGCTTCGGCTCCTGGGTCGGCGGTGATATGGACGGCAACCCGAATGTCGGCGCCGACACCATTGCCGACACGCTGAAAAGCCAGCGCGCGCGGATTCTCGAACGCTATGCGGCCGAGGTCGGCGAACTGTCCGACTCCTTGAGCCAGACCGCGGACCGCGTCGATGTCGCCGGCGAACTGCTGCGCCGCATTGCCGCTTACAAGACGCTGCTGCCGGAAGCCGGCGCCGCCTTGAAGCCACGCCATGGCGACATGCCGTATCGCCTGTTCCTGACCTTGATCCGCGCGCGTCTGCGCGCCACAGCCCACGATGAAGACGGCGGCTACGAGAACGCCGAAGCCTTCCGGGCCGATATCGAACTGGTCGCCGAAAGTCTGCTCGCCGGCAAGGGCCTGAACGCCGGCTGGTACGCGGTGCGCCGCTTGCTCTGGCGAGTGCGGACTTTCGGCTTTCATCTGGCGCGGCTTGATTGCCGCCAGGATTCGCGGGTCCATGCCAAAGCCATCGATGCGCTGATCGGCAATCCGGAATGGGCGGACCTTGCGGGCGACGCGCAGACCGAAAGCCTGCGTCCCTATGCTGGTGCCAGCGCCACCTTCGCCGCATCTGATGACGCGACCGCCGTTCGCTGTACGGCGGTGTTCGCCACGCTTGCCGAGTCGATCAAGCGCTACGGCGCCGAGGCCATCGGCCTGTACATCATCAGCATGGCGCAGCGGGCCGCAGACGTGCTCGCGGTGCTGGCGCTGGCGCGCCACGGCGGGCTGGTCGATGAGCGCGGCCAGGTGCCGCTGGACATCGCGCCGCTGTTCGAAACCGTCGACGATCTGCGTGCCGGCCCAGACACCTTGCGCGCGCTGTTCGCCGACCCGGTCTATCGCGAACATCTCGCTGCCCGCGGCGATCGCCAGGCGGTGATGCTCGGCTACTCGGACAGCGGCAAGGACGGCGGCACGGTTGCTTCGCGATGGGGCTTGCAGCGCGCTCAGGTCGAACTGCTCGAAGCTGCGCAGGCGTTCGGCATCAAGCTCAAGTTCTTCCACGGCCGCGGTGGCTCGGCCAGCCGTGGCGGCGGCAAGATCGTCACCGCGCTGATGTCCAGCCCGCGCGGCTCGGTGGCCGGATCACTGCGGGTGACCGAGCAAGGGGAAGTCATCCACCGCAAGTACGGCATTCGCGCGCTGGCCTTGCGCAGCCTCGAACAGATGGTTGGCGCCACCTTGCGGGCGAGCTTGCGCCCGCGCATTCCGGAAGCTCGCGAAGGCGCCTGGCGCGAGGCGATGACCGCGATCTCGAATCACAGCCGCACGGCTTATCGCGGCTTCGTCGATGCGCCGGATTTCGTCGACTATTTCCGCACCGCGACGCCGATCGACATCATCGAAAAGATGACCCTCGGCAGCCGCCCAAGCCGGCGCGGCACCATGGTCGGCGTCGAAAGCCTGCGCGCCATTCCCTGGGTGTTCGCCTGGACCCAATGCCGCTCCGGCCTGACCGCCTGGTACGGCCTCGGCAGCGGTCTCGAACAGGTTGCGGCCGAACTCGGCGAAGCGCGGTTGTTCGAGATGTCACGCGATTGGGCGTTCTTCCGCGTGATGCTCGACGACACCGACATGATCCTCGCCAAGTGCGATCTCGACATCGCCGAGCGCTTCTCGAAATTGTCCGGCCCGCTGCACGAAGCCTTCTTCCCGATGATCACCGCCGAGTTCGAGCGCACCCGCCATTGGGTGCTGCGCCTGCGCGGCCAGGAAACGCTGCTGGCCAACGAGCCCCGGCTGGCCGAATCGATCCGCGTCCGCAATCCCTATGTCGACCCGATCAGCTTCCTGCAGGTTGATCTGCTGACCCGCTGGCGCGCGTCAGGCAGCAGCGATGACAGCTTGCTGAGAGCCTTGGTCGCGACGGTGAACGGCGTTGCGCAAGGGCTTCAGAATACCGGGTGAGCCATCTGCGGAGCATGGCTCCGCAGATGGCGAACGCCCGGCAAGGGATTGCTGGGCCGGGGGGCGTAACGGAGGATCAAGTCTCGCCATGGACGGCAAAACTGAACTGGAGCGATGAGTCCGCGCGACACCCACAAAAAAGGCCGCATCACTGCGGCCTTTTCGTTTCTGCGATGAAGCGCTTACTTCAGCTTCTTCGCCGCATCCTTCAGCAGTTCGGCCTTGTCCGTCTTCTCCCACGAGAACGCGGTAAAGGTTTCGCCGTTCACCGTCATTTCTTGCGGCTTGCGGCCGAAATGGCCGTAGGCGGCGGTGGCCTGATACATCGGGTGGATCAGGTCGAGCATCTTGATGATGCCGCCCGGACGCAGGTCGAAGTGCTTGCGGACCAGCTTCTCGAGCGCTTCGTCGCTGACCGCACCGGTGCCGAACGAGGTCACGAAGATTGACGTCGGTTCGGCAACACCGATCGCGTAGCTGACCTGCACTTCGCAGCGCGAGGCCAGACCTGCGGCAACGATGTTCTTGGCGACATAGCGTGCGGCGTATGCGGCCGAACGGTCGACCTTCGACGGATCCTTGCCCGAGAACGCGCCGCCACCATGACGGGCCCAGCCGCCGTAGCTGTCGACGATGATCTTGCGGCCGGTCAGGCCGCAGTCACCGACCGGGCCGCCGATCACGAAGTTGCCGGTCGGGTTGATGTGGAACTTGGTCGCCTTGGTGATCCACTTGGCCGGAATCACCGGCTTGATGATCGATTCCATGACCGCTTCACGCAGGTCCTTCAGCTTGATTTCGGGTGAGTGCTGGGTCGACAGCACGACCGCGTCGACGCCGACGGCAACGCCGTTCTCGTAGCGCAGGGTGACCTGCGACTTCGCGTCCGGGCGCAGCCAGGCAAGGCCGCCCTTCTTGGCCTTGCGGATCTTCGACTGCTGCTCGACCAGGCGATGCGAGTAGTAGATCGGCGCCGGCATCAGTTCCTTGGTTTCGTCGCAGGCGTAGCCGAACATCAGGCCCTGGTCGCCGGCGCCGATATCCTCGGCCGCCTTTTCCTTCTTCTTGGTGCCGTCGACGCCCATCGCGATGTCTGGCGACTGCTTGCCGATGATGTTCAGGATGCCGCAGGTGGCGCCGTCGAAGCCGACGTCGGAAGAGTTGTAGCCGACGTCGATGATGACCTTGCGGACCAGCGCTTCGAGGTCGACCCAGGCCGAGGTCGTGACTTCGCCGGCCACGATCGCGACGCCTGTCTTGACGAGGGTTTCGCAGGCGACGCGGGCGCGCTTGTCCTGAGCGAGGATCGCGTCGAGCACAGCGTCTGAAATCTGGTCGGCGAGCTTGTCCGGGTGGCCTTCGGAGACGGATTCGGACGTGAAGAGATAGCTGCTCGTGGCTTGAGTCACTGCGGGTTCCTCGTGTGATCGGGTCATGCGGATAAGCAGATAGCGTAATGCAAGGTGGTTACCCCTGCATAAGAACGAATGCGACGAGTCTTGTCGCAAGCTCGGCTGCGCGACGGCGAGGCTACAATCCGGCGCACTGCGCGACGAGTGTGCCGCGCCCCTCGATGCAAGGAGATGACATGGCGCTGACCCCGTCGACGATGCTGCCGCTGGCGACGCTGGCGCCGGCTTTCAGCCTGCCGGATACCGTCAGCGGCCGCAGCCTGTCGCTGGCCGAGCTGCAGTCAGACCGCGCGACCGTGGTGATGTTCATCTGCAATCACTGCCCCTACGTGATCCATATCCGTGACGGCCTGCTGAAGCTGGCGCGTGACTACATCGCACAGGGTGTGGCATTCATCGCGATCAGCAGCAACGATGTCGCGAACTACCCGGACGACGCGCCGGACAAGATGGCTGCGCTGGCGAAGCGGGAGCACTTTCCGTTTCCTTATCTATACGACGAGTCGCAGATGGTGGCGCGCGCCTACCAGGCGGCCTGCACGCCGGATTTCTTTGTCTTCGATGGCGCAATGAAACTGGCTTATCGCGGTCAACTCGATGACTCTCGTCCGGGCAATGGCAAGCCGGTGACCGGCGTCGATCTGCGTGCCGCACTGGATGCACTGCTGGCGGGACGCGCGGTTGGCGAGGATCAGATCCCCAGCGTCGGCTGCGGCATCAAGTGGAAACGCGCCTGAGCCTCACGGGCTGCTGGCTGAACCGGTGCGCTGCACGCACCACTTCGAGGCAACGACGATGACCATGCAGGACCAGACTTTCGATCTCGCCGTGCTTGGCGGCGGCAGCGGCGGCATCGCCACGGCGCGGCGCGCAGCGCAGTACGGAGCCAAGGTGGTGTTGATCGAGCCGGCGCGCTTGGGCGGCACCTGCGTCAACGTCGGCTGCGTGCCGAAAAAGCTGATGTGGCATGCCGCGCAGATTGCCGGCACCTTGGCCGAAGCGGCCGGTTACGGCTTCGAACTTGCCGCGCACAGCCATGACTGGTCGGCGCTGGTCGAACGCCGCGAGGCTTACATCCGGCGCCTGAATGGCATCTATCGGGACGGGCTCGATCGCGATCGCGTGAGCTTGGTCGAGGGCTATGGTCGTCTGTTGCCGGATGGCCGCGTCGCTTGCGGTGAGAAAGCGATCGCCGCGCGACACGTGTTGATCGCCACCGGCGGCAAGCCGCAGCGGCCGACGGTTCCCGGCGCGGAACTGGGCATCGATTCCGATGGTTTCTTCGCGCTGCAGGCGATGCCGAACCGGGTCGCCGTGGTCGGCGCCGGCTACATCGCCGTCGAGCTCTGTGGTGTGCTGCGCGCGCTCGGCGCCGAGGTGACGCTGATCGTTCGCGGCCAGCGCTTGCTGAGCAGTTTCGACGCCATGCTTGCCGAGGCCTTGAGTGCCGAACTGATCCAGCAAGGCGTGCGCATCCGGTATGGCTGCGAGGTGAAGCGACTCGAACGGCAACACGACAGCTCTAGCTCGAGCTTGGGCGCAAGCCTCAACGACGGCACGGCTATCGCCGTCGACACCTTGATCTGGGCGACCGGCCGCCGCGCCAATACGGAAGGCCTTGGGCTGGCGGAAGCTGGCGTCAAGCTCGATGACGCCGGCCATATCGTCGTCGACGACTGGCAGAACAGCAGCCGCGAAAGCGTGCACGCCGTCGGCGATGTCACCGGCCGCGTGCCACTGACTCCGGTGGCGATTGCGGCCGGTCGTCGGCTGGCAGATCGTCTGTTCGATGGCCAAAGCGAGCGCAAGCTCGATTACGCCAACATCGCCAGCGTCGTCTTCAGTCATCCGCCGATCGGCACGGTGGGTTTGAGCGAAGACGCGGCGCGCAAGCAATACGGCGATGTGGTCAAGATCTACAACACGCGATTCAAGGCGCTGTATTACGGCCTCCTCGAGCACAAGCACGAGACGGCGATGAAGCTGGTCTGCGTCGGGCCGGAGCAGAAAGTCGTCGGCGTGCACGTGATCGGCATCGGTGCGGACGAAATGATCCAGGGTTTTGCCGTTGCGGTGCGGATGGGCGCCACGAAGCGCGACTTCGATGACACTGTGGCGATCCATCCCACCAGTTCGGAAGAGCTGGTGACGATGCGCTGAGTGTTCCTCACAGTCTGGTTTTCACCATGTCGCAATGGCCGCGGCAGCGCCGTCCGGTGTCGCCGGATTTGTCGAAAACTATACGTTTATTAATGTTTTAAGAAACTTCCGTTGCCTTGCTTATTGCCGTAACAGGTCAGTAGTATTCGGCCTTCCTCAGTCCGCCGTGCAGCTTTGGTGCGAGTCTTGCGAGCACCTCGCCATACCCTCGGCGCAACAGATCCAACCTTTCGGAGTACCTCACGTGGCAGTCAGTCTCATCAATATTGCGGCCGAAGCCGCCGGCAGCATCAACCCGGCCGACCTTTCGATCATGAGCCTCGTGCGACAGGCAGATCCTGTCGTCAAGGGCATCCTGCTGTTGCTCGGCTTTTTCTCCGTCTGGAGCTGGACGGTGATGATCGAGAAGTTCTTTGCCGTCGCCAAAGCCAACGGTGCCATCGGCCGCCTCGAGAACAAGCTCGAGACCGGCACGCTGGAAGACATGATCAATTACTCGGACGACAAGCAGCACCCGCTCGCAGCGGTCGTCGAAGCCGGCAACGCCGAATGGCGCGAAGGCTCGGGCGAGCACAGCCATGAAGCGCTGCACGAAGTGCGTGATCGCATCGAGCACGCGATGCGCCTGGAAATGTCCAATGAGATCCGCCGCCTGAATAAGGGTCTGCCGTTCCTTGCGACGGTCGGCTCGGCCGCTCCGTTCGTGGGCCTGTTCGGCACCGTGTGGGGCATCATGAATACCTTCACCGGCATCGCCGCCAACCGCGACACCTCGCTGGCGACCGTGGCTCCGGGTATCGCCGAAGCGCTGTTCGCCACCGGCATCGGCCTGGTTGCGGCCATCCCGGCGATCATGGCCTACAACAAGCTGTCGACCGACATGGGCCGCTACTCGGGCCGCATCGGCACTGCAGTGGGCATCTATGCCGGCCGTCTGGCCAAGCGTTTCGCCCCAGGCGCCAAGAGCTGACGCCATGGGCCTGAACGTAAAGGTCTCGTCAGGAGACGGCGAAGAAGGCGAGATGTCGCCGGTCGCCGAAATCAACATCACGCCGATGGTCGACGTGATGCTGGTGCTCCTGATCATCTTCATGGTCACGGCGCCACTGATGCTGCCGACACTTCCGATCGAACTGCCGAAAGCCTCTCTCGACGAGATGGGCAAACCGCGCGATCCCCTCATCATCTCGATCGATACAGCGAACGAGTACTTCATCAACAATGGCCCGCTGACCCAGCAGGTGCCCTTCGAACAGCTCGGTGAAGCCTTGCGCGCCATTTCGGCGAAGCAGGCTGACAACCTCGTCTACATCCGCTCCGACAAGGGCGTGGAATACGGCAAGGTCGTCGATCTCATCAGCCTCGTGGGCGCTTCCGGGTTCTACAAGGTTTCGTTGATGGCCGAAGCCCAGCAGTGACGGGCTGGAGCTATACCCAGTGAGCAATCCTCCCAAGAAGGGCAAGCAGACGTGGAGTACGGGACTGATCGTCTCGATCATCTTCCACGGCACGCTGATCCTGTTCCTCATCCAGCTGGTGCGACCGACGGTGAATCTGCCGCCGAAAGCCAAGAAACAGCTGATCGTCGAACTCGCACCTCCCCCACCTCCTCCACCCCCGCCACCGCCGCCCCCACCGCCGCCGCCAACGCCGCCGCCGAAGGAACCGCCGAAGATCGTCCCGACGCCGTCTCCGACGCCGCCGCCGATCGAGGCACCGACGACCAACGCGCCGGATGCCGTGGATGTACCGACGGTGCCGCCAGCACCACCGCCAGCACCCCCGGCACCGCCAGCGCCGCCGGCGCGGGCAGTGGGTACCGGCGTGCCGACGACGTACTACAACACGCTGCAGAGCGTCATCCAGCAGAACGTGCAGTACCCGGCCAAATCCTTGCGCAACGAGGAAGAGGGCGTGGTCAAGCTGCGCGTGCAGATCTCCCGCGACGGCTCGATTCTCGACGTGCAGCTGATCACCAAGTCGGGCTTCATCGAACTGGACAAGGAAGCCAAGGAAGTGTTCAAGCGCATCGGCAAGTTCCCGCCGGTGCCAGCGACCGTGAGCCCGGAATACACCGAGTTCCTCGTCGAGCTGCCGATCAACTTCACCTTGAACTGATGTGAAAAGCCGTTAATTACGGCTATGTCGTACATAAAAAGGGGGCCGACAAATGTCGGCCCCGCTTTTTTGGGGCTGGGCTAAAATGCAGCCCCGCCTGCACTTCAGCGTATCGGGCCGCCCGCATCCGATGATCGTCCGGGGCGTGTCTGCGAACAGGGCGATCCACCGACCTTCAGAGGAACATCATGGCAGTCAAAGTTGGCATCAATGGTTTCGGCCGCATCGGTCGCAATGTGCTGCGTGCTGCTGTGCAGAACTTCGGTGGCGACATCGAAATCGTCGCGATCAACGATCTGCTCGAGCCGGATTACCTCGCCTACATGCTGGCTTATGACTCCGTGCACGGCCGCTTCAAGGGCGAAATCGCGATCAAGGATGGCGCTCTGTTCGTCAACGGCAAGAAGATCCGCCTGACCCAGGAACGTGATCCGTCCAACCTGAAGTGGGCCGACGTCGGTGCCGAAGTCGTCATCGAATCGACCGGCCTGTTCCTCGACAAGGTCACTGCGCAGAAGCATCTCGACGCCGGCGCCAAGAAGGTGGTGTTGTCGGCACCGTCGAAGGACGACACGCCGATGTTCGTCTACGGCGTCAACCACAAGACCTACGCCGGCCAGGCGATCATTTCCAATGCGTCCTGCACCACCAACTGTCTGGCACCGCTGGCCAAGGTTGTCCACGACAAGTGGGGCATCAAGCGCGGCCTGATGACCACCATCCACGCCACCACGGCAACGCAGAAGACGGTCGACGGCCCGAGCAACAAGGACTGGCGCGGCGGCCGCGGCATTCTCGAGAACATCATTCCGTCGTCGACCGGCGCTGCCAAGGCCGTCGGCGTCGTGATCCCGGAACTGAACAAGAAGCTGACCGGCATGTCGTTCCGCGTGCCGACTTCGGACGTCTCGGTCGTCGATCTGACCGCCGAACTCGAAAAGCCGGCGACCTACGCCGAGATCTGTGCCGAAATGAAGGCGCAGAGCGAAGGCGCGCTGAAGGGCGTGCTCGGCTACACCGAAGACAAGGTCGTCGCGACCGACTTCCGTGGCGAGACCTGCACCTCGGTGTTCGACGCCGAAGCCGGCATCCAGCTCGACTCGACCTTCGTCAAGCTGGTCAGCTGGTACGACAACGAGTGGGGCTATTCCAACAAGTGCCTCGAGATGGTGCGCGTGGTCGCTGGTAAGTAAGTACAGCGCGGCGCGGAAAGGGAATCGGGAATCGGCTACGCGATTGCCGGTTCCCTTTTCTTTTGGCCCCTAATTTCTCTTTGCTGCACCGGATTCCGATCATGAAATTCAAGAAGCTCGCCGACCTCGATCTGAAGAATCAGCGCGTGTTCATCCGCGCCGATCTCAACGTGCCGCAGGATGACGCCGGCAATATCACCGAAGACACCCGCGTCCGCGCCTCGATTCCCGGCATCAAGCTGGCGCTGTCGAAAGGTGCAGCGGTGATGGTCACCTCGCATCTCGGCCGTCCGACCGAAGGCGAGTTCAAGCCGGCTGATTCGCTGGCGCCGATTGCCGCGCGCATGAGCGAACTGCTCGGCCAGCCGGTGAAGCTGATCCAGAACTGGGTCGACGGAGGCTTCACCGTCAAGCCTGGCGAAGTCGTGCTGCTCGAGAACTGCCGCTGCAACAAGGGCGAGAAGAAGAACAGCGAAGAACTCGCCGAGAAGATGGCCAAGCTCTGCGATGTCTATGTCAACGATGCCTTCGGTACCTCGCATCGCGCTGAAGCGACGACCCATGCGCTGGCGCTGAAGGCCAAGGTCGCCTGCGCCGGCCCGCTGGTTGCCGCCGAACTGGAAGCGCTCGGCGCTGCGCTCGGCAATCCGAAGCGGCCGCTGGTGGCGATCGTCGGTGGCTCCAAGGTATCGACCAAGCTGACCATTCTCGATGCGCTGGCCGACAAGGTCGATCAGCTGGTGGTCGGCGGTGGTATCGCCAATACCTTCATGCTCGCGGCAGGTCTGTCGATCGGCAAGTCGCTGGCCGAGCCGGACCTGGTGCCGGAAGCGAAGCGCATCATCGACAAGCTCAAGGCACGCGGTGCTTCGGTGCCGATTCCGACCGATGTCGTCTGCGCCAAGGCGTTTTCGCCGACGGCGGAAGCGACGGTCAAGAAGGCAACCGACGTGGCGGCCGATGACCTGATTCTCGATATCGGCCCGGATACCGCGAAGCTGCTCGCCGACATCATGGTCAGCGCCGGCACCATCGTCTGGAATGGCCCGCTCGGCGTCTTCGAATTCGATCAGTTCGCCAATGGCACCAAGGTGCTGGCCGCGGCGATCGCCAAGTCATCGGCGATGTCGATCGCCGGCGGCGGCGACACCGTGGCTGCGATCGCCAAATTCGAGATCAGTGACCAGGTCGGCTACATCTCGACGGCCGGCGGCGCCTTCCTCGAATTTCTCGAAGGCAAGACCTTGCCGGCGGTGGCGGCACTGGAAGCGCGCGCTAACGGCTGAGATTCGGGCCTTGTAAAGAAAAAGGGCGGCCCAGGTGAATCCGGGACCGCCCTTTTTCTTGAACCTGCGGGGCTTACTCGCCAGCAGGCTTGTCGCTCTTGTTGGACAGCTCATTGAAATAGGCATTGGCATCGGCCACGGCCTTGTTCGAGGCTTCGGCATGCTGGTTCGCGGCCTTGCCGTGGACCTCGGCATAGTTCTTCACGCAAGCCTGATAGTCGTTCAGCGCCGCATTGAACTTGTCTGCCTTTTCCTTGACCGAGAACGCTTTGACGATCGGCGGTTGCACGCAGGTCGGCAGTGCTGGCGCGGCTTCCATCTCCAGCGGCGTGTAGGGCGTGAAGTTCACGTCCGGGTCCTGGCTGGCAGCGGCCGTCGCTGGAGGCTTCTTCTTGATGCGCGAAGCGTTGTCGCCGATTTGAGAGAAGCCGAGCACGGGCACCAGCAGCAACGTGGCGATCAGGGTTTTCATTGGAGCCTGTTTCATGAATGTTCCTGGCCGCAGCGCGGCCTGATTGCGAGGACAGCCGCGATCCTAGCAAAGCAGGGGCAGGGCGGGCGTCAGGGCCATTCGGCTACACTGCCAGCCTTCCCTTTCCTGTCATTCGGACCCTGTTTCCATGCGCTTCGAAGGTACTCACGACTACGTTTCAACCGATGATCTGACTTTGGCCGTCAATGCCGCCGTCACCCTGCAGCGCCCGCTGCTGGTCAAGGGCGAGCCAGGCACCGGCAAGACCCGGCTGGCGATGGAGGTCGCGAAGTCGCTCGGCATGCCGTACTACGAATGGCATGTGAAATCGACCACCAAGGCACAGCAGGGCCTGTACGAGTACGACGCGGTGTCGCGCTTGCGTGATTCGCAGCTGGGCGATTCCAAGGTCAAGGACATCGGCAACTACATCATCAAGGGCAAGCTCTGGGAGTGCTTCGAGAGCGAAACCACGCCGGTGCTGCTGATCGACGAGATCGACAAGGCCGACATCGAGTTCCCGAACGATCTGCTTCGCGAACTGGATCAGATGGAGTTCTACGTCTACGAGACCAAGCAGCTGGTGAAGGCGAAGAACCGCCCGGTGATCATCATCACCTCGAACAACGAGAAGGAACTGCCGGACGCGTTCCTGCGCCGCTGCTTCTTTCACTACATCCGCTTCCCGGACAAGGAGACGATGCAGAAGATCGTCGACGTCCATCATCCGGACATCAAGAAGAACCTGCTCAAGGAAGCGATGGAAGCCTTCTTCGGCCTGCGCGAACTGCCGGGTCTGAAGAAGAAGCCGAGCACGTCGGAACTGCTCGACTGGTTGAAGCTGCTGATGGCCGAGGACATCGACCCGGCCGCACTGCGCGAAACCAGCGTCAAGAAAAGCCTGCCGCCGCTTTACGGTGCGCTGCTCAAGAACGAGCAGGATGTGCACCTGTTCGAGCGGATCGCCTTCATGGCGCGGCGTTCGAACTAGAGGATTCTCCGCGAGAACCGGGGCAACCCCGGTTCTCGCACGAAAGCGGGCGGCTCAGGCGGCCTTTCTGAGCTGATCGAGCCGGATCAAGGTCGGGCCACGCATCACGTCGGCGATGCTGAATTTCTTCAGGCCGTCGATGAAGCTGCGTTCGGCACGATCGAGTACGCCCTTGAGAATGCAGGCGCCGTGCAGCACGCAGGGGCCGCGTTCGCAGTCCGCCATATGGCCGCTGCCTTCCATCGCTTCGACGATCTCACCGATGCACAGCGCTTCGGGTGGATGGGCCAGGCGCAGTCCGCCGTGCCTGCCGCTGATCGATTCGATATAGCCCAGTTTGCGCAAGCCTTGCGCAACCTTGTGCATGTGATGCGTGGAGACCCCGTATTTCCCGGCAATCTTCGCCACGCTGACCGGCTTGTCCTGGCCCGCGCCGGCCAGATAGACCAGCAGGCGCAGCGAGAAATCCGTGTAGAGAGAAAGACGCACTCCAAGCTCCAGTCGACTTTGCCGAAGCTTAGCCCCAAACGATCGGGGGCAGTCAGACTTGCTCGTCTCATATATGGCATTTGAATTGCTATGTATACGCCAGGGCTCATCGGGGGGCTCGAAAAACGAGAAACGGCCATGGCGTCCGGACAAGCAAGAAGGCGCGTCATGCTGGTTTACGACAACGCGGCGCGTCTGCAGGTGCTGGAGCAGATGGTGGCGGCCGAAGGGCTCCCGGTCGTGGGCCGATTCGATCCGCTGGCCAATCTGGCCGTTGCGGTGGCGCAGCTGCAGCCCGACATGGTGCTGATCAGCGTCGACATGCCGAGCCGCGAGATGCTCGAGCGCCTGGCGCGGCTGCAGCGCGATCAGCCGAGACCCATGATGCTTTTTGCGGCACAAAGTGATGCCGATACGACACGGCGCGCGGTGCAGACCGGCATCAGCGCCTACATCGTTGACGGCCTGCACGCAGCGCGGCTGAGCACCCAGCTCGAGGTCGCGGTCACGCGTTTCGAATGGCAGCAGAACTTGCGCGAAGAACTCGACGAGGCGCGCATCCGCCTGGCCGACCATCGTGACATCGGCAAGGCCAAGGGCCTGATCATGAAGCGGCGCGAGTTGGACGAAGCCGAGGCCTATCGGCTGTTGCAGAAGATGGCGATGGATCGCAAGCAGCGCATCGGCGATTTCTCCCGCATGTTGCTGGGGGCTGCCAACGCCTTGTAGGCGCGCATCTGCCCGGTACGCATATTCGCGGCTCGATAGATTGAGCCCGGCTTGAGCGCTGCCGTTTCGTCCCCAGATACCGTGCAGCGCTACTGTGGCGCCTGAGCTCGCTGAGGAGAACCGCATGCTGAACCGAATTTCCGCCCTGCTGATGGTCGTTGTGACCTTGGCGCTGTCCGGCTGCGGCTACAACACGCTGCAGTCGCAGGACGAACAGATCAAGTCCTCCTGGGCTGAGGTGCTGAACCAGTACCAGCGCCGTTCCGATCTCGTGCCCAATCTGGTGTCGACGGTGAAGGGCTTCGCCGCGCAGGAAAAGGATGTGCTGCTCGGTGTCACCGAGGCGCGCGCCAAGGTCGGTGGCATCAATGCCACGCCAGAGCTGCTGAACGATCCGGCCGCGTTCAAGAAATTCACCGAGGCGCAGGGTGAACTGAGCGGCGCGTTGTCGCGCCTGCTGGTGGTCACCGAAAACTATCCGCAGCTGAAATCGGATGGCCTGTTCCGCGATCTCCAGGCTCAGCTTGAAGGCACCGAAAACCGCATCACCGTCGCCCGCAAGCGCTATATCGATTCGGTGCAGGCCTACAACATCACCGTGCGCAGTTTCCCGTCGAACCTGACCGCGATGGCGACCGGTGCCAAGACCAAGCCGAGCTTCGAAGTCGAGAACGAGAAAGCGATTTCGGCGCCGCCGAAGGTCGATTTCGGAAGCAGTCCGGCACCTGCGCCGGCGCCTTGATCGGCCCATCGATCGGCCACCCGCTTTAGCCAGCAATGATCCGCGCATTGGGTGCGCTGTTGCTGTCCGGCGCGCTGGCGCTGGCCAGCTTTGCCGCGCAGGCAGAGGTGCCGGTGCCGGCGCTGGCCGCGCGGGTCACCGATCAGACCGGCACCTTCAGCCCTGCCGATCAGGCCTCGCTCGAAGCCAAGCTGGCCGCGCTGGAAACCCGCAAGGGTAGCCAGATCGCGGTGCTGCTGGTGCCGACCACCGAGCCGGAAACCATCGAGCAATACGGTCTTCGCGTCGCTGAAGCCTGGAAGCTGGGCCGCAAGGGCGTCGATGACGGCGCGATCCTGATCGTCGCCAAGGACGATCGGAAGCTGCGCATCGAAGTCGGTTACGGACTCGAAGGCGCAATGCCGGACGCGATCGCCAAACGGATCATCCGCGAGGACATTGCGCCCTTGTTTCGCACCGGCGATTACGTGGGCGGCATCAACGCCGGCGTCGACCGGATGATCGCCGTCGCCGACGGTGAAGCGCTGCCGCCGCCGAAGGAACGGCGCGGCGCCTCGGGTTCATCAAAACGTCCGCCGTTCGAGCTGCTGTTCGTCGCATTCTTTGTCATCTGGGGCGTGATGAGCGCGGTCAAACGCGCGCTCGGCACCGGGCTGGCATCGATCGGTGTTGGTGGCATTGTCGGCGTCGTTGCCGCGCTACTGCTCGCATCGATCGTCGCCGGTGTGGTCATCGCCGTCGTCGCCGCGATCTTCGCTGCGATCGCCTGGAGCAGCGGAGGCGGACGTGGCGGCGGCTTGGGCGGCGGGCTCGGCGGCTTCGGCGGAGGCGGCTTTGGTGGCGGCGGTGGTGGTTTCGGCGGTGGTGGCGGTGGCTTCGGTGGTGGCGGTGCTTCGGGAGACTGGTGAGATGAGCCGCTCGACGAACCCGATCATCCGCTGGTCCCGACATCTGTTCACCGGCGTGCTCGCCGTGCGCCGCGCCTTTCCGCCCGCGGTGATGAACCAGATCACGGACGCGGTGCGTGCCTGCGAAAGCCGGCATCCGGGCGAGATCCGCTTCGTCATCGAAGCCTCGCTGGAACCGCACGAACTATGGGCCGGCCTGAGTCCACGTGAACGCGCGCTGGACGTCTTCTCACGCCTCAAGGTCTGGGATACCGAGCACAACAATGGCGTGCTGATCTACGTGCTGTATGCCGATCATGCGGTCGAGATCGTCGCCGATCGCGGCGTTGGCAACGGTAAGGTCGATCCCGGCGAATGGCAGCTGGCCTGCCAGCGCATGCGTGATCATTTCCGCAGCGGTCAGTTCGCTGCGGGTGCAATTGCCGGCGTCGAAACAGTGGCCGAGGTGCTGTCCCGTCATGCTTCGGGCCGTGCCGATGTCGGCAATGAATTGCCGGACGCGCCGCTGATCCTGCGTTGAAGTCTTTCCGGCTTCAGACGAGCGGCGTCAGGTCGCTCTCGGTCACCCGCCACAAGTACCAGCTGCCGACCGAGCGATAAGGCGCCCACTTCGCGGTCAGCGCCAGGCTCGCTGCGTCATCGAGCTTGGCGCCGCCCCCCAATCCACCACCGTGTAGACGGTTCAGGCCATTGCGCAGGCCGACGTCGCCGAGTGAGAACACGTCGAGACGATCGAGCGCGAAGATCAGGAACATCTCGGCGGTCCAGCGGCCGATGCCGGGCAAGGCATCGAGCACGGCGATTGCCGCTTCGTCGTCCATCTTGCGCAGCTTGGGGAACGATAACGTGCCGCTGGCGGCGGCCTCGGCCAGCGCTCGCAGCCATTTCGCTTTCGCGTTCGACAAGCCGCAGGCGCGCAGCGTCTCGTGTTCGGTGCTGATGAAATGCAGCGGCAGGAAGCGCTTGCCGGCACCGGTTGCGATCGCGACCCGCGCCTGAATGGTGTCAGCCGCCTTGATCGACAGCTGCTGGCTGATGATCGAATTGCACAGCACGTGGAAGGGATCGCGACGGCTGCCACCGATCGTGCATGGTCCGTGACGATCGATGACTCTGGCCAGCTTCGGATCGCAGGCACGCAGATGGGCTTCGGCGATGCGCAGCGTGTCGGGTTTGATCATGGGCGCTGGGTGAGTGAGGAAGGCGGACTGCGACGATCGCCGCGCTAGAATGCCGGAAACCTTCCAGCGTTTCGTTCGCCATGCTTTTCGGATTTTTCCTGACCTTGCGCGCTGCCGGCCTGAAGCCCGGGCTTGGCGAATTCCTGACCCTGCTCGAAGCGCTGAAGCAGAAGGTCGTCATCTATTCGATCGACGATTTCTACCTGCTGGCGCGGATGACGCTGGTCAAGGACGAAAGCCATTACGACCGCTACGACCGCGCCTTCGCCGCCTATTTCAAGGGCGTGGAAGCGGTGTTTGACCTGTTCGCTGGCCAGATCCCGGATGACTGGCTGCGCCGCGAGATGGAAAAGCTGCTGACCGACGAGGAGAAAGCCAAGATCGCCTCGCTCGGCGGCTTCGAGGAGCTGATGGAAACCTTGAAGAAGCGTCTTGAAGAGCAGAAAGAGCGTCATCAGGGCGGCAACAAGTGGATCGGTACCGGGGGTACCTCCCCATTCGGCAATTCCGGCTACAACCCGGAAGGCGTACGCATCGGCGGTGAAGGTGGCAACAAGCGCGCGGCGAAGGTCTGGGAGAAGCGCGAGTTCAAGAACCTCGACGATTCGATCGAACTCGGCACCCGCAACATCAAGGTGGCACTCCGGAAGCTGCGCAAGTTCGCGCGCCAGGGTGCGCCGGACGTATTCGATCTCGACGGCACCATTGAATCGACCGCGCGCAACGCCGGCTGGCTCGACATCAAGATGGTGCCGGAGCGCCACAACGCGGTGAAGGTGCTGCTGTTCCTCGATGTCGGTGGCTCGATGGATCCGCATGTGAAGGTCTGCGAAGAGTTGTTCTCGGCCTGCAAGACCGAGTTCAAGCACCTCGAGTACTACTACTTCCACAACTTCCTGTACGAAAGCGTGTGGAAGGACAACCGCCGTCGGCAAGCCGAGCGCATTCCGCTGTTCGAGGTGCTGCGCAAGTACACGGCGGACTACAAGCTGATCTTTGTTGGCGATGCGACCATGAGCCCCTACGAAATCCTCTATCCGGGCGGCAGTGTCGAGCACTGGAACGAGGAAGCTGGCGCGGTCTGGTTCAAGCGCCTGACGGAGGCTTTCCCGCGCGCGGTCTGGCTGAATCCGGAGCACGAGGAGCGCTGGGAATACACGCCCTCGATCACCGCGGCGCGCGAGCTGATCGGCGAAGACAGAATGTTTTCGCTGACCCTTGCGGGCCTCGACAAGGCGATCAAGCGACTCAGCCATTGACGCAATCCGCGGACTGAAAGATCGGCCGAGAAATTCAACAGTTCCTGCCAGCCATAGCGGCCGTCTATAGTCGGCGACGCTGTCGATCTGCAGCGCAAAAAACGGGGAGAACTATTTCAGATGACCATTTCCATTCAAGCCTTGCTGCTGTTCACCGCCTGGACCTTTCTGCTGGTGGTCGTGGTGTTCGCCTATCGCGGCGTTGCGTTGCTGACCGGCACCTCGATCACCTCGTGGCCGCGCGGCTCGAAGAACGCGAATGATCCTGGCTTCATCCAGCGTATCGCCGATGCCCATGCCAACAGCCTCGAGAATCTGCCGATCTTCGCCGTGCTGGTGCTGGCCGCGCAGGCAATTGGCAAGCCTGAAGTCACAGCGCCGCTGGCGATGTATGTCGTCTACGCCCGTCTCGCCCAGAGCGGCGTGCACATCCTCGGCGTCAACACGCCGCTGGTGCTGGCGCGTGCGACGTTCTGGGCTATCCAGCTGGTCTGCTTCGGCCTGATGTTCTGGGGATTGCTGCGTTGAAATTGACGCGCGCCTTTCGTCGTCGCCTGCGCCGTGGCCTGATCTGGGTCGCGGCGTTGGCGCTGGTGCTGGTCGCGCTGATCAACAACTGGGTGGTCAACAATTCGGAAGCCTACGTCTATTCGAATTGGTCGCTGCTGCCGGACAACGAGGTGGGTCTCGTGCTCGGCACCAGCCCGTTCACCCGCAGCGGCAAGCCCAATCCGCAGTTCTACGGCCGCATCGAAGCGGCCGTGCAGCTGTATCAGCTAGGCAAGATCAAGAAGATCATCGTCAGCGGCGCCAATCCGGATTCCACCTACAACGAGCCGCGCCAGATGTGGCGCGAGCTGACCAAGGCCGGCATTCCGTCGCAGGCGATCACCATGGATTTCGCCGGTGTGCGCACCTTCGATTCGATCAGCCGCGCCAAGGCGGTGTTCAATCTCGAACAGATGACGGTGATCACGCAGGAGTACCACGCCTACCGCGCGGTGTTCATCGCCAAGAAGCTGAACATCCGCGTTGCCGGCTATGCCGCGACCAGCGACAACATCGGCGTGTTCAGCCGCACCTATATCCGCGAAGTGTTCGCTCGCGTCAAAGCGGTGCTCGATCTCTACGTGCTGTCGACGGAGCCGAAGTTCCTTGGCGGCCGGGAAGCGATCAACGCAGCACCTGAAATCGAGATGCTGCCGCCGCCGCCTTGAGCGGATCGTTCTTGTCCGGCTCGCCATCCGGTGGCGAGTGGCTTGCAAAATCAGAAAGATCGGATCACGATTCTTTCCATGGAAATTCGAAACTCCAGTTCGACGAGTTACTCGGTCGCAAGCGGCGGCAAGCGCCGAGGCGCGCAGCCTGCTGCCGCAAGTGAGGCCGCTCCGGTGCTGTCAAAAGCCGTGGTTCGGGCCGCCGGGCGGCTTGCGCTATCGCAGGTACAACTGGCAAAAGCGCTGGGTCTGAGCCCGGCTACCGCGTCGCGGCTCAACGCTGGCACCTGGACTCTGGCGCCAGATTCCAAACCCTGGGAACTGGCGACGTTGCTGGTGCGTGTCTACCGCTCGCTCGATGCGATCACCGGCGGCAAGGTCGAAGCGATGCAAGCGTGGCTGCATTCCGGCAACAGCGCGCTTGGCGGCGAACCGGCGAAGCTGCTCGGCAGTTGCGAAGGCCTGATCCATGTCCTCCAGTACCTGGACGCCTCCCGCTCTCGCATCTGAGGCGGTCAGCCTCGAAGTGCTGCTGTGGCGGGCCGTCGAGGCTCAGCACACGGTGGCCACGCGGGTGCTGGTCGACAGTCAGACCGAGCAGGAACTGCTCGAAGACATCCTCGAAGCGAACAAGCCGGCCGTGCCGGCCGAGTGCCGCACGCTCGACTACCTGCTGTTCACGCCGTTCCGCTATCCCTCGGCCCGGGGCGGCTCGCGGTTTCGCGAGGTGATTGATCAAGGCGTCTGGTACGGCGCCGAAACCGTGCAGACCGCCTGTGCGGAAGTGGGCTACTGGCGCTGCCGCTTCGTCGCCGCAAGCGAGGGCCTGCACTCACTCGATGCGGTTGCCCACACGCTATTCCGCGCCCAGGCCGGTGGCTTGACCATCGATCTCGGGATTCCCCCGTTTGCGGCTGACGCCGCGAAGTGGATGCATCCGGACGATTACAGCGCCTGCCGCAGTCTGGCGCGCAATGCCCGCGAAGCCGGTGTGCAGTTGATCCGCTACGTATCGGTGCGCGATCCCGACCACGCGGCCTGCGCGGCGGTGCTCGATTGCCGCGCCTTCAGCGACGGACGCGGCATCACCACGCGGCAAACCTGGTTCCTGAGTGCCGATGCGCAGCGTGCGTCCTGGGTGCGTACCGGCAGCCGGCCATCACGGCCGGAAGCATTCGAGTTCGACTACCGCTGACCGGCTTCAGGCTTCGGCCATCAGCGCCGCCACGCGCGCGCGCCACTCCGGTTGGTCATCAACGACCAGAGACAGCGGCATGCGCCGGCGGACCACGTCATCAACCGTTCGTGCCATTTCATCGCGCACCGCGAGCACCACTTCCGCCGCCAGATACGGCGCGTCCGGATGGATGCGTTCGGCCCAGGCGTGATTCTCGTCGAGCAGCGCTTCCACCCGGCCGATGCCGGTGCCGTGACGCAGACTCAGGGAGCGCGCAACGTCGGCAGCCAGCCCGCGCCGCGCCAGGCCGGCAACGGCTTCCGCCTGCCAGCCGCTGAAGTCGCCCAGCTCACGAATCTCATGCGGCGCGCCGGGCAGGGCATCGCGATCGCTATGCGATTCGATCGGCTCGCGGCCGAGGCTTTCCAGCACGCGATCGACGATCTCCACCGCATCGCAGCGCGCCGTCGTGTACTTGCCACCCAGTGGCCAGACCAGCCCCGGGCGCGGCTCCAGCACGGTGAATTCGCGGCTCACCGCAGCCAGGCTTTCGGCGTCTTCGGCCTGCAGACTGCGCACACCGGCGAAGCGGCCGATGATCTGCTCCACGGTCCAGCCCAGACCCGGCATCAGCGCGTTGACGGCCTCGATCAGGTATTGCGCCTCGGCCTCGGTGACGCTGACGCCGGTGGCATCGTCGACCGAGGATTCAGTGGTGCCGACCAGGGTCCGGCCGTTCCACGGAATGACGAAGAACACGCGGCCATCCGAGGGTGCGGTGAGCAGGAAGGCATCTTCCAGTTCGGGAATCGCCGGCATCACCAAGTGCACGCCCTTGACCAGCTTCACCGCTTGCTGGGCCGCCTGCTTGCCATCGCTGCTGCCCATGCCCGGCAGGCGATGCGCCCAGGGTCCGGCTGCGTTGACCACGCAATCGGCCTTGACCGTGTAGACCTCACCGGTCTCGGTGTCGCGCAGGGTCGCGCCGGTGCAGCGCTCGCCGTCGAAGCTCAGGCTGTCGGCAGCCACCGCATTGGCGCAGACCGCGCCGGCGGCCTGGGCGGCGGCGATCACGAACAAGGTCATGCGCGCATCGTCTTCCTGGCAGTCGCCATAGCGCAGGCCGCCTCGGAGGCCGGCCTCGTCGAGATAGGGATGCACCGCCAGCAGCTTCCTGCGCGAGAACGATTTGAAGCGTGGCACCGGCTGCTTGCCGGTGGCCAGGAAGTCGTACAAGGTCAGGCCGGCGAGCAGTTGCAGACGGCCGACTCTTGCGCCTTTCCACACCGGCACCACGAAGTTCAGCGGCCGTACCAGATGCGGCGCCAGCCGCGACAGCACCCGGCGTTCCGCCAGCGCGTGGCGGACCAGCGCGAATTCGTAATGCTCCAGATAGCGCAGGCCGCCGTGGATCAGCTTGGAGGACGACTGCGAAGTACCCGAACCCCAGTCGTTGCGCTCGACGATCGCCACCTTCAGGCCGCGCTGCGCGGCGTCGCAGGCGGTCCAGGCGCCGTAGATGCCGCCGCCGATAACCAGCAGGTCGTAATGGGCGTCGCGAAGTGCAGAGGTTTGTCGGATCAGCGGAAAGGCAGGGGTCATCGGGCGAGGGAAATTCGGGAAGATTTCAATCAGGTTTCTGGATTCGGGTGACCGCGGCCAGCCAGTCGCGCAGCGCCTGGGCTTCGGCCTCGTCGATCACGCCGCTGTCGCGGGTCTGATCGATCCGAGTCGGCACGTGGCGCGACAGGCGGGTGATTTTCGCCGCGATCGCCCGCGCCTCGATGGCTTCGCCAGCACGCATCAGGCCAAGGGCCTGATCGATCAGCGGCCAGGGGCTGGCATCAGCTGGCAGGCCGACGCGCTCGCCTAGCCGTTCGCGCAGCCGGCTGTCGCTCTGCAACTGGTTGGCGACGCTGCGCTGCGTGGCTTCACGCGGCGCCCTGCGGCTGGGACCCAGCGGCAGCACGATGCGCCGCGTCAGCCAGGCCAGGAACGGTGAGGACAGATGGCGGATCAGGCGGTCCAGCGCTTCTTCGCAGGCGCTGAAGGCATCGGTGCAGATCAGTTCCAGCACCGCGCGTTCGTCGAGATGGGCGCCACCTTCGTCGTACTGGCGCAAGGCCGCGCTGGCCAGATAGAGCTGCGCCAGCGCATCGCCGAGCCAGGTGGTCAGGCTGCGCCGCGATGCTTCGCGGACGGCGCGCAGCGCGGTATACGGCTTGCGCGAACCGAGTTCGCTGGCCATCACGCTGAGGCTGACATCGGCCGCGAACGCGAGCGCGGCACTGTAGCGATTGATCTTGCGCAGGTACTGGGTTTCCGGCGCGCTGCTGCCGAACAGCGGGCTGCTCGCCGTCAGGCCCAGCGCAAACGCCTGCGTGGCGGTACCGAACAGATGGCCGACGTGTGACCACAGGGCGTCGTCGAAACGGGTCAGCGCGGTGGCGGGATTCGGGTCCTGCGCGGCTGCCAGGGCCTGCATGAAGGCGCCATGACTGCGCAGCACGCAGGCACTGTAGACGTCGGTGCGGGCGACCAGCGCCGGCTCCAGGGTTTCCGACGGCGGTTCGTCGAGATCGGTCACCAGCCTTGCCGACAGGCCCTGATCGAGGCCGAGATCGCGCGCCGTCGCCGTGCATTCGCGCGCCTGTGCCAGGCCCAGGGTGCGCGCGAACGCGGCGGCGGCGTAAGGCTTCTCGCCGAGATCGACGGCGCGGGCGGTCAGCGCTGCCAGCGCCTGCGCGGCCGTGGCGCGTGCCGCCAGGGTGGCCAGCGCTTCCTCGGCCAGCGAGCGTTCACCGAGCGACAGCCCGAACGGCGCGTGCAGCTTGGCCAGGCTGCCGGCCGCCAGTGCCAGCGCGGTGGTCGAACCGGCGTGAATCGCGATCGGTGCGATCGCATCGGCAACGGCGCGGCTCTCCGCACCCTGACGGGCGGCTTCACCGATGTGCTCGCGATCGCCGATCACCGCCTCCAGTGGCAGACGCAGCGGGCCACGCTTGTCACGCAACAGTGCTGCGTCGAGCAGCAGCCAGGTGGGCCCGGTCGCAGCATCAGGCCCGAGCCGCGCTTCCGGATCGCGCAGATCGACGCAGCAGCCAACGATTTCCGCATCGGCGGTCAAGCTGATGTCGAGCGTCAGCAGCAGTGCCGGACCCTCGTCGCCGGCTTCGATCACGGCATCGCCGGCAATGCCGGATTCGATGGTCTGCAAATTGGCACCCGCGGCCAGTTGCGGCAGCCAGCGGCTTTGCTGGGCCGGCGTGCCATGGCGCTGCAGCGCGGCGATCCAGGCCAGCCGCGAAGGCGCTCCGATACGGCGGGCCAGATCGCTGCCGGCGCTGGCGCTGAGCCGCATCAGCGCGGCCGACTGCGCCAGCGCCGACAGATCGCGCCCACCGTGCAGACCGTCGACGGCCAGACCGTGCAGGCCGTAGGCGCGCAGCCGGGCGTGCGCCGCTGGCGTTTCCGGATCGCGTGCGTAGCGGCTACAGAACTCGGCCAGCGGGCCGTCGAGCAGGCTGCGCTCGTCCGGCGTCAGACGGGCGCTGTAGCTTTCGTGGAAACGGCTCCAGTCCGGCTGGCCGTTGAACAGTTCGGCTTCCCAGCCGGTGCCGCTGCCGGTCAGCGCCGCGAGCTGGCGTTCATCGAGCCGCGACAGCACCCGCCGAAAGCCGGTGAACAGTGGCCGCGACAGCCATTCCTGGCGCAGCACCGGCAGATTCAGCGGCCCGAACACCAGCAGGCCGGCGATCATCATCAGCGCGAAAGCGATCCAGGATTCGCCGAACACGCCGTAGAACAGGGTCACCGCGCCGAGCACCAGGCTGGTGGTGCGGATGCCGGCCCGGGCGTGGGCCAGAGCGACGAAAGCAATCAGGAAAAACAGCAGCCAGTAGGCCATGACTCAGGCGCTCCGGCTCAAGGTGATGATCAAGGGTTGCGCTCGCTCATTCGACGGGTGGCTTCGAATTCGTCGCCGGGCAGCCAGGCGATCGATTTCGGCAGGCTCAGTGCCTCCCAGCCCAGGGCGAGACCGAAACGGGCCATCTCGACACTCGATGAGAAATCCATGTTTTCGCGGAATTCGTCGCTGGGCTGGTGGTAGGTCTTGGCGGTGTATTCGCGGCTTTTTTCCTGCGCCCATTCGCGGGTCTGGCCAACGTACTTGTCACCCAGACTGACCGAGAACGCCGGCACCCCGACACGGGCCATGCTGAAGTGATCGGAGCGGTAATAGCTGCCGGCCAGCGGCCGCGAATCGGCCTCGATGGTGAATTTGAAGGCCTTGGCAATCTTTTCAACGGACGGATAGAAAGTCAGGCGATCGGCGCCGAGCAGTTTGATGCTTTCCGGCACGCCGAACGGCGCGAAGCTGTCGAAGTTCAGATTCAGTGTGATCTGCCCCGCCGGAAGCGGCGGATGCTCGCCGAGATACTTCGAGCCGAGCATGCCTTTCTCCTCGGCAGTCACCGCCGCGAAGATCACCGAGTGCGGCGGCGGCTCTTTCACCGACGTATAGGCACGCGCCAGTTCGAGCAGTACCGCGCAGCCGGTGGCGTTGTCGATCGCGCCATTGAAGATGCGATCCATCTCCGGCGGCCCGGCCATCTCGGGAGCAACGCCCAGATGATCGTAGTGAGCGCTGTACAGCACCGCCTGCCGCGGTGCGGCCTTGTCGGCCCCTGGCAGCATCGCCACCACGTTCGAGGATTCGAAGCGGCGCACGTGGCTTTCGATGGTGGCTCTCAGCTTCACCGGCAGATCGAAGGCCCGGAACTCGCGCGTACCGGCGGCCTTGATCGCGGCGTCGAGATCGCGCCCGGACAGCGCCAGAAGCAGGCGCGCCACTTCCAGCTGCACCCAGGACGCCGCCTTCAGCTTCGGCCGCTGATCATCGGCCAGCGCCACCGATTCATTGCTCCACGAGCTTTTCACCACCGACCAGGGATAGCTGGCCAGATCCTCGCGGTGGATGAGCACCGCGCCCACCGCGCCCTTGCGCGCGGCCTGCTCGAACTTGTAGGTCCAGCGCCCGTAATAGGTCAGCGCATCGCCCTTGAAGAATTTCGGATCGGTCGACGGCGGCTCGTTGACGATGATCAGCGCCACCTTGCCGCGCATGTCCACGCCGCGGTAATCGTCCCACTGGTACTCGGGTGCTTCGATTCCGTAGCCGACGAACACCAGCGGCGCATCGACGATCGCCGACTCGGCGAGGCTCTGGTCGGCCACCACGTAGTCATCGAACAGCTTCAGCGGCAGGGCTTCGCCCTCGTTGGGCACGAAGGACATGGTCGTCGTGGTCAGCGTCTGGGTGCCTGCGAAGCGCACTTTCTGCAGATAGCTGCCGTTGTCGCCGGCCGGCTTGAGCCCGGCCAGCGCGAACTGCGCGGCCAGGTATTCGGCCGCGATATCGCCGCCACGGCTGCCGGTGCCGCGGCCTTCGAGCAGATCGCTGGACAGGAAGCGGACATGGCTCCTGATGTGTTCGGCATCTATGCCGGCAGCCGCCGCAGCGACTTCCGGCGGCAGGCCGGCGCCGGTCACCGAGGCGATCGGATCCGCGGCAAAGGCGGCATTGCCAAGCGATGCGGCAAGGCCAAACGCCAGCGCCAGCCGGCAGATGAGGGGAGGATTCATGACGGATTCCGTTGCAGGTGCAGGCGGATGAGCTACCAGGCCAGGGTGGCGGGTAGCAGGGAACGCCAGCAGAATAGGAAAAACCTTGGAGCGCCACAAATGGCCACGCCTTTTACGACGCAGCCGGTCGCCGATGCGAACCGTGATTACACCCCCGTCGATCGCCTGCTGCTGCAGGTCGGCAAGGGACTGGGCTTGCTGGCCAGAGGCCCGTTTGCCGCGCGCCCGGCGGCGCCGATGTCCAGCCGCTATCCCGCGGAGCGGGTGGCCGAAGCGCCGCTCGACGAGCGCGAGCGCAAGCACGCGGCCGGTTTGATGCGCGTCAACCATGCCGGCGAAGTGTCGGCCCAGGCGCTGTATCACGGCCAGGCGCTGGTCGCGCGCGATCACGAGGTCCGCGAGCATCTGCTGCGCGCCGCCGCCGAGGAGCGTAATCACCTGCAGTGGTGCGACGCCCGCTTGCGGGAACTCGGCGAGCAGCCGAGCGTGCTGAGTCCGCTGTGGTATGCCGGATCGTTCGCGATCGGCGCTGCTGCTGGGCTGGTCGGCGACAAGGCCAGTCTGGGTTTTGTCGAGGAGACCGAACGCCAGGTCGTCGATCATCTCAACGAGCACCTCGGCAAGCTGCCGCGCCAAGATCGGCGCTCGCGGGCCATCGTCGAAGCGATGCGCGCCGACGAAACGCGCCACGGCGAAGAAGCGGCGGCGGCCGGCGCTGCGCCGGTGCCGATGCCGGTGCGTCGGATCATGGCCGGCGTCTCGCAGATCATGAAGTTCGGCGCCTATCGCGTCTGAATCCACCTTCCGCGTCGGCCCGTAGTTCGGGTCGCCTCCATGAGTGCCCCGACGTGACAAAAATTTCTGCTTCCGCCTTGCGCGACGATTTTTTCGCCGTCGCCCCAAGCGCCACCACGCGTATCGTCGAACTGCACACCGAGAACCTGGCCGAGGACGCGGCGCGCCTGCTCGCCGGCCTGCTCGCGGCGGATGCGCGCACCGATCCGAAGTTCTTCTACGACGCCCAGGGCAGCGCGCTGTTCGATGCCATCTGCCAGCTCGACGAATACCACCCGACGCGCATCGAAGCCTCGATCTTCAGCGAAGCGCGCGAAGCGATTGCAGTGGAGATCAGCCGCGCGCTGCCGGATGGCTTCCAGTGGGTCGATCTCGGTGCCGGCGATGCCGCGAAGTCGCGCGACTGGCTGTCTGCGGTGGCGCCACGCCGCTATGTCGGTGTCGACATCGCCGATGCCTGGCTACGGCCGGCGGTGGCGCGGATCGCCGAAGCGCATCCCGATCTCGATGCGATCGGCGTGGTTGCCGATCTCACTCGCCCGCAGATGCTGGCCCCGGTGCTCGATGAAGTGCCGGAGCCGCCGCTGTTCTTCTACCCCGGCTCGTCGATCGGCAATTTCGAGCCGCTGCGCGCAATCACCTTGCTGAGAACCCTGCGCCAGCTTGGCGGCGGCTTCGGCGGCCTGCTGATCGGTGTCGATTGCGAGCGTGATGCCGGCCGGCTCGAAGCCGCCTATGACGATGCGCTGGGCGTCACCGCGGCGTTCAATCGCAATGTGCTGCGGGTGGCCAATCGCGTGCTCGGTGCCGATTTCGATCCCCGCGCGTTCGCGCATCGCGCCTGGTTCAACGCCGAGGAAAGGCGAATCGAGATGCATCTCGTCGCCAGCACCCAACAGACCGTGCGTTTCACCCAGCCGCTGCCTGCCGAACGTGATTTCGAGGCCGGCGAGCACATCGTCACCGAGTATTCGTACAAGTACACGCCAGCCCGTTTCGGCGCGCTGCTCGATGCCGCCGGCTTCAGCAGTCACCGCGTCTGGCAGGACCCGGCGCGGCGCTTCGCAGTATTCCTGGCGATCGCCTGAATCGTGGATCGTGGCCGTGCCTTGTCGGATCGCTTTGCGCGCATCCGTGCGCAAAGCCTGGCGCTGGCCGAGGGCCTGAGCGCGGAGGACTGCCAGCTGCAGTCGATGCCCGATGCCAGCCCGGTCAAGTGGCATCTCGCGCACAGCACCTGGTTCTTCGAAACCTTCGTGCTTTCGGCAGTCGACGCGGCCTATCAGCCAGTCGATTCCGCGTATCGCGAGCTGTTCAATTCCTACTACGTCGGCATCGGTGCGCGCGCGCCGAGGGCTGAACGCGGGCTGATGTCGCGGCCATCGCTGGATCAGGTCATCGCCTATCGAAACACCGTCGATGCGCGTCTGCTGGCGGCGCTGACCGAAGGCCGCCTTGATGCCGAAATGCTCGATCGCATCGAACTGGGCCTGCATCACGAGCAGCAGCATCAGGAGCTGATCCTCACCGATCTGAAGCACCATCTGTCTCGTAATCCGCTGCATCCGGTCTATCGAAACGAAGCGGTGGTCGCGACCGAAGTGCCGCTGCAATGGATCGGCTTCGCAGCCGATGTGCACGCGATCGGCCACGCCGGTGATGACTTCGCCTTCGACAACGAACGGCCGCGCCATCGGGTGTTCGCCGAAGCCTTCGCGCTGGTCTCGCGTCTGGTCAGCAATGCCGAGTACCAGGCGTTCATCGACGACGGCGGCTACGCGCGGCCTGAACTGTGGCTTTCCGATGGCTGGGATGCGGTGCAGGCTGGCGGCTGGCAGGCGCCGCTGTACTGGTTCGATGACGGCAGCTACTACACGCTGGCCGGGCGCCAGCCGCGTGCGGCAGTGGCGCCGGTCTGCCATGTCAGCTATTACGAGGCCGATGCCTACGCCCGCTGGGCCGAGGCGCGCCTGCCGACCGAAGCCGAATGGGAAATCGCCGCGCAAGCTGCCGATCGTGCCGCGTTCGCGCAGATGACCGGCGAACGCTGGCAATGGACGCACAGCGCCTATCTGCCGTATCCCGGTTTTCAGCCGGCGACCGGTGCGGTCGGCGAATACAACGGCAAGTTCATGATCAACCAGATGGTGCTGCGCGGAGGTTCCTGCGCGACGCCGCAAGGACATCTGCGCACCAGCTATCGCAATTTCTTTCCGCCGGCGACGCGCTGGCAGTTCAGCGGCATTCGGCTGGCGCGCAGCGTCTAAGCCGCGCGGGCCTCCGCTTCGCTGATCAGCAAGTGGCTCGGGACCAGTCCCTTGCCCTTGAGTTCGAGATGGCCGCGCCGTTCGAACACGAAATGGCCGCCAAGCCGCTGACGGAACGCTTCGGTGACATGAATCTGGCCGACGGCGCCGCTGGTTTCCATGCGGCTCGCGGTATTCACCGTATCGCCCCAGAGGTCGTAGGCGAATTTCTTCTGCGCGATCACGCCGCTGATCGCCGGGCCGGCGTCGATGCCGATGCGCAGGTTCAGCGGCATGCCGGATTCGCGGCTCAGGGAGTCGCAGGTGGCGAGCATCGCCAGCGCCATGCGGGCGACTCGTTCGGCGTGGTCAGGCACGGCGTGCGGTACGCCGGCTGCCGCCATATAGGCATCGCCGACGGTCTTGATCTTCTCGACGCCGTGCACGTCGGCAATTTCGTCGAACGCCTTGAACAGCGTTTCCAGCAGCTGGATCAAACGACTTGGCGGCAGCTCAGCGGCCAGTTGCGTGAAGCCGACAACGTCGGCGAACAGGACCGAGACGTCGTCATGGAATTCGACGACGTGACTCTCGCCCCGCTTCAGACGATCGGCAATCGCGTCCGGCAGGATGTTGCGCAGCAACTCGTCGGCGCGGCTGCGTTCTTCGGTCAGCGTCTTGCGCAGCACGAAACTGCGGACGGCGGCGCGGTACCAGACTTCGTCCGCCACCATCGCGCAGGCCGTCAGGCAGAAGGCATTGACGCCGACCGCGTACGACACCAGCGGATTCGGATTGATCAGCGCGATGCCGGTGATCAGGATTCCGAAGCTGATCGGGTAGGCGATCAGTTTCGTGCGGCTCGGCGTGACGATCATTCCGGCGATCACCAGCAGCACCAGCGCGTAGATCGACACGTCGATCGCCAGCGTCTGGCTCAGCAGCGCGTGCCAGATGCAGAACAGCAGCGCGAGCGGAATCGCGATCACGGTCATCTGGCGCGCGGTGTCGGGTGCCAGGTTGTTGCCGAGACGGTGCGCAGCGACCAACCAGGTGCCGAGCATGACGATGTTCACCAGCCGCCAGACCACCAGATCGCCATACATCCGGTACTGCTCGAACAGGCCGTGCCGGTAAAGCGGCAGATCGTAGGTGACCAGGGCTACCAGATTCAGCAGGGTGGCCGCCCAGAACAGCTTGCGAATGTTGGAAACCGCGGTTCGATTGCAGTCGGTATCGAACTCGGCTTGCCATTCGGGGCGGATCACCGGCATCTCCGGCCGGCGCCCGAGGAGAACTGCAGCAATCGATCCGAGCAGGGATTTCACGTCAGGTTTCAAGAGCGTGATGGCGGGTCGATCGGCAGCGGTTCGAGAATAGAGGGACGACCCTCGCATTCTTACCAGTTTGCTGCGCTTTTCGCAGTACATTGAGAGTGCTGGGCCATGGCCGATCAAGCCACTTGCCCCGACGTCGTCCTTCTCGCATCGAAGGCAACAAAAAAGCCCGCCATCGGCGGGCTTGGGTACGCGTGCTGTCTCAGCGCTGGATGTTGCGCCCGTAGAAGATTTCCATGATCTCGTGATCAACCCGCTCGCGAATGCGCTTGGCTTCACGCGGCGGCAGTTCCGACGAACCTTCACCGAACAGATAGGTGTCGAGATTCAACTGCTTCAGGCGCATCTTGGTGTGGAAGATGTTCTCCTGATAGACGTTGACGTCGACCATGTCGTACTTGTCCTTCACTTCGCGCGACAGGAAGTTCTGGATCGAATCGATCGTGTGGTCGATGTAGTGCTTCATGCCGCGTACGTTGCGGGTGAAGCCGCGGACGCGGTAATCCATCACCACGATGTCGCTCTCGAAGCTCTTGATCAGATAGTTCAAGGCCTTCAGCGGCGAAATCTTGCCGCAGGTCGAGACATCGATGTCGGCGCGGAACGTCGAGATGCCGGCATCCGGATGATTCTCCGGATAGGTGTGGACGGTGATGTGGCTCTTGTCGAGATGGGTCACCACCGAGTTCTTGCTCGGGCTCGGGTCGGGCATGCCATCGAGGTGGCCTTCGGAGATCAGCATCGTCACCGAGGCACCCTGCGGATCGTAATCCTGGCGCGCCACGTTGAGGATGTTGGCGCCGATGATGTGCGCCACCTCGGTCAGGATCGCCGTCAGACGCTCGGCGTTGTACGCCTCGTCGATGTACTCGATGTACTCCTGCTGCTGCTGCTGATTGCGCGCATAGCAGATGTCATAGATGTTGAAGCTCAGCGACTTCGTCAGGTTGTTGAACCCGAGCAGCTTGAGCTTCGGATTGTTCGTGGGCTTTGCCAACGTGCATCTCCCGGTAAGGGCAAACAGAAAACCAAAACCCTGCGCGCAAACCGCGAAGGGCCGACATTATCCATCAAATTTTCCGGCGAATTTCCTCAGGTCTCATGACCGGGGAATGACAGTCCCCGCGCAGCGAGCCCGACGAGGCTCTGGATCAGGCTTCGTCGTGGATCTCGTAGCCGTGGGTGATCTCGGCAGCCTTGGAAAGCATGATCGAGGCGGAGCAGTATTTTTCGGCTGACAACTGCACCGCGCGCTTGACGTGGTTGTCCGACAAGCCGATGCCCGAAACGATGAAATGCAGGTGGATCTTGGTGAACACCTTGGGATCGGTTTCGGCGCGTTCGCCGTCCACTTTCACTTCGCAGCCGCTGACCGGCTGGCGTGCCTTTTTCAGGATCTGCACGATGTCGACCGCCGAGCAGGAGCCCACCGACATCAGCATCAGCTCCATCGGCCGCACGCCGAGATTGCGCCCGCCGATCTCGGCCGGACCATCGACGACGATGGCGTGACCACTACCGCTTTCGGCGATGAAAACGGCGTTCTCGTGCCACTGAACCCTTGCTTGCATTGGCTTTTCCGGCGTTTGATGGGGCTGTGATATTTTCGCCGGGGGAGTTTACGCCGCGAGGAATCCGACCGGCGAAACAGATGGCAAACAGGGGGAAGTCGCGTGCTCGAAAAACCAGCCGTTCAGGCCTATATCAACACCGCGCACAAGCGCAGCTATCCGCCGAAGCACACCATCGTCCATGCCGGCGCCAACCCACAGTCACTATTTTTGATCCTCACCGGTTCGGTCAGCGTGCTGGTCGAGGACGAGGATGGCCGCGAGATGGTGCTGGCCTACCTGAATGCCGGCGATTTCTTTGGCGAGATGGGCCTGTTCCAAGACCAGCAGGTGCGTACCGCCGTCGTTCGCACCCGCAGCGCGACCTTGCTGGCAGAAGTCAGCTACACCGCGTTCCGCACGTTCGTGCGCGAACAGCCGGACATCATGTTCGAACTGGCTGGCCAGCTTGCGGCGCGCCTGCGCGATACGTCGGGCCGTCTGCGCGACCTGACCTTCGTCGATGTCGCCGGCCGTCTGGCCCGCACCCTGATGGATCTGGCCACCCAGCCCGACGCCAAGGCTCATGCACGCGGCATCCTGGTCAAGATCAGCCGCCAGGAAATTGCCCGCATCGTCGGCTGCTCGCGGGAAATGGCTGGCCGCGTGCTGAAGAAGCTCGAGGAAGATGGCGTGGTGCAGTCGCAGGGCCGCAGCATCATCGTGCTGTCGACCGGACGTCTCGCGAAGCAGAAAACGGCCTGACCCGCCGAGCCGAGCTTCAAGCCATCGTCGCGAGATAGGCTCGGCAGTCGTATTCGAACGCGACGCTGCCGTCCTGCTGGTGAGCGTCGAAGATCGTTCTGAGCTCGGTCAGCAAGGGTTCGCGCGCCGGATCGTCGGCCTTTGGCGTATACGACGAGGACAGCAGCCGGCCCTTGAGCCCGTCGAAATCGAACTGCTGGACGTAGTCGAAGCGCGCTTCGCGAATCGTCGCATCGCCAAAGAACTCACCGATCTCGCCGATCGACGCCTGATGCGGCTGTCCAGCGGCGTAGTCCGGGCAGCGACGCATCAGTAGATCCTCGTAGGCGATCGCAAACACGCCATCGAGGCGGCGCACGTTCCAGATCAGTGCTGCCGCGCCGCCCGGCGCCAGCACCCGTTGCGCCTCGTCCCTGGCCTTGAGCGGCACGAACCAGTGGAAGGCTTGTGCCGCAGTCAGCAGGCGCACCGATGCAGTTTCCAGCCCGGTCGCTTCTGCCGTGCCAGCGACGCTGGCGAAGCCGGAGAACGATCCCAGTTCGGCTTCCGCCGCTGCGCGCATTGCCATGTTCGGCTCGACGGCTTGCACCTGCAGGCCGGCGGCCAGCAGATCCCGGCTCAGCAGGCCGGTACCGGAACCGATGTCGGCGACTGTGTCACCAGGCGCAAGCCCGGCTTCATCGAGCAGCCAGCGGGTCAGCGCCGGCGGGTAGCCCGGCCGGTAGCGGCGATAGTCGTCGACCCGGTCGCCGAAGCGTTCGGTCGGGCGGTAGCGATCGGGATCGTGCATGCGGGAATTGGTCAAAGTGGGTGCGCAAGCTTAGCCGTCGGCAGACCCACTGCGCCGATCGGAAAGCGAGTTGAAAGCTCCGCTGCGATCCGCCTTTTTACAGGCTGCGGCGGTAGGCTTGCGATGGGTCTTTCGAATCGAGGTTTCATGGACGCTGCAGCCATTCTGTCCCAGTGCAGCCTGTTCTCCAGCCTCGATGCCCGCGGGCTCGCCGAGCTCGCCGCGCTGTGCAGCGAGGTCCAGGTTGCCGGTGGAGATTCGCTGTTCGCCGCCGGCGCGCCGGCCGATTGTCTGTATATCGTCGTCACCGGACGCCTGCGCGCGTTCCGGCCCGATGGTTCTGTGGCCGGCGACATCCTGCGCCTGGAGCCGATCGGCGAGATCAGCGTGATGGCCGACGAACCGCGAAGCGGCGAGGTCTATGCGCTGCGCGACAGCCTGTTGCTGCGCATTGGTCGCGAGGCGCTGCTGGATTTCATCGTTCGCTATCCGGCGACGGCGCTGGAAATCACCCGGGTACTGATTCACCGGATGCGCCAGAACCTGCGGCCGGCGGCGATGGCCCGCTTGCCGTCGCGTCCGGCGCTGGCGATCGTGCCGGCGACGCCCGGAGTGCCGATCGCCGCTTTCGTCGAACGGCTGGAGCGAGCCTTTCGCCGTCAGGGCGAAATCCCCGAACGGCTCGATGCGGTACGCATCGACGGCGAACTGGGTGCCGGCGCCTCCGAACTGCCGGTGACCGACAGCCTCGGCAATTCGCGGCTGATCGACTGGCTGGCGCAGCATGAAGCCAGCGGCCGGCGCCTGCTGTATTGCGCCGATCCGGCGCGCCGGGCCTGGAGCGAGCGCTGTCTGCGCCAGGCCGATCGGGTGCTGATCGTTGCCGATGAACATGCAAGGCCGATCGACAGCCGCGTACCGGCGATGCTCAGGCGTCTGCATCTGCGCACGCCGATCGAACTGGTGATGTTGCGCGAGGGCTACGCACCCGCGGCCAACTTGCGCGACTGGACGTCGAATTGCGCGCTCGACAGCCACCACCACGTGCATCCCACCGTCGATGCCGATCACGATCGCCTGGCGCGCCTGCTGAGCGGCCGTGCGCTGGGCCTGGTGCTGGGCGGCGGCGGCGCACGTGGTTTCGCGCACATCGGGTTGATCCGGGCGCTGGAAGAACTCGGGCGTCCGATCGATCTCGTGGGTGGTACCAGCATGGGTGCCTTCTTCGGCGGGCTGCTGGCCTGCGGTGCCGATAGCCGCGAGCTGCGCCGGGTCGCCAGCGAAACCTTCGTGCAGCAGAACTTCCTGAACGATTTCGTGATTCCCCGCGTGTCGCTGATCCGCGGCCGACGCTTCGGCACGCGGCTGCGCACGATCTTCGGCGAGCAGATGATCGAAGATCTGCCGCTCCCTTATTTTTGCGTGAGCACCAATCTGACACGAGGCACGGCCGTGGTGCATCGCCAGGGGCCGCTGTCCCTGTGGATCGGCACCAGCATGGCGGTGCCCGGGGTCGCCCCGCCGGTGGTCTGGAACGGCGATCTGCTGGTCGACGGCGCCATCGCCAACAGCTTGCCGACCGACATCATGCACGCCGAGGGTCGTGGGCCGATCATCGCTTCCGACGTGTCGACCGAAGGTGGCTTGAGCGCACCGGGCATCGAAGGGCCTGATCCGGAAGCCCTGTTGCGCCGCAACCGCATCGGCCCGCCGCTGACCCTGGCCGACATCCTGTTCCGCAGTGCCACCCTGGCCAGCGAAAGCGGCATCAAGGCGCGCGCGGCGCAGGCCGATCTCTATCTGCGCATGCCGGTGTCGGGCATCGGCCTGTTCGACTGGAAGCGGCTCGACGAGATCATCGATCGGGGCTACCGTCAGGCCGTGAAATCGCTGGAAGCCTTCCTCGCCAACAACGGCGACTGAAGCCGCGCGGGAGATCCCTCAACTTCGTTGCGGGGTTTGCAGCGGCCAAAGAAAAACGGCGCCGGACTTTCGTCCGGCGCCGCTGATTCAGCTTGCTGCCTGAGGCTAGGTCTTACTTCTTGATGACCTTGACCGCCAGCGGCTTGGTCAGCACCTGGAACTCGACGCGGCGGTTCTCGGCGCGGCCGGCTTCAGTGGCGTTGTCGGCGATCGGCTTCTTCTCGCCGTATCCGACAGCGGCCATGCGATCAGCCGAAATGCCCTTGCTGATCAGGTACTTGCGGACGGATTCAGCGCGACGCTTGGAGAGCGACAGGTTGTAACCGTCAGCACCCTTGGAATCGGTATGACCACCGATTTCAAGCGTCAGCTTCGGCTGCGACTCGAGGCCCGGCAGGATCGCATCGAGGATGCCCTGCGCGTTCAAGGTCAGCTGATCCTTGTTGTACTCGAAGTTGACACCGCGCAGCACAACCGTCTGCTCGATGATGCAACCCTCGGCATCAACCTTGAAGCCCTTCGGAGTACCCGGGCACTTGTCAAGGTAATCGGCAACGCCGTCACCGTCGGTGTCGAGCGGGCAACCGCTGGCATCGACCTTCACGCCAGCCGGGGTGCCTGGGCACTTGTCGAGGCTGTCGATGACGCCGTCCTTGTCGCTATCCGGCGGCGGCGGCGGTGGCGGCGGTGGCGGAGCCTTGGCAACGACTGGCGGCGGCGGCGGTGCAACCGGGGCGCCGAAGGCGTACTGCAGGCCTACGTTGAAGCGCCAGTCACCGAAAGTGTCCGATCCCGCGACCGATTCATCGTTGTAATCAAGGACGTAACGAGCTTCGGCACGTGCCGAAAGACGATCGGTCAGCGCAAACAGCGCGCCGGCACCAAAGTTTATGTACGGCGACACCGTCTTGGTATCGAGCGAGGTGCCCAGTTCCTCGTACATGCCACCAACACCGGCGAGCACGAACGGACGGAACGGACCCTTGACCAGCGGCACGAGCAGATCGATGCCGACGCCGAGCTGGGCGTCCTGCTTGCCGTCGGAGTCGCGGTCCAGGCTGGTACCGAAGCCCGAAAATTCGAGATTCAGGTGATCGCTCAGCGGCAGGCCGAGGAAAACCACTTGGCCACCAATGCCGTAGTTGGCATCACGCTCGCTGGCTGGCGCCGTGTAGCTACCCATCACAGCGCCATACGTCGTCTTCGAATAGTCGGCGGCGGTGGCAACTCCAGTACATGCGAGTAGTGCCAGCGCCAATGCAGTGTTTCTCATGGCCAGTTGCTCCTTTTGTTCTATTTACGGGGGGACAACCCGAGCGGGACAACAGGCGTTGCCCGGCCGGTCTTCAACATTTGTGCCGGGAGCATAAAAGGCCAAGGCACACACACGCAAACGCAGTGCATCAAAAAAAAGGGGCGGCTAGCCGAAAGACAGCTTAATGCGCACGTAATTCCTTGCGCAGAATCTTGCCGACATTCGATTTCGGCAAGGCGTCCCGGAACTCGATTGCTTTCGGTAATTTGTACCCGGTCAGGTGGACGCGGCAATGCTCGCGCAGGGTTTCGGCGGTCAGAGTCGGGTCTTTGCGGACCACGAAGATCTTGACCGCTTCGCCGGTTTTCGGGTCCGGTATGCCGATGCAGGCGCATTCGAGCACGCCGGAATGAAGTGTGACGATGTTCTCAATTTCGTTCGGATACACGTTGAAGCCTGAGACCAAGATCATGTCCTTCTTGCGATCGACGATCCGGAACCAGCCCTCGGCATCGACGGTGGCGATGTCTCCCGTCTTCAGATAACCGTCGGCCGTGAACGCGGCGGCGTTTTCGGTCGGCCGGTTCCAGTAGCCGCGCATCACCTGCGGGCCTTTGACGCAGAGTTCGCCGGGCTTGCCGACCGCCACCTCGCGCTCGTCGTCATCGCGCAGGGACACCCAGGTCGACGGCAGCGGCAGGCCGATGGTGCCGTTCCAGTCCGGCCGGTCGATCGGCGAAAAGCAGACACCGGGCGAGGTTTCGGACAAGCCGTAGCCTTCGGTCAGCGCCACGCCGGTCAGCGCCTTCCATTTTTCGGCGACCACCTGCTGCACGGCTGCGCCACCGCCGACGGTGAACTTCAGCGCCGAGAAATCGAGATCGGCGAAATCCGGGTGATTGACCAGGCCGTTGAACAGCGTGTTGACGCCAGTGAACGCGGTGAAGCGCTGTCTGCCCAACTCGGCGACGAAGGCATCGAGGTTGCGCGGATCGGTAATCAGCAGGTTCTTGCCGCCAACGTGCAGGAACAGCATGCAATTCACCGTCAGCGCGAAGATGTGATACAGCGGCAGTGCGGTGACCACGATGTCGCCGCCGTCGCTCAGCTTCGGCCCGATCCAGGCCTGCATCTGCAGCAGGTTCGCCACCAGATTGCCGTGGCTCAGCGTCGCGCCCTTGGAAAGCCCGGTGGTGCCGCCGGTGTACTGCAGGAAGGCGATATCGGCAGGCGCGAGCTGCACGCGGTGATAGGGCTGGGCGCGGCCGCGGGCCAAGGTCGTGCGGAACGGCACGCTGCCCGGCAATGACCAGGCCGGCACCATCCGCTTCATCCGTTTGACCACGAAGTTGGTCAGCAGGCTTTTCGGGAACGGCAGTAGATCGCCGATCTGCGTGGTGATGACGATCGAAAGCGAAGTCGCCGCGATCACCTGAGCCAGGGTCGCCGCACAGTTCTCGACGATCACGATCGCCTTTGCCCCGGAATCCTTGAGCTGGTGTTCCAGTTCGCGCGGCGTGTACTGCGGGTTGACGTTGACCGCCACCAAGCCGGCGCGAAGGATGCCGAACACCGCGATCGGGTACTGAAGCAGGTTCGGCATCATCACCGCGACGCGATCACCCGGCAGCAGGCCGGCGACGTTCTGCAGCCAGGACGCGAAGTCCTGCGACAGCCGGTCGACATCGTCGTAGGACAGCACCGTGCCCATGTTCTCGAAGGCCGGCAGATCGCGGTAGCGCTCGCAGGCGCTGTCGATGATCGCGGCCAGCGAGGCATGGCCAGAGGGTTCGATGTCGGCAGGCACGCCGCTCGCATAGGCCTTGAGCCAGACCCGCGGAGCCGCTGCCTCGGTTGCCCCGGCGATTGCTGGATCGCCCGGTTCTCCCCGCTTCGCCATGGTCGTTTTCCTTGGTTTACTGCTATCTGGCCGCGTCGCCCGCGGTCTTGTTCAGCGCGCTTTGATTATAGGGAAACGTCTCTGCTGCGCAGCCAGTCCGCAAAGGACGGCGTGCCGCTGGCAGCCGCGTCGGCTTCGGTCTGAGCAATGAAGCGCAGCAGCAGGCGATCGTCGGCATCGCTGGCGCCGCCAGCAACAGACTCTGGCAAGCCGCCGCGACACCAGAGCCACAGTTCGGCCAGCGTATAGCTGGAAGGATCGCGCGCTGGCAGCAGGCGACGATCGGGCTCGGTTTCGATCAGCGCGCCGCAACTGGTGAGCAGGCTCACCGCATGTTCGAGGCGATCGGCATTGGCCGCGAGCAAGCGCTCGACCTCGATGAACGGCAGCGCCGGCTCGCCGGACTGAAAGCGCCGCGCCGCCAGCATCATCACGCGCATCGGCAGATATTCGGACTCCCGGCTCGCCGGCGGTGCACTGACCAGGTTGCCGACCAGATGACGCGGATTCTGGATGTAGAACGCCAGTCGGCAGCCGTACAGCACGATCAGCCAGCTCACATACAGCCAGATCAGCAGGATGATGATGATCGCAAAGCCGGAGTAGATCGCGCTGTAACTGCTGGCGCCGCTGACGAAGCGGGCAAAACCGATGCTGGCGCTCTCCCAGGCGATGCCGGCGAACAGGCCACCGGCTGCTGCGGCGCGGAACTTCACCCGGGTATTCGGAATGAAGCTGTAGATGAAGGTCAGCGCACCTACGATCAGCACATACGGCGCCAGCTTGGTGATCAGCAGCAAGGTGGTGCCGAACGGCTCGTACATCGCCAGGGTCATGACGATGGTGCTCGAGCGCAGGGTCGCGGTCAGGCCGAGCGCGGAGAACACCAGCACCGGGCCGATCAGCAGCACCGACAGATACTCGCCGAAGCGCTGGGTAACGCCACGCTCCTGCTTGATCTTCCAGATGAAATTGAAGCTGGCTTCGATCTTCGAAATCATCGACACCGAGGTGTACAGCAGCAGCGCGATGCCGATCGAGCCGAGCACGCCGACCTTGATGTTGTCGACGAAGGCGATGACGTTGTCGCTGATCACCTTGGCCTGATCGCCGAGCGGCTCCAGCGCCTGGGCCAGGATCGGTTCCAGCGAGTTGTGCACGCCGAAAGCCTTCAGCACCGAGAACGCCAGCGCCAGCAGCGGCACCAGCGACAGCAGGGTGGTGTAGACCAGGCTCATCGCCCGCAGGGCAATTTCGCCTTCGAGCAGATCGCGCAGCAGCGCCAGCGCATAACGGCCAGGCTTCAGCAGACGGCGGCCCCAGATCGAGCGGGGCTCGCTCAGCCACAGCAGCCGGTGTACGCGATGGTAGGGATCGGGAAGCATGATCGGCCGATTGTCGCGGCCTCATCCGATGCTGTCCATGTGTCGCTGCCGCCGCGACCGGCGACAATGCAGACCGTCTCCCGCACGCCTGGATGCCACCGCCTGCAATGTTGCCTGTCGCCGAAACCGCAAATCTGATCGACGGATCGCTGGAAGCCGCGCTGAAGCGCTGGTTCGGCTTCGACAGTTTTCGCCCCGGCCAGCAGGCCGTGGTCGGTGATGCGATGGCCGGCCGCGACCTGCTGGCGATCATGCCGACCGGCGGCGGCAAATCCCTGTGCTTCCAGTTGCCGGCGCTGCTCAGGCCGGGTGTGATGGTGGTGGTCTCGCCACTGATCGCGCTGATGCAAGACCAGGTGCGACTGCTGCGCGACAACGGCATCGATGCCGCGTTTCTGAATTCATCGCTGACCGCACGCGAAGCCAGCGACACCACCGCCGGCCTGCTGCGCGGCGATTACAAGCTGCTCTATCTGGCGCCCGAACGGCTGCTGACGCCGGACTTCCTGAGCGGCTTCCTGCCGCGGCTCAAGGACGTGCAAGGTTTGTCCGGCTTCACCATCGACGAGGCGCACTGCGTCTCCGAATGGGGACACGACTTCCGCCCGGACTACCGGCAGATGCACTGCCTGCGCGATCACTTTCCGGACGTGCCGGTGTTCGCGTTCACCGCGACGGCTACTGGCCGCGTGCGGCAGGACATCGTCCATCAGCTGGGGCTGGTCGAGCCGACGATTCACGTCTCCAGCTTCAACCGGCCGAACCTGCATTACGCGGTCAGTGCCAAGGACGGCCGCAGTTACAACGAATTGCTCGATCGTGCGCGCAAGCGGCCGAATGATTCCGGCATCGTCTACTGCCTGTCGCGCAAGCGGGTCGACGAACTGGCGTCCGGGCTCGCCGAGGACGGCATCCGCGCGTTGCCGTATCACGCCGGCCTGAACGCCGACACGCGGCGCTCGAACCAGGATGCGTTCATCCGCGACGATGCTCAGGTGATCGTCGCGACGATCGCGTTCGGCATGGGCATCAACAAGCCGGACGTGCGCTGGGTCGTGCATTACGACCTGCCGAAAACCATGGAAGGCTATTACCAGGAAGCCGGCCGCGCCGGCCGCGATGGCCTGAAGGCCGACTGCCTGCTGTACTTCGGCATCGGCGACCTGAAGACCGCCGAGTTCCTGATCGCCCAGAAGGTCGACCCGCAGACTGGCGCGCCGCTGGAAGCCGAGCAGCGCGTGGCCAAGCAGCAGCTGCGCAAGGTGCTGGATTACGCCGAATCCACCGAATGCCGCCGCGCGATCCAGCTGCGCTACTTCGGCGAGAACTTCGAAGCACCCTGCGGCGCCTGCGACAACTGCAACGATCCAAAGCCGGTCGAGGATTGGACACTCGAAGCAAGGCAGTTCCTGTCGGCGATCGCGCGGCTGGCGCAGCGCAACGAGCGCTACGGCGCGGCCTATCTGATCGACATCCTGCGTGGTTCGGAAACCCAAAAGCTCATTGATCGCGGCCATCAGGCCTTGAGCGTCTACGGCATCGGCAAGCAGCGTTCGCAGGACGAATGGCGGCTGCTGGTGCGGGCGCTGCTGCACCAGGGTCTGCTTGGCGAAACCGGCAATGAATATCCGGTGCTGTGCCTGAACGAAGCGAGCCGCGCGGTGCTCAAGGGCGAGCGGCCGGTGCAGGTCGCGATCGCGCCGAAGACCGCCAAGCCGAAGAAGCGGCGCGGCGCGAGCGTCGAACTCGACACTTCGGCGATGCCGGAAGCGGAGGCTCTGTTCGAAGCGCTGCGCGGCCTGCGCAAGACCTTGGCCGATCAGCAGGGTGTGCCGCCCTACGTGGTGTTCAGCGATGCCAGCTTGAAGCAGATGGCCGAGCGCCAGCCGCTGACCAGCGCCACGTTTCTCGACATCTCCGGCGTCGGCAGCCGCAAGCTCGCGCAGTACGGGGCAGCGTTCACCGCGGCGATTCGTGCGTTTCTGGTCGACAAAGGTTTGTCGGTGCCGGAAGCGCCAGCCGAAGATGCGGCGGCGTTCGTCGTCGACGAGAAACAGATCGTCGATGAAGACCTGCCGGACACCGTCGCCGCCAGCCAGCGGCTGTTCGAGCAGGGATTGGAACTCGACGAGATTGCTGCGAAGCGCGGCTTGGATGCCGCGACGATTGCTGGCCATCTCGAAGCGCTGTTCGCTCACGGCGTGGCGCTGGAGTTGTCGCGTCTAGTGCCGGCCGATCGTGTGCAGACGATCGCCAGTGCACTGCAGGCGCACGGCGAGGCGCGGTTGCGTCCGGCCTGGGAAGCGCTCGGCAGTGGCGCCTACAGCTACGAAGAATTGCGTCTGGTCCGAGCCTGGCGGCATGGCCAGAAACGCGCGGGTTGAATCAGCCGAAACGCGGGCCGCAGAAAATTCTTCGCTGACCGCTTGTCTGCCGGACGAATTCGTGGTTGACAGTCAAAAACGCGCTGTTATGATGCGGTGCATCAATTGTTGCGTCGCAACATCTGAGCACCCGTCCCAAGCATGAGGAGTACAAAGATGAACCTGCAGAGCGTTGTTGAAGATGTCAAAGGCCGCGTTGAATCCATTTCTGGTCAGGGCCAGAAGGTTGCCGAGATTTCCATCGACAGCCTGAAGCAGGCTGGCGATGTGGTCGTCGGCGGCTACAAGTCGCTGGTCAGCGAGAACACCACTGCCGCCAAGGAAATCTACTCGGCTGCCGTGTCCAGCTTCGAGAAGGCGAAGACGGACGGCCTGAAGGCTGTCGCCGCCGACCCGATCAGCTACCTGCCGACCACCGGCACGCTGACCGCCCCGTTCAGCCAGACGGTCACCGTCGTCTCGCGCACCGGCGAAGAGCTGTACAAGGTCGTCAAGACCGGCGTCGAAACGATCCAGGCGCAGCTGACCGGCAAGCCGGTGCTGGCGAAGAAGGCTGAGAAGGCAGTCAAGAGCACGACCAAGAAAGCCGTTTCGACGGTCAAGAAGGCCGCCGCCAAGCTCGACAAGTAATCGACCTCGGCCGATCACCGCAGTCGCGATGATCCTGAACCGCGTGGTCGCAAGACCACGCGGTTCATTCGTTCTGGGGGCTGCCCCAACACCATGACTTCAAAACATTCAGAGCGGTTGCCAGGCGTCATCGCCGACAGCCGTCAGAGCAGATTGCAGGACTTGTTGCGGCGCTTCGCACGCAACGAGGCGCGGGCCATCGACGGTCACCGCCAAGGCTTGCAGGAACGCTGGCAGATCATTCGCCGCAGCCGCCGACCGGGTGAAACCCTGCGTTATCAGATCGACCTGCTGCCGCGAACCGCGAAGCGCGTGATCGGCGATCATCGCCGCCGTCTTGCACTGGTCAGAGCCTTGCTGCGCTCGACCCATACCGACGCCAACAGACCCTAGCTCTCGCTGCTCGAAGGTGGCTTCGCCACTTTCCGCCTGGCAGTCTTGCGTCGGCGAGCGGGCTTCGCTTCCGTCGTCCCATCCGCTTTCGCCGAACGCTTGCGCGTCCGCTTGGCGGCCGTTTTTTCCGCTGGCGCTGCTGCGCTCGCTGACGACCTGGCCTTCGCCGACGACACCAGCAGTTGCCAAGGCGCGCTCTGCCGCAGCGTCTGCAGGTTGTCCTTGACGAAGCTCGAGGGATCGAAGGTCTCCGCCGCTGCGCCGAGCTTGTCGCGCAGGAAACTGATCAGATCTTCCTGCAGGCCGGCGACGTCCGGCAGACCCAGAAAGCGGCGCAGTTCTTCAGGCTTGACGTCGATCTCGATGCGAATCTGCATGGCGGGTTCCTCGAGCGGAAAGACTGATCAGGCAGCGGACACGAACAGCGCAACGACACAGCCGGTGGCGATCATCCAGGCCAGCGAGCGCAACGACGGCAGGTTCGCGAGATACAGGATGCCGTAGACGACGCGGGCGGCGATGAAGGCCATGGCCAGCAGATCGATCCGCGCCTGCGGCACGGCAAGCAGATGGGCAATGATCACCGCGGCGGCGAATGGCGGAAACGCTTCGAAGCCGTTCAGCTGCGCCCAGTTCGCGCGCTGCCGCCAGCCGTCGAGCTTGGCCAGCATCGCGCGCGGCGCGGCGTTGTCGAAATCCTTGCCGCCGGCGCCGAACTTGGCCATGCCGGTCCAGGCAATCGGCAGATAGGCGGCGATCAGCACACACCAGTAAGCGGTCGTCATGAGTCGTTTCAGTTTCCGGTGAGGAGGCGTTGGGCTTCGCGGTAAGTGCTCGCGGTGCGGGCAATCACTTCATCGGGAAGCTTCGGGCCAGGAGCGGTCTTGTTCCAGTCGAGGGTTTCCAGATAGTCACGAACGTACTGCTTGTCGAAGCTCGGCGGACTGATGCCGGGGCGATACGCGGCTGCCGGCCAGAAGCGCGAGGAATCCGGCGTCAGCACTTCGTCGATCAGATGTAGCGTGCCGTGCTCATCGACGCCGAACTCGAACTTGGTGTCGGCGATGATGATGCCCCGCGTCGCTGCGAATTCGGAGGCTTCCTGATACAGCCGCAAGGTGATGTCACGGACCTGCGCGGCTAATTTTTCGCCGACCAGCTTCACCGTGTCGTCGAACGAGATGTTGGCGTCGTGCTCGCCCTTCGGCGCCTTGAAGGCTGGCGTGAAGATTGGCTGCGGCAGCTTGTCGGCCAGCATCAATCCGCCCGGCAGCGGAATGCCGCAGACCGCGCCGCTGTCCTGATAGTCCTTCCAGCCGGAACCGATCAGATAGCCGCGCGCCACCGCTTCCACCGGCAGTGCGACCAGCTTCTTGGCGACCACGGCGCGGCCTTCGCACTGCTCCTGTTCGGCCGGGTTCAGCCATTGGCCGAGATCGACGGAGGTATCGAAGTGATTCGGGATCAGCGCTTCGAAGCGCGCCATCCAGAACGCGGTCAGCGCATTCAGCACCGCGCCCTTGCCCGGAATCGGATCGGGCAGGATCACGTCGAATGCCGACAGGCGATCGCTGGTGACGATCAGCAGATGGTGATCGCCGAGCGCGTAAAGATCGCGGACCTTGCCGCTGTGCAGCTTCGGCAGGCTGTTGATCGTCGCTTCATGCAGCGGAGCCGTCATCGTCAGACCCCGGCGAAAAAGTAGCGGCCGCCGCTGGCGACGACGATGACGATCAGGCCCAGCAGCAGATTGATACCGACGAAGATGCGGATCTGCCCGATTCGGCGGCCGGCTTCGGCAACATCACCGGCGATCACCGCACGCTTCAGGCGCTTCAGCGGCGCGAAGTAGACGTGCAGCGCGAGCAGCATCATCACGACGCCGAGCCCCAGCATGATGTGGACATGCTTGCCGACCACAGCCATGCCGCCGAGACCGCGGATCATGTGCAGGCCGGTGCCGAGCAGCAGCGCGGCCGACAGGAACACGTAGCCGAAGAAACGATGCAGCACCTGGGCCCAGAGCGTGGTGCGGGTTTTCGCGTCGATGCCGGCCAGGGTCGGGCGCAGGCAGACGTAGGCGAAGAACATGCCGCCGACCCAGATGGCGGCGAACAAGGTGTGGACAGAGAGAGCGATACCCATGGGCGAGTCGATGGCAGGAACGAACAGGTCGTCACTGTATTGAAGTGCCTGCCGCGGCGCCACGAAAAAGGCCGCCGGATCGCCCCGGCGGCCTGATGTTGCTCAGCAGTTCAAGCGTTTCGCTGCGTCCAGCTCTTCTGGCCGATCAGACGAGGTCGTAGCGATCCAGGTTCATCACCTTGGTCCAGGCCGCCACGAAGTCACGCACGAAAACCTGTTGCGCGTCACTGCAGGCGTAGACCTCGGCGAGCGCCCGGAGCTGCGAGTTGGAACCGAACACGAGGTCGACGACGGTGGCCGTCCACTTCAGTTCGCCACTGGTCCGATCACGCCCTTCCAGCACACCTTCGGCGCTCGCGGACTTCTGCCACTTGGTTCTCATGTCGAGCAGATTGACGAAGAAGTCATTGCTCAGGGTTTCCGGCCGTTTGGTGAAGACGCCGTGCGCGGACTTGCCGACATTGGCGTTCAGTGCGCGCAAGCCGCCGACCAGCACGGTCAGCTCCGGGCCGGTCAAGGTCATCAGCTGCGCCTTGTCGATCAGCTGCTCGGCGGCCGATCCCGACTGTCCCTTGCGGATGTAGTTGCGGAAGCCATCTGCAGTCGGCTCCAGCACCACGAAGGTGTCGACGTCGGTCTGCTCCTGCGAGGCATCGGTGCGGCCCGGCGAGAACGGCACCTTGATGTCGTGCCCGGCCTTCTTCGCCGCAGCTTCGACGGCAGCAGAGCCGCCGAGCACGATCAGATCCGCCAGCGAGACTTTCTTGCCGCTGGACTGCGCAGCATTGAAGTCCTTCTGGATCACTTCCAGTTTCTGCAGCACCTTGGCCAGTTCAGCCGGCTGGTTGACCTCCCAGTCCTTCTGCGGCGCCAGACGAATGCGCGCGCCATTGGCGCCGCCACGCTTGTCGCTGCCGCGGAACGTCGCTGCCGACGCCCAGGCCGTGGTCACCAGCTCGGAGATTGACAGGCCTGAGGCGAGAATCTTGCCCTTCAGCGCGGCAACATCCTGCTCGTCGACCAGCTTGTGATCGACGGCCGGAACCGGGTCCTGCCAGAGCAGTTCTTCCTTCGGCACCAGCGGGCCGAGATAGCGCGACAGCGGGCCCATGTCGCGATGCGTCAGCTTGTACCAGGCACGGGCGAAGGCATCGGCGAGTTCCTGCGGGTTCGCCATGTAGCGCCGCGAGATTTTCTCGTAGGCCGGATCCATGCGCATCGCCATGTCCGCCGTGGTCATCGTCGGCGCGTGGCGTTTGCTCGGGTCATGGGCATCCGGCACGGTGCTGCTGCCGGCGCCGCCCGCGGGCTTCCATTGGTGGGCACCAGCCGGGCTCTTGGTCAATTCCCACTCATAGCCGAACAGGGTTTCGAAGTAGCTGTTGTCCCAGGTGATCGGCGTGGGCGTCCAGGCACCTTCGATGCCGCTGGTAAACGCATGCACGCCGTGGCCGGAGCCGTGGCGGTTGATCCAGCCCAGGCCCTGTTCCTCGATGGCTGCGCCTTCCGGCTCCGGGCCGATGTTGGCGGCGTCGACGGCGCCGTGCGACTTGCCGAAGGTGTGGCCGCCGGCGGTCAGCGCCACGGTCTCTTCGTCGTTCATCGCCATGCGGGCGAAGGTTTCGCGAATATCGCGAGCCGAGCCCAGCGGGTCCGGCTTGCCGTCCGGGCCTTCCGGGTTGACGTAGATCAGGCCCATCTGCACCGCGCCCAGCGGTTCTGCCAGATCGCGGTCACCGGAGTAGCGGCTGTCCGGCTTGTCGCTGTTCGCGAGCCATTCCTTTTCAGGACCCCAGTAGATGTCTTCGCCCGGCTCCCAGACGTCTTCACGGCCGCCGGCAAAGCCGAAGGTCTTGAAACCCATCGAATCGAGGGCGACGTTGCCGGTGAGCACGATCAGATCGGCCCAGGAGATCGCTCGGCCGTACTTCTGCTTGATCGGCCAGAGCAGACGGCGCGCCTTGTCGAGGTTGCCGTTGTCCGGCCAGCTGTTCAGTGGCGCGAAACGCTGGGTGCCGAAGCCGGCGCCGCCGCGGCCGTCGGCGATGCGGTAGGTGCCGGCGCTGTGCCAGGCCATGCGAATGAAGAACGGGCCGTAGTGGCCGTAGTCCGCCGGCCACCAGTCCTGCGAATCGGTCATCAGGGCATGCAGATCCTTGACCACGGCATCGAGGTCGAGGCGCTTGAACGCCTCGGCGTAGTTGAACGACTCGTCCATCGGGTTGGACTTCGAGGAGTGCTGACTGAGGACCTTCAGGTTGAGCTGATTCGGCCACCAGTCCGCATTGGTTCGGGCTCCCGCTAAAGGTGGCTTCAGAGCGCCGCCCGACATCGGGCATTTCGGTTCGGTTGACATGGTTCTCTCCTGTTGCTGATCTTTAGTTATTGCCGCTTGCGATGGATGACTTGATCGAATTTCGGAATCTTGATTTTGCCCGGGCAAGCCCACGACTTGCACCGCTCAGAGCTCATCCCAGATCTAGGTATTGCGACCGATGAATTCGATGGTTGACTTCACGGATTCGCAATTTTTTGCTGGTTTGCGAATTAGGCCGGCCGCAAAGAACAAAGATCGGCATCCGCTTCTGCATCGACCACCGCATCGAGCATGCTCCGCAGTCTGAAGACTGCCGATAAATTGGTAAAGACAATCGTTTTTATTTTATTGATTCTATAAATCTATGTATCTGTCCACCTGTAAGCCCATTTGAATCGGTTTTCGACAGCATAATCAGGAACAGGCAAATCCGAGCAAATCTGTTAGATTCCGCGCACTTCCACCTCTATCCAAGCGGAATCCCCATGAGCCTGTCACCGCTGCCCGCCGTCATCGCCCCGAGCATTCTGTCGGCTGATTTCGCACGTCTTGGTGACGATACGGCGAAAGTTCTCGCTGCCGGGGCCGACTGGGTCCATTTCGATGTCATGGACAACCATTACGTTCCCAACCTCACCATCGGGCCGATGGTCTGCGAAGCGCTGCGCAAATATGGGGTGAAGGCGCCGATTGATGTGCACCTGATGGTCGAGCCGGTGGACGCACTGGCCGCCTTGTTTGCCAAGGTAGGCGCCAGCTCGGTGACTTTCCATCCGGAAGCGACCAAGCACATCGACCGCAGCCTGCAGGCGATCCGCGATGCCGGCTGCAAGGCCGGCCTGGTGTTCAACCCGGCGACGCCGCTCGATCACCTGCGCTACGTCATGGACAAGGTCGACATCGTGCTGCTGATGTCGGTCAACCCGGGTTTCGGCGGCCAGAGCTTCCTGCCCAGCGCGCTCGACAAGCTCCGCGAAGCGCGCCGCCTGATCGACGCCCATCACGCCGAAACCGGCCACGAAATCCGCCTGGAAATCGATGGCGGCGTGAAGGTCGACAACATCCGTTCGATCGCCGCCGCCGGCGCCGATGCCTTCGTCGCCGGCTCGGCGATTTTCAATACCAGTGACTACGCGGCTACCATTGCCGCCATGCGGGCCGAGATTGCCAAAGCCTGAGGTTGACAGGAGCTGGAACGGGACATGACACGCTGGGTGGACCTAGCAGGCACAGCCGGTTGGCGATGGTGATCCGTCGTCGCCGAACCCGCTGCGCCCGGGGCTGAACGCTCCCTTCCACCGAATACCCGTTTGCCATGTCCGAATACACCCATGTCGCGCTGACGCGCGAGCTGCCCGGCGACCTTGATACGCCGGTTGGCACCTATCTGAAGCTGGGCAATCGCCCGTACACCTATCTGCTGGAATCGATGCACGGCGGCGAGCGCTGGGGCCGCTACTCGTTCATCGGCCTGAGTGCGCGCGAGATCGTTCGCATCAAGGGCCACACGGTCACCGTGACGGTCGACGGCGTTGTCACCCGGACGGTCGAAGCGGCCGATCCGATCGTCTGGCTGCGCGAGCACGCGGCGACCATCCGCGTCGCCCCGAACGACAAGCTGCCGCGTTTCTCCGGCGGCTTTGTTGGCTACTTCGGCTACGAATGCGTGCGCTTGTTCGAGCCGCGCCTGAAGGCCGCCAAGCCCGATCCGCTCGGCACGCCCGACGTACTGCTGATGCGCTCGGACGAGCTGGTGGTGTTCGATGCGCTGCGCGCGACCCTGACCCTCATCGTTCACGCCGATCCGTCATCGCCTGCGGACATGAAGCGTGGCGAAGCGCGGCTCGATGCGATCGAAGCCATGCTCGCCGAACCGACGCCGGCGCTGCCGGCCGCGACGGGTCCGATGCCGGAATTCGTTTCCGGCTTCGGCGAAGACGCATTCAAACAGGCTGTGCTGAAGGTCAAGGACTACATCGCCGCCGGCGACGTCATGCAGGTGGTGCCATCGCAGCGGATGAGCGCGCCGTTCACTGCGCCGCCGGTGACCTTGTACCGCGCGCTGCGCCGTCTGAATCCATCGCCTTACCTGTACTGCCTGAACCTCGACGATCACCACGTCGTCGGCTCGAGCCCGGAAATCCTGGTGCGCGCCGAAGGGGGCGAAGTCACCGTGCGGCCGATTGCCGGCACCCGCGTGCGCGGCAAATCGGTCGAGGAAGATCGCGCGCTGGAAGCCGATCTGCTGGCCGATCCGAAGGAAATCGCCGAGCACCTGATGCTGATCGACCTCGGCCGCAATGATGTCGGCCGGGTTGCCCAGACCGGCTCGGTGAAGCTCACCGAGAAGATGATCGTCGAGCGCTACAGCCACGTGATGCACATTGTCAGCAATGTCACCGGCCAGCTGAAGCCAGGCCTCGATGCGCTCGACGCACTGGCCGCGACCTTCCCGGCCGGCACCTTGAGCGGCGCGCCGAAAGTCCGCGCGATGGAGATCATCGATGAACTCGAACCGGTCGCCCGCGGCATCTACGGCGGCGCGGTTGGCTATCTCGGCTGGGATGGAAACATGGACATGGCCATCGCCATCCGCACCGCGGTGATCAAGGACGGCGTGGTTCACGCGCAGGCTGGTTGCGGCGTCGTCGCCGATTCGGTGCCGCAGTCCGAGTGGGACGAAACGGTGAACAAGTCGCGCGCCGTGATGCGGGCGACGGCCGACGTGCTGGGCGCGAAGCCGTGACCGTCTCCTTTCGCAGCATGCTCGGCTGGGACGGCGAGAACATTATGGGGTCCATGGCCATCGCCATCCGCACCGCGGTGATCAAGGACGGCGTGGTTCACGCGCAGGCCGGCTGCGGCGTCGTTGCCGATTCGATGCCGCAGTCCGAATGGGACGAGACGGTCAACAAGTCGCGCGCCGTGATGCGGGCAACGGCCGACGTGCTGGGCGCGAAGCCGGACCGTTGAAGCCGTGACCGCAACGACCGTTGTCCGCCGCTATCTCGCCGATGACGGCGTGGCGCTCACGGCCGATGTCGGTGGCGATCCAGCGGCGCCGGCAGTGATCCTCAGCCATGGCGGCGGCCAGACCCGGCATTCCTGGGGCACGGCGATGGCGCGGCTGCTGGCTGACGGCTATCAGGTGATCAATGTCGATGCTCGCGGTCACGGCGAAAGTGACTGGTCGCCGATCAGCGACTACCGCATCGAGCGACTCGCCGCCGACCTGCAGACGATTGTCCGGACCTTGCCGTCACCCCCGGCGCTGGTCGGCGCTTCGATGGGCGGCGCGGCGTCGCTGATCGCCGCGGCCGAACTGGGTGCCGCGAGCGCGCTGGTGCTGGTCGATGTCGTGCCGCGGCTGAATCCCGAAGGCGCGGAACGGATCATCGCCTTCATGCGCGCGCGGCCGGATGGCTTCGCGACGCTTGAGGAAGTGGCGGATGCGGTCGCCGCGTATTACCCGCAGCGCCGCCGGCCACGCGATCCCTCAGGCTTGATGAAGAACCTGCGCAAGCGTGCCGACGGTCGCCTGCATTGGCACTGGGATCCTGCTTTCGTGGCCAATGCCCAGGTGGTTTCCGAGCCACCGCGCTTCACCGAACGGCTGTACGAAGCCGCGGCTCGGGTTCGGGTGCCAACCCTGTTGGTGCGCGGCATGGAAAGCGACATCGTCAGCGAGGACAGCATCGCCGAGTTCCGCATCCATCTGCCGGCGCTGGAAGTCTGCGATGTCGCGGCCGCCGGCCACATGGTTGCCGGCGACCGCAATGATGCTTTCAACGACGGCGTCTCCGGCTTTCTTCGCCGGCACCTGCCGTCACCGCAGCCGCGCTAGCCGACCTTCGGCAGGTTCTTCAGCGATTCGTTGATCGCATCAACCGGGTAGTCGTAATCCTCGAGCTGGCCGGACAAATACCGGTCGTACGACGCCATGTCGAAATGGCCGTGGCCGGTGAGGCAGAACAGGATCACCTTCGGCTCGCCGGTCACCTTGCAGCGCAGCGCTTCGTCGATCGCCGCACGGATGCCGTGACAGGACTCGGGTGCCGGAATGATGCCTTCGGCCTGCGCGAACTGGACGCCTGCCGCAAAGGTCGCGACCTGCGGCACGGCGATCGCTTCGATCTGCCGCTCGAACAGCAGCTGCGACACCAGCGGTGAATCGCCGTGGTAACGGAGGCCGCCAGCGTGGATGCCCGGCGGCATGAAGTCATGGCCGAGCGTGTACATCTTCATGATCGGGGTGTAGCCCGAGGCGTCGCCGTAATCGTAGGCGTAGGCGCCCTTGGTCAGCGTCGGGCAGGAGCTTGGCTCGACTGCCACACAGCGCAGGTTCTGCGCGCGCTTTTCGCCAGCCATCTTGTCGGCAAGGAACGGGAAAGCGATGCCGGCGAAACTCGAACCGCCGCCGCAGGGGCCGAAGATGATGTCCGGATAGAGGCCGATCTTGGCGAACTGCTTCTTCGCTTCCAGGCCGATCACGGTCTGGTGCATTGCCACGTGGTTCAGCACCGAGCCCAGCGTGTAGCAGACGCCAGGGTTGGCCGCCGCTTCCTCCACCGCTTCGGAAATCGCCAGGCCCAGCGAGCCCATCGAGTTAGGATCGGCCGCCAGTGCATTGCGGCCGGCCTGGGTGCGATCGGTCGGGCTGGCGAACACTTCCGCGCCCCAGGTCTGCATCATCGAGCGGCGGAAAGGCTTCTGCTGGAAGCTGACCTTGACCATGTAGACGCGCACCGGCAGCCCGAACATCTGGCCGGCGTAGGCGATCGACGAGCCCCATTGGCCGGCACCGGTTTCGGTGGTCAGCCGCTTGGTGCCCGCCAGCTTGTTGAAGTAGGCCTGCGGCACCGCCGAATTCGGCTTGTGCGAACCGGCCGGCGAGACGCCTTCGTACTTGTAGAAAATCTTCGCCGGCGTGCCCAGCGCCTGTTCCAGCCGAAGCGCGCGGATCAGCGGCGACGGCCGCCATTGCGCGTAGATCTGCCGCACTTCCTCGGGAATCTCGATCCAGCGTTGCGCCGACATTTCCTGCTCGAGGATCGGCCCCGGAAAGATCGCGCCCATCGCTTCCGGTGTCACCGGCTTGCCGTCCGGCCCCAGTGGCGGCGCCGGCGGATTGCTCATGTCGGCGACCACGTTGTACCAGTGCTTCGGGATCTCGTCGGCTTCCAGATGGATGTGAAGCGGCGTCATTTCTCGGGCTCTCCTCGTTGTTGTGACGACGGTGGGAACGCTACCCGATCATCTGCATCGCTCCAAGTCGGGCCACGCCTCGGCCAAGAAAAAGGGCGCGACCGTCGAACGGTCGCGCCCTGGGCGCCAGCCTGCGTGGGCAGACTTCAGCTCATCGCAAAACCTTCGTAGTCCTTGGCCGCCACTTCATCGCACTTGCCGCGATAGGTGCCGACGCCACCGCAGTACGACAGCAGGCGACGCGGCTTGCCTTCGACGTTCGAGCCCATGTACCAGCTATCGGTCTTGACGATCAGGGTCGCGTTCGCGGTTTCGTCGTGGTGCTGCACCCAGGCGTCCTCGAAGGCCTTGGTCGCTTCGATCTCGGTCACGCCCTTGTCGCGCAGGCGGATCATGCAGTCGCTGATCCAGTCGACCTGCTGCTGCAGGCAGGTGGTCATGTTGCAGAGCGCGGCACTCGGCGCCAGCGGCACGCCGGTGGTGAACAGGTTCGGATAGCCGTGCACGCCCACGCCCATCGCGGTGCGGATGTCACGGCCCCAGTCCTCCTTCAGCGAACGGCCGCCACGGCCACGCACGTCGATGCGGCTCAGGGCGCCCGAGCCGGCGTCGAAACCGGTGGCCAGCACCAGGATGTCGACCTCGTGCACGGTGCCGTCCTTCATCTGCACGCCGTTCGGCAAGACGCGTTCGATGGCCGATTCACGGCAGTCGACGATCTCCACGTTCGGCCGCAGGTAGGCTTCAAGGTATTTGCTTTCCAGCGGCACGCGGTGGGTGCCGAAGCCGTAGTCGGAAGGCTTGGGAATCAGCTTTTCGCAGAGATAGGGATCGTTGTTCAGACGCTCGCGCATCTTTTCGCGCACGAACTCGGAGATGTCGGCGCTGGCCGCTTCATCGGTGAACACTTCCGGGAACGCCGACAGCCACAGCGCCAGCGAGCCATCCTTCCAGTAATGCTCGTAGATCGCGCGGCGCTCGGCCGGCGTCTTGTCATGCCAGGAGCCATTGGCGAAGTCGTATTCGAAGCCCGAGAACGTCGACTGCACGCGCTTCTTGAGATCCTCGAAGCCTTCGACCTTCTTGTTCCAGTCGGCTTCCGAGTACTTCGGATTGTTCATCGGGATGATGTACTGCGGCGTGCGCACGAAGGCTTTCAGCTTGCCGACCTTCGGGGCGATCGTCTGGATCACCTGGATGCCGGTGGCGCCGGTGCCGACCACGCCGACGGTCTTGCCGGTCCAGTCGATCTCGTCCTTCGGCCAGCGCGCCGTGTAGAAGATGCGGCCCTTGAACGTGTCCTGGCCCGGAAAGCGGTTCTCGAGCGGGGCCGACAGCATGCCGGCGCAGCTGATGAAGAAGCGTGCGGTGACGGTCTCGCCCTTGTCGGTCGAGATCGTCCACAGCTTGTTCGCTTCGTCGTAGTGCGCGACGGTGACGCGGGTCGAGAACGTGTAGTGCTTGCGCAGGTCGTGCAGGTCGGCGACGTGGTTCAGCCACTTCTCGGTTTCCGGCTGCGCCGGGAAGCGCTCGGTCGGCTTCCACTGCGCGTACATGTCCTTGGAGAACCAGTACTGGTAGATCTCGGCCTCGGAATCGAAGCGGGCGCCGGGGTAGCGGTTCCAGTACCAGGTGCCGCCGACGTTCGATCCGGCCTCGAAGGCCTTCACCGTGAAGCCGGCCTCGTTCAGCCGGTAGGTCTGGTACAGGCCGGCGACGCCTGCGCCGATCACTACTGCGTCGTACTGCGGGGTGCCGGTCTGAGCCGGCGCGTTCTGGGTAGCGGTTGCCATCTGTTCTCTCCGTTATCGCACTGGGTCCGTCGCAGCCTTCCGGGGCATGCGGTCGGTAATGGATTTCGAGCGCGGGAAGGTCACGGAGCGTGTTCTTCCAGCGTCTGGTGCCGGAATCATGACCGTTTGAGAGGGCGCTGACAGCTACCCGCTCGTGTGGGACGTGCGATCAAGGGGAATGGCCAAAACGAACCCTGGCCGGCATTCGGCAGGCCCACGCAAAAGCCCCCTCAGCCAGGGCTGAGGGGGCTTTTGCGTCTACGGGAAAGCGTGGGTCGGAACCCGCACTCAGGCCGCAGCTGTGACTTTTTCGTCTTCGAGCAGCTGGCGCATCTTCGGAATCGCGAGGTTGAGCAGTTCGCCCATCGCCTGGATCTGCGGGCCCATGATCGGGCATTCGAAATCGAAGATCGGGCTGAACAGGTCGATGCGCGACTCGTTGATCCACTTCACCACCGACGGCTCGGTCAGCCAGATCAGCATGTTTTCGCTGTCCTGGATTGCACAGCGCAGGTAATCGTTCGCGGCGTGGGGCAGCGGCACCGGGCGGCAGAGGTCGTTCTTGCGCGCTTCGTCGGTCAGGTTGGCTTCGACATTGCCGATATAGCCGGCGCTGTAGACCTGCTGGCACATGCGCACCGTCTGCAGGGTGATCCGGTTGCCGTCGAACACCTTCTTCTCCGGACGATTCTTCAGGCCATCGGCGGCGCAGTCGATGTACAGCGTCTTGGGCGCGGTCTTGTAGACGCCCTTCTTCAGGCGCATCTCGCCCGGTGCCACGGCATCGACATGGCCCATGCGCACGATGTTCGGGATGCTGCGCAGCTGCTCCAGTTCCAGCTTGGTGACCGTCGCGCAGCGCCAGTTGGTCGGCTTCACCTTGGGATCGAACTGGAACAGTTGATCGCAGGCGACTACCCGCTGGAAGAAATCGTCGACCGAATCCGCGGCCAGTGCGGCCTTCAGCACTTCGACTCTTCCCGCCGTGATGATGTCGGTGAACTTGCGACCCGGGTTGACGGTGAAGCGGTCGAACAGCCAGGCGTCGTTCGGCATCACCCAGGTGATGTCCGCCGGTGCCACGCCCATTTCGAGCAGGAACAGGCAGGTATCGATGCCGGTCTTGCCGGAGCCGACGACGGCGAACTTGCTGTACTCCGGCGCCAGCTTCGGCACGCTGTTCGGCGGCACGCAGACGGCACCGCCTTCCACCTTGAACTTCGGCGGACGCTGCGAAGGCACGGTGACGTTGATGTAGGTCGCGTCGACGACCTTCCTGGCGCGGATCTCATAGCTGTTGCCGTTGACCCGCGAGACCACCGAGCCGTCGTCGCGGTAGTCGCACATCGGCAGGTACTTGACCCGGCCGGACGGCAGGAAGCGCTGGCGCATCACCTGGTCGAAATAGGCGACCACCTCGCTGCCGCTGGCCAGTTCGTAGCAGCCCTTGTTCCAGCCCACCTGGTCGACGGTGCCGTTGCCCAGCGGCGTCGAGTTGACGCCGTAGCAAGTGGAGGTCTGATGCAGGCGCACGAAGGGATAGGCGTCGTTCCAGTGACCACCGGGACGATGATTGCGATCGACGATCGTCACCGTTGCCGAGGTCTGGGTGATGATCTCGTCGACAAATGCCATCCCCATGCCGCCGGCGCCGATGACCAGGTAGTCGGTATCAATGGTTTGCGTCATCGCTGTTTCTCGCGGTCAGGAAGGGAGTGCAGCCGAGTATCCAAATCGCCGCGCCCGGCGCCTGAGGGACCGTGCAAATCGCTTTGCCGCCCGTGCATTCCGTCCGTCGCGAGACCGGCACCGCCTCGATCCCGGGGCCAACCCTCCCCCGACCAAGGATTTGACCCAAGGCGCGACAGCCGGGCGACACTCTGCGTCCCCGAACCAACACCCCCACTCCCCGAGGACCCGATTCCATGAGCCCAGCCAAAGTGATCGTCGCCGGCGTCGGCATGATTCCCTTCCTGAAGCCGAGTGCCGCCGAGCCATACACCGTCATGGGCCCGCGGGCGATCCGCCTGGCGCTGACCGATGCCGGCGTCGGCTACGAGCAGGTGCAGCAGGTCTACGCCGGCTATGTGTACGGCGATTCCACCTGCGGCCAGCGCGTGGTCTATGAGGTCGGCATGACCGGCGTGCCGGTGATCAACGTCAACAACAACTGCTCGACCGGCTCCACCGCGCTGTACCTCGCACGCCAGGCGATCGCCAGCGGCATGGCCGACTGCGTGCTCGCCGTCGGCTTCGAGCAGATGGCGCCGGGCGCGCTCGCCGCCGTGTTCAATGACCGGCCACCGCCGATGGGCAAGTGGATGGAGCAGTCGCACGCGCTGCAGCCGGCAGCACCGACCACGCCGATGGCACCGCACCTGTTTGGCGGCGCGGGCCTCGAATATCAGCAGAAGTACGGCGCGACCAATGCCACTTTCGCCAAGATCGCCGAGAAGGCGCGCCGCCACGCCGAGCACAACGACAAGGCGATCTTCCGCGAGCAGATGACGGCCGAGCAGATCCTCGCCACGCCGACCATCTACGGCGTGCTGACCCGCGCCCAGTGCTGCCCGCCGACTTGCGGCGCAGCGGCGGCGATCCTGGTCTCCGAAGCGTTCGCCAAGAAGCACGGCATCCGCTCCAACATCGCGATCTTCGGCCAGGCGATGACCACCGACAGGCCGTCGACGTTCGAAGCAGGCTCGATGATCGAAGCCGTCGGCTTCGGCATGTCGAAAGCGGCGGCCGATCAGGTCTACGCGCAGGCCGGCGTCGGCCCTTCCGACATCGACGTCTGCGAGCTGCATGACTGCTTCACCGCCAATGAACTGGTGACCTATGAAGCGCTGGGTTTCGCACCGATCGGTGGTGCGGAGAAGTTCATCAATGACGGCGACAACACCTACGGCGGCGCGGTGGTGACCAATCCTTCCGGCGGCCTGCTCGCCAAGGGCCATCCACTGGGCGCCACCGGGCTGGCGCAGTGCACGGAACTGGTCGAGCAGCTGCGCGGCGTCTGCGGCCCGCGCCAGGTCGACGGCGCGCGGCTGGCGCTGCAGCACAACATCGGCATCGGCGGCGCCTGCGTCGTGACCTTGTACGGAACGGTCTGAGCGCTATCGACCCGGCGTCGTTCGTACCGCGACGACGCCGGATGTCGCTACTCGATCCAGCCCGTGATGGGGCACGGTGCGGACGGGATCGAGCGGCGGTGACACAACGGTGACAATGTCACCGGCGATGGTGATCAAGTGGTGACGGGCGGTGCGTAGTCTGGTTTTCATCGGAGGGGCGGACCTCTCCGAAAACAGACCCTTCTAACGCACTACCGGAGATTCACCATGAAAACCCTCAAGACCCTCGCCGCCGTCCTCGCCCTCTCCGTCGCCGCTGTCGCTCCGGCGCACGCCGGGCTGACGCCGAACGGCTTCTCGCTCAACGGCATGGCCATGAACGGCATCACTTTCAACGGCCTCGCGATGAACGGCATCTCGATCAATGGAATGGCGCTCAACGGTCTCATGCTGAACGGCATCTCGTTCAACGGCACCTCGTTCAACGGCACCGAAGCCACCGGCCTGAAGCCTGGCGCGATCGTCGCGGTGACCCTGCCGGAAGGCGTGGCCGCCCGGTAATCGCCCCGGACTTGCCCATGGCGCCGCACCGCGATCCGGTCCGGCGCCAATTTTTTCCCGCAGGCTGGGTTGGCTGCGTGGCCTGAAGGAAAAAGGAATCCATCCGATGTCAGCCTTGAGCCGATCCGCCCTACGAGCCATCGCCTTCTGTGCCGCGCTTGGCGGTGGAATCCTGATGATGGATCAGTGGTTCGGAACACCGGTCGATACCGGCGAATTGATCTTGCTGGCCATCGTGATGACGGCGGACCTGGTGATCGTCGGCTGGGAAAAATCGTCGATCGGCCGGCTGCTGAAGCCTGGCAACAGATCCACTGGCACCGACTTGTTCTATGGCGCGCTCATCTACAGCGGCGTGTTTTCACTGTTCGTCACCGGCTTCAGCTTCGGCATGGATCATCTGATCAACGCGGCGACGCAGGCCTTGCAATGGCAGCGCCCGCAGATTGATTTACCGGTCTTGATCGCTGTCCCGCTGATGTTCGTCGTCAATTCACTGGCCGGCTACGGCGCGCACCGGCTGCTGCACACCCGCTGGCTGTGGCCGCTGCATGCGGTGCACCATGCGCCGCGCGAGATGACGCTGCTCAATGCCGAGCGCGTGCATCCGCTGGAAGTCATCGTGCGCCTGGTGTTCGCCCCGCTGCCGGGCCTGCTGCTGGGCTTGGATCCGCTGTCGGCAGTCGTGTTGTGGAAGTTCACGGCCGTGCTGGTGTATTGGCAGCATTCAAACGTGCCCAACCCCTTTCCGTGGATCGAGCGCTGGCTGATCGCCGGGCCGATCAACCACCGCATCCATCACGCCCGAAACAAGCACCTGCACGACCGCAATCTCTCGAACTGCCCTTTGATCGATCGCCTGTTCGGCACCTATGCCTGGACGGACGAGGCCGTGGAGCTGGGCATCGAGGATCGGCAACTTGGCAACGGCAATCCGGTACTCGAGATGATCGCCATCCAGCGGCGCTGGTTCATGAGCCTGCTGCCGCGCGGGCGCAACAGCGGCCCGAGTGCTGCGCTGGCGAAGCCCTCAAGTGCCGCCGATGCCTTCTCCATTTCTCGACAGACGCCATGACGATCAGCCCTCTGCCCGCCTTCATTTCCTTGATTCTGATGGCCGCCTGCGCCAACGCTGCCGAAACCGTCACCGCGCCGGACCTGAGCACCGAGCACACCGCCTTCGTCCTCAAGCTGGCCGACGGCCGCGTGCTCCGAGGCGTGCAGATGCAGGGCGCGATGGTGCACATGGGGATCGAAGGCGGCCAGATCGCCTCGATCAAGCTGGCCTCGATCATCCCGGACCCGAAAGACCCCGACATCCTGCGCCACGAGTTCCAGGTGCAGGACGCGCAAGGCACATGGAAACCCGCCTGCCAGCCCAACTTCTACGGTGAGACCTGGGGCTTTCCCGTTGCACTGCCCGAAGGTCATCCCGGCCGCGAAGGCGCAATCACGCTCACTTGCTCATCGGGCGCGGTCGGCAAGTGCGTGCGTTTCGGCTACAAGCCCTGGGCGAAGGGTCCGCATGGCGAGGACCTGACGCCGTATCACGCGGCCTGCGTGCACATGGTCCGTGCGGACTATGCAGGTGACGGCACTGCGCATACCAAGAACGGCACCGACATCGACGTCTACGATCGCATCGGCATCCAGCAATCCGAATCCGGCAACGACTCGAAGTTCGGCTTCGAGGCCGGCTGGGCACCGGCCGGCGCGGTGTGCGTGGCGCATACGCGCTGGAGCGATCTGATCACCACAGCGCAGCTTTTCGAGCGCTATCCCCGGCTGGCGCGGAAGGGGTGCGACGAAGCGATAGCGGCGGCCGCCGGAGCGCTACTGTTCAACGGGTCGAAAAGATGATGCGGCTCTGGGGCGGGCCATGTCCGCCGCGCAGTCGAGCGCGGTCTTCTCGGCGGCCACCGCCCTGTGATTGCTTGAAGGAGCGACAAACATGAGCACCACCTCCGAGACCAGCGACAGCCAGGCGCTGCGCCGCCTGCGCGAGATCACCGACCGGGTGCCGGGCATCGTCTTCGAGCTGCGGCGCGAGACCGACGGCCGCATCAGCTTGCCCTTCGTCAGCGGCGGTTCGCTGGAGATGAGCGGGGTGCCATCGGCGGAGGCGGAGGCCAATCCGAACGCGCTGTTCAGCCTGATCCACCCGGACGACCTGCACATCGTCCTCGGCGCGATGAACTCGACCAGCGACCGGCCGACGAGCCTGGACTATCGCGCCTTCCATCGCGACGGCCGCACGCGCTGGGTCCACAGTCTGGCGACGCGGCGGGTAGAGCCCGACGGCGCAGTGATCGTCACCGGCTGCTGGCAGGAGTACACCCGCGAGAAGGAGTTGCAGGATCGGCTGGCCCAGGCCACCGAAGCGGCCGAGGCGGCGAGCCGTGCCAAGAGCGATTTCCTGGCGACGATGAGCCACGAAATCCGTACGCCGATGAACGCGGTGCTGAGCTTCGCCTACCTCGGTCTGCAGGCCGATCCGCCGCCGAAGTTGCGCGAGCACTTCGCGCGTATCGAGAGTTCGGCGCGCACCTTGCTGAGCCTGATCGACGACATCCTGGATCTGTCCAAGGTGGAGGCCGGCAAGCTGCACCTGGAGCACACGCCGTTTGCGCTGTCGCAGGTGCTGGACAACCTGCACAGCGTGGTTGGCCTGCGTGCGCAGGAAAAGGGCTTGCACTTTGCCGTCGAGGTGGACGAGGACGTGCCCGGCACGCTGGTCGGCGATCCGCTGCGGCTGGGGCAGGTGCTGCTGAATCTGGGCGGCAATGCGGTGAAGTTCACGCGTGAGGGCGAGGTGGTGGTGCGAGTGGGGATGGCCAGGGCCGAACCAGAGCATTCCGCGGACCAGACGATGCTGGAATTCTCCGTCCGCGATAGCGGCATCGGTCTGACACAGGAGCAGATCGGCAAGCTGTTCCAGGCTTTCGTGCAAGCGGATTCTTCCACCACGCGCGAGTTCGGCGGTACCGGCCTTGGGCTGTCGATCTGCAAGCGGCTGGTGGAGTTGATGGGCGGAACCATCGGCGTCCATAGCGAGCCGGGGCAGGGCAGCACCTTCCACTTCTCGGCGCGTTTCGATACGCCCGAAGCAGTCAGCGCCAAGCCGGGCGCGGCAGCGGAAGCGACAGTGCTGGCGGGACTGTCGGTGCTGGTGACCGACGACCACGACATCAACCGCCAGGTGGTCAGCGAACTGTTCGGATCGGTGGACGTGCAGGTGACGCTCGCGGCTTCGGGCGCGGAGGCCATCGAAGCGGCGGCGGCGCAGCGCTTCGACGCGATCTTCATGGACTTGCGCATGCCCGGCATGGACGGCATCGAGGCGACGCGTCGCATCCGCGCGCAGGAGGCGGCGCTCGATCCCGCGTTGGCGCGACGCACGCCGATCATCGCGCTGACCGCCAACGTCATGGCGCCGGATCGCGAGCGCTGCCTGGCGGCCGGCATGGATGCCTTCGTCGGCAAGCCGATCGCGGTGTCGGAGCTTTTCGGGGCACTGGCGCGCTGCACGAATCGCCGGGTCGCGACGCCTGCGGTGAGCGCGACACTGCCGGAACCGCCGCTGGCGCCGGAAGCCGCGTTCGCCGCCGCGAGAACGCGCTTCGGCCACAAGCCGGAGTTGTACGAGGCGCTGGCACGCCGCTATATCGAGGGCGAGGATTTGTCCGAACGCCTGCGCGCAGAACTGGCCGCGCAGCGTTTCGACGCAGCCCTGCTCAGTGCGCACACGCTCAAGGGCTTCGCTGCACAGGTGGGTGCGATGCAAGTGTCGCGGCTGGCGGCGCAGATCGAACGCTCGCTGGAAACCGGGCTGCCGACGGTTGCCGCGATCGACGCTCTGGTGGCGGCGGTGGCCGACTCGCGGCTCGCTTTGATGGCGCATGCCGAAGCCGGCGCGGACGCAGTGCCTGTTGTCAGCGCCTCTGCAGCGTCACTGCGTGCGGAACTGCTGCGCCGGCTTGGTGATGACGATGACGCGGCCTACGAGACTTTCGAGGCGCTGCGCGCCGCGCTCGGTGCGGCGGCGGGCGCGGACCTCGCGACTATCGGCCGGCACATCGCCAATCTGGAGTACGTGCAGGCGCTGGCCTTGTTGGCGTTGCTGGATATCGGGTCCGATTGAATCGATCTACCGACGCAGGCAAGCCGTTATATTGCGCCGACCCTTTTGCCGGTTCGCTCCATGCCCGCTCGTATCGCGCTGATCGACGACGACGCTGCCCTGCGCGAGGCCGTCCGCGCCTATCTGATCGATGCCGGCTTCGAGGTCGAAGCCTGTGACGGCGTGCCGGCCTTCCGCGCCGCAGTGGCTCAGCGCATGCCCGATGTGGTGATCTCCGATCTGCGCATGCCGGGCGAGGATGGCCTGGCGCTGCTCAGCTGGCTGCGCGGCTTCGCATCGACACCGGTGATCATGCTGACCAGCGTCGATGGCACCACCGACCGCATCGTCGGCCTGGAACTGGGTGCCGATGATTACCTTGCGAAACCCTGCGACATGCGCGAGCTGCTGGCGCGCGTGCGCACGCAACTCAGACGCTTGAAGAACGTGTCGGCGCAGGCGGTTTCTCCGTCGTCGCCAGCCCCCGTACAGCAAGCGCCGAAGCACACCTGGTTCGGGCGCTGGAGGCTGGACCGACAGCGTCGGCGCCTGATCGATGCCGATGGGCGGGAATGCCCGATCACCGGTGCGGACTACGCCCTGCTCGCGGTGTTCGCCGACCATCCGCTGGTGGTGCTGTCGCGCGACAAGCTGATCGAACTGGCCGGCATCGACGCAGACGAAGTCTTCGACCGCGCCATCGACATGCGCATCACGCGCCTGCGCAAGAAGATCGAGCCGGTGCCCGGCGATCCCACGGTGATCAAGACGGTACGCGGGCATGGCGGCGGCTATGAGTACGTGCCTGTTGGCGAGCCGCAGTACGGGCGCTAGGGTCTGTTAACACTCACTTTGATCGCTGCGGCGGAGGTCGTTTTCCCGCAGTGCAACTTGAGAGGAGCGGCCAATGGCCGACCCATTGGCGCGACGAGCAAGCAGCAATGCGGAAAAACGATCCCGCCCCTTCGGGTTGCGGCCAAAAAGTCGCCGGGACTTCGTTGCGAACCTTGACCACAGGTGGGCTGTGGCCTGCGGTTCGCGCCTCGCCCGGCGGCTTTTTGACCTGCAACGCAGCGACCAAAGTGAGTGTTAACAGACCCTGTCCAAACCCGGTTCCGCGCGGTTTATGCCGCGCAGCGGCCAGTATCGGGATGATCCGCGCCCCGGTTTCACCACGGTAGCGACAAAGGGATTTTGTCGCCCCCTTCACAGAACCGCTCTTTTTCCCATTCGCGGCGCCTTCCGAAGCCGCTCTATGAGCAATCGATCACATCCGCGGATCGAGGCCGCCCTTAGCTTTCGTCCACCCCGACTTGGGGCCCTTCAAGGCAAATGGGAGAGACGACATGCTGAACAAACTCAACAAGATTGCGGTCACCGCAACGGTGATCTTCGGTTCGATGCTGACCACTGCGGCACACGCGGACACGGTCTACACCGTGACCAGCGACGCCGGCATCGTGGCGCCGCTGGTCACTGCTGAAAGCTCTGGCAAGGGTTCCGCCGAGACTGGCGGCATCGCCAGCTTCCGCGGCGTGGATGTCGGCCGCCGCGATGCCGGAGCCGAGTTTTCGGCGCGCACCTACAGCACCAAGGAAATCGCCGAGTTCGCGGCCAAGTACAAGACCATGATCCCGGCTTATGCGCGTGACCAGGTGCAGCCCGAATCGGTGATCGGCGCCGATCGCCGCTTCCGCAAGTACACGACCACGTACCCCGAACGTGCGATTGGCCAGCTGACCTTCTCGCAGGCTGGCAGCAACTACATCTGCACCGCCTGGCTGATCGGCAAGGACACCATCGCCACTGCCGGCCATTGCGTGCACCAGGGCAATGGTGGCGTGTTCAGCACCAACGGCAAGTTCTATCCAGGCCGCAACGGCGCCTCGGACCCGTACGGCAGCTGCACGGTTCGCCAGTGGCGCACCAATTCCACCTGGATCAGCAACGGCTCCGACGAGTACGACTACGGCTCCGCGAAGCTGAATTGCACGATCGGCAATACCACTGGCTGGTTCGGCTGGTTCTGGACGACTGCGTCGCTGGTCGGCCTGCCAGTCGAAGTGTCGGGCTATCCGGGCGATACGGCGGCGGGCACGCACTACGCGTCGGTCAGCGACATCACCGTGTCCGAAACGCGCAAGACCCGCTATCCGCAGGACACGGCCGGTGGCCAGAGCGGCTCGCCGGTGTTCGAGCGTGACCGCGCGGCGGGAGCCTGCACCGGCGCCTGCGCCAACTCCATCCATGCCTATGGCGCGAATGGTGGCAACAACAGCGGTACCCGCATCACCCAGACGGTGTCCAACTTCTTCACGTCGTCGGTAAGCGCTCCGTAATCGCTGGGCCGGCCGGGTGTCGCGGCTCGACACCCGGCTGACGCCAGGATTCGTGATTCACCAGACGGGCCGGCGTCCATGTCAGGAGCCGGCCCGTTCTGGTTTTCAGCGGCCGCGCGCCGCGCTCGGTAAACTGCGCAACCTCATCACCCGATCATCCTCTGGCCATGTCTCGCTGGCGTCGCTCATCCTGAAGTCTTGCCCGTTCCGCTTCGGCTCGCTCCGAAGGCGTGAACCGCTCCGATGCACCCGACGACGACCGCTTACCGCCAGCCCGCGAGGCCGCACGCCATGATCCTGATGATCGACAACTACGACTCCTTCACCTACAACCTCGTCCAGTATTTCGGCGAGCTCGGGGCGGAGGTTGCCGTGCACCGCAACGACCAGATCACGGTCGATGAGGTAGCCGCACTGAAACCCAGCCATATCGTCCTGTCACCGGGGCCGTGCACGCCGAACGAAGCCGGCATCTGCCTGGAACTGATCGAACGCCTCGGCAAGCCCGGCACCTTTCCGATCCTCGGCGTCTGCCTTGGCCATCAGTCGATCGGCCAGGCGTTCGGCGGCACCGTGCGCCGCGCCGCATCGGTGATGCATGGCAAGACCAGCCCGATCCACCACCTGGCCGGTTCGGTATTCCGTGATCTGCCGAGCCCGTTCACGGCCACGCGCTATCACTCGCTGATCGTCGATCGCGGCGATTTTCCGGCCGAACTGGAAGCCACCGCGTGGACGGTGAAGCCGGACGGCACGCCGGACGAGATCATGGGCCTGCGCCACAAGTCCTTGCCGATCGAAGGCGTGCAGTTCCATCCGGAATCGATCCTGACCGAGCACGGTCACGCGATGCTGAAGAACTTCCTGGATAACTGGAAATGACGCCACAGGAAGCGCTGGCGCGGACCATCGAGCACCGCGAAATCTTTCACGACGAGATGATCGCGCTGATGCGCCAGATCATGCGTGGCGACGTCTCGCCGGTGATGACGGCGGCGATCCTGACCGGCCTGCGGGTCAAGAAGGAAACCGTCGGCGAGATCGCTGCAGCCGCGACGGTGATGCGCGAGTTCGCGCTGAAAGTGCCGACGCCGGGCGGCGCGGCGGACGCGTACCTCGTCGACATCGTCGGCACCGGGGGCGACGGCTCGAATACCTTCAACATTTCCACAGCCTCGATGTTCGTCGCGGCGGCCGCAGGCGCGAAAGTCGCCAAGCACGGCAATCGCAGCGTGTCGTCGAAATCCGGCAGCGCCGATGTGCTCGAAGCGCTTGGCGCCGATATCGATCTGTCGCCGGAGCAAGTGGCGCGCTGCCTCAGCATGACCGGCATCGGCTTCATGTACGCGCCGCGCCATCATCCGGCGATGAAGAACGTCGCCGCCGTGCGTCGCGAAATGGGCGTGCGGACGATCTTCAACATCCTCGGCCCGCTGACCAATCCGGCCAGTGCGCCGAACATCCTGATGGGCGTGTTCCATCCGGATCTGGTCGGCATCCTGGTTCGCGTGCTGCAGAAGCTCGGCGTGCAGCGCGCGCTGGTGGTCTGGGGTCGCGATGGCATGGACGAGATTTCGCTCGGCGCCGCGACCCTGGTCGGCGAACTGCGCGATGGCCAGATTCGTGAGTACGACATTCATCCCGAGGACTATGGCCTGGCGATGTCGGCCAGCCGCAATCTGAAAGTCGACGACGCCGCGCACTCGAAGCAGCGGCTGCTGCAGGCGCTCGACAACATCGCCGGCCAGGCACGCGACATCGTCTGTCTCAATGCCGGTGCCGCGCTGTATGCCGCCGGCGTGGCCAGCTCGATCTCCGATGGCATCGTCCGCGCAACCGCGGCGATTGCCAGCGGTACCGCGCGTGCGAAGGTCGACGCCTATGTTGCGGCGACGCGCGCTGCTGGTTCCGGAACTTGAACAAATGAGCGACATCCTCGAAACCATCCTTGCCCGCAAGCGCATCGAGATCGCCGAGCTGCAGGCGCGCATCGCGATCGGCAATCTGGAACGCATCGCGCTGGCGCAACCGTCACCGCGCGGTTTTGCCGCGGCGCTGTCGGCGAAGGCCGCAGCCGGCGCTGGCGTGATCGCCGAGATCAAGAAGGCCAGCCCGTCGAAAGGCCTGATCCGCGAAGACTTCAATCCCGGCTGGCTGGCCGAAGATTACGCCCGCGGCGGCGCCGCTTGCCTGAGCGTGCTGACCGACGAGCAGTTCTTTCAGGGCCATAACGATTACCTCGTCGAGGCGCGCCAGCACACGCCGCTGCCGGTGATCCGCAAGGATTTCCTGATCGACGAGATCCAGATCGTCGAAGCCCGCGCGATCGGCGCCGACTGTGTGCTGCTGATCGCCGCAGCACTTGAACCGGCACGGCTCGGTGAACTTGCGCGGCTCGCGCAGGATCTGGAAATGGATGTGCTGATCGAAGTGCACGATCGCCCGGAACGCGATGCGATGCTGGCGCTCGATCTCCCAAGTAATCGAACTGGGCCGGTGCTGCTCGGCATCAACAACCGCAACCTGCGGACCTTCGAGACCCGGCTGGAAACGACCATCGAGCTTCTCGATGGCATTCCCGCCGGCTACGACGTGATCACCGAAAGCGGCATCGGTGTGCCAGCCGATGTGCAGAAAATGCTTGCTGCAGGCGTGCGCCGCTTCCTGATCGGCGAATCGCTGATGCGTCAGCCGAGCCCGGGCGATGCCTTGCGGGCACTTATCGCCTAAGGCTGGGCATACAGCTTCAGCAGCAGTTCGCGCAGCCAGCGGTTCGCCGGGTCCTGATGCTGCTTGGCGTGCCAGAACAGACTGATCGCGATCTCCGGCAGCGTCGCTGGATGCTTGACGTGTACCAGGCCGAACGGCTCCGCGATGGTCTCCGCGAAGCGCAGCGGCACGGTCGCGATCATGTCGCTGCGGCTCAGGATGTGACCGACGGCGATGAAGTGCGGCACCGTCAGCCGGATACGGCGAGTGATGCCATTGCGCTCCAGCAGTTCGTCGACCTTGCCGTGGCCGGTGCCTTCCGAGACCACGACGACATGCTCGGCCGCTGAAAACTCCTTCGCGGTGATCGCCCGCTTGTCGAGCTTGTGGCCGTGGCGCATCAGGCAGACGTAGGGTTGCTTGAACAGGCGCCTTTGGTAGAAGCCGCCTTTCAGCTGTGGCAGCAGACCCAGCGCCAGATCGACCTGACCGGATTCCATCGCCACTCGCAGGTTCACCGCAGTATTGCGCACCGTGCTGATCACCAGCTTCGGCGCTGCCGCTGACAGCGCTTCCATCAGCACCGGCAGGAAATAGATTTCTCCGATATCGGTCATGCCGATCGTGAACGCGCGCTCGCTGGTCGCCGGCTCGAACTCGCTGCGCTGGTTGACCGCGCCGTGCAACAGCCCCAGCGCATGGCTGATCGGCTCGGCCAGACTTTCCGCAAACGGCGTTGGCTCCATGCCGCGCGAACTGCGCAGGAACAGTTCGTCGCCCAGCAGTCGGCGCAGCCGCGCCAGGGCGTTGCTGACTGCAGGTTGCGTAAGGCCCAGGCTCTCCGCCGCGCGCGACACGCGGCGTTCGAGCATCAGCTGACGAAACACCACCAGCAGGTTCAGATCGAGATCACGAAGTTCCATATGGGCATTCACATCGGTGATGACACGTATTCATCAGATTCTATTGGCTGATGGAGGCAATGCGGCAATCATGCGCTCATCGATCAGGCCGCCGGCATGTACCGGCCGCCGTTGGAGGAGAGCAAGTGCAGCGCACACAACGAAGCGTGAGTGATGTGGCGATGGATCGCGGAGCGAATCAAGGCGCGATGAGGAGCCATAGTTGTTCTATGGCGACGATTCGCAACGCAGAGTCGCGCCGCGAGACGCGGCACAGCGCTCAGGCTTTGTTGTACGCGCTGCACTAGCATGTCCGCGCAACGCCGCGCCTATTACGACCGCATCGCCGCCCATGGCCTGACGCCGCTGTGGGAAGTGCTTGGCGCGCTGGTGCCGCCATCGCCGCGTTCGCCGGCACAGCCCGCACTCTGGCGCTACGCAGAACTGCGCCAATACGTGATGGAAGCCGGTGAAGTGATCACCGCCGAGGAAGCCGAGCGCCGCGTGCTGATCCTCGAGAATCCGGGCTTGCGCGGCCAGTCCTGCATCACCCAATCGCTGTACGCCGGCCTGCAATTGATCCTGCCAGGCGAGGTCGCGCCGGCGCATCGCCACACGCAATCGGCCCTGCGACTGGTGCTTGATGGCGAGGGCGCTTACACGGCGGTCGACGGCGAGCGCACGACGATGCGCCGCGGCGATTTCATCATCACGCCGGCCTGGACCTTTCACGATCACGGCAACCTCGGCGATCAACCGGTGGTCTGGCTCGATGGTCTGGACATTCCGACCGTGCGCTTTCTCGATGCCGGTTTCGCCGAGAAGGCGGCCACTCATACGCAGTCGGTCGCCCGTCCGGAAGGCGATGCGCTGGCGCGCTATGGCTCGAACCTGCTGCCGATGGATTACGCGCCGAAGCCGGCGGACCCGACGCGCGTCTTCGTCTATCCGCACGACAAGACTCGCGTCTCGTTGCAGGCGATTGCGTCGGCCGGCGCGCCTGATCCGCACCTTGGCCACAAGCTGCGCTACGTCAATCCGGCGACTGGTGCATCGCCGATGCCGACCATCGCCGCGTTCACGCAATGGCTGCCGGCTGGCTTCGAGACCCGAGGCCTGCGCAGTACCGACGGCACCATTCACGTCTGCCTGGAAGGCGAGGGCGAGGCCGAGATCGCAGGCACCACGTATCGCTACGCCGAGAACGATGTCTTCGTCGTGCCGTCCTGGCACACGCTGAAACTCCGCGCGAGCCGCGACGCGATGCTGTTCAGTTTTTCAGATCGTCCCGTGCAGCAAGCCTTGGGCTTGTGGCGCGAAGAACGTCTCTAAGCGCTTTTCAATTCAACGGATCAAGCAATGACTTACGCCGTTCCCGCACCTGTGCAACGCAGCCTGACGATCGCCGGCAGCGGTGCCCGCTTCCCGGTCAATCGCATCTTCTGCGTCGGTCGCAACTACGCCGCTCATGCCCGCGAGATGGGCCGCGATCCAGACCGCGAAGCGCCGTTCTTCTTCATGAAGCCGGCGCAGGCAGCGGTTGATGCCGCAGGCCCGGTGACGATTCCGTATCCACCGCGGACCAAGAATTTCCATCACGAGATCGAACTGGTCGTCGCCATTGCCAAGGGCGGCGCCGACATCACGGTCGAAAACGCGCTCGATCACGTCTACGGCTATGCCGTCGGCCTTGATATGACGCGCCGTGACCTGCAACTCGACGCCCGCGACAAGGGCCGGCCCTGGGAGTTCGGCAAGTCCTTTGCCGCTTCGGCGCCGATCGGCGCTATTGCCCGCGCGGCTGACATCGGCCATCCCGAAAACGCTGCGATTGCGCTGACCGTCAACGGCCAGCCGCGGCAGGCGTCGGACATCGACAAGCTGATCTGGTCGGTCGCCGAATCAATCGCCCAGCTATCGATGTACGAAGCACTGGAGCCCGGCGATCTGATCATGACCGGCACGCCGGAAGGCGTGAATCCGGTGCTGCCAGGCGATCTGATGCTCGGGACCATTGCCGGACTTGCCGGTATCGACGTGCGGGTTGCGAAGTAAGCCGACAACCGTAGACGGGGAGCGAAACGCATGGCCACTTATGTCCTGATTCATGGTGCCTGGCACGGCGGCTGGTGCTGGCGCGAGGTTGCGAATTCCTTGCGCGCCCAGGGCCATACGGTGTTCACGCCGACCCTGACCGGCAACGGCCAGAGCCGGCACCTCGGCAACGAGCGCATCACTCTGGAAACCCATGCGCGCGACGTGCTCGGCGTCATCGAGACCGAAGAACTCAGCGACGTGATCCTGGTCGGTCATTCCTATGGCGGCATGGTGATCACCGCCGCGGCCGATCGCGCGGCGTCGAAGATCCGGCATCTGGTCTATCTCGATGCCTTCGTGCCCGAGCATGGTGAATGCCTGGCCGATTGCATACGCCACAACCTGCCGCCGGAGCTGGCGGCGATCTTCATCGGCCACTTCTTTCAGGCCAAGGACAACGGCGGCCTGGTCCCGCCGATTCCCGGCGCGCTGTTCGGCCAGACTCCGGCGACCACCGAATGGATGGAGCGACAGTGCAATCCCCAGGCGCTGGCCACCTTCCAGTTGCCGGTGCTGCTCGACGGAGCTGCCGATGCACTGCCGCGCAGCTATATCGTGGCCGATGGCTGGCAGCCAAGCCCGTTCCAGCAGCAGGCGGCGGCGATCAGCGGCAAGCCGGGCTGGACCTTGCATCGTCTGCCCGGCGGTCACTGCCTGATGATGGATCTGCCGGCCGAGTTGTCGGCGCTGCTCGCGCAGCTGGCTTGAGTCCCCCCGATGAACGCGCCCCATCTGGAAACACCACCGATTCCGTTGTCGGCCCTGCGATGGGAGCGCGGCACCAGCCGCATCCCATTCGCCGCCTATAACGATCCCGAACTCCACAAGCGGGAATTGCAGCGCTTCTTCTATGACAAGCACTGGTGCTATGTCGGCCTCGAAGCGGAGATCCCCAAGCCGGGGGACTTCAAGCGCACCAATGTCGGCGAGCGCTCGGTGCTGCTGGTGCGGGCGATGGATGGCGCGATTCATGTCGTCGAGAACGCCTGCGCGCATCGCGGCGTGGCATTCTGCCGCGAGCGGCATGGCAATCGCGAAGCCTTCGTCTGCCCGTATCACCAGTGGAATTACGCGCTCGACGGCCGCCTGCGCGGCGTGCCGATGCGTCATGGCGTCAAGCGTGATGGCGTGGTGCAGGGCGGCATGCCGGCGGATTTCAATCTCGCCGATCACGGCCTGACCAGGCTCAAGGTCGCAGTACGCGGTGGCGTGGTGTTCGCGTCCTTCGATCACGAAGTGGAGTCTTTCGAGGACTTCGTCGGTCCTGATGTCCTGCGCTACTTCGATCGCCTGTTTGATGGCCGCAAGCTGCACATCCTCGGCTACAACCGCCAGCGCATTCCGGGCAACTGGAAGCTGATGCAGGAAAACATCAAGGACCCGTACCACCCGGGCCTGCTGCACACCTGGTTCGTGACCTTCGGTCTCTGGCGTGCCGACAACAAGTCGCAGATGGTGATGGACGCCAAAGGCCGCCACGCGGCGATGATCTCGACGCGCGGCAATGCCGGTGCGGTGTCCGAGGTCTCGCGGGTGTCCAGCTTCAAGCAGACGATGAACCTGCATGATCCGCGCTTTCTCGACATCGTCCCGGAGCCCTGGTGGAACGGGCCGACGGCGGTGATGACCACGCTGTTTCCGAGCGTGATCCTGCAGCAGCAGGTCAACAGTGTCTCGACGCGGCAGATCATCCCTGATGGCCACGGCCACTTCGATTTCGTCTGGACGCACTTCGGCTTCGAGGACGACACGCCGGAAATGACCCAGCGGCGCCTGCGCCAGGCCAATCTGTTCGGGCCGGCCGGTTTCGTGTCGGCGGACGATGGCGAAGTGATCGAGTTCTCGCAGGAAACCTTCGAGGCCAAGCCGGGCCATCGCACGCTGGTCGAGCTGGGCGGGCGCGAAGTGGAGAACACGGATCACATGGTCACCGAAACCCTGATCCGCGGCATGTACCGCTACTGGCGCGAGGTCATGGAGTCGTGACTGGAATCTCTTTCGAGGATTGGCTGGCGCTGAACCAGCTCTATTCCGATTACGCGATCGCCGTCGATTCCGGCCGCTGGGACAGCTGGCCGGAGTTCTTCATCGAGGATTGCAGCTACCGCCTGCAGCCGCGCGAGAACTACGATCGCGGCTTTCCGCTGGCCACCTTGAGCTTCGAAAGCAAGGGCATGCTCAAGGATCGCGTCTACGGCATCCAGGAAACGCTCTTCCACGACCCCTACTATCAGCGCCACGTGGTCGGCACGCCGATGATCCGCAAGCTCGAAGCCGGGCGCATCCACGCCGAAGCGAACTACGCGGTGTTCCGCACCAAGTTGTCGGGACTGAGCACGGTCTACAACGTTGGCCGTTACATCGACGAGATCGTGCGCACCGATGAAGGTTTCAGGTTTGCCTCAAGGCTGGCGGTCTATGACAGCGAGATGATTCCGAACTCGATCATCTATCCGATCTGAGCTGTCTGAACGCAGAAAGGCCGGAAAGCGGGGGCTTTCCGGCCTTGTCTGTACGACGACGACTCTGGCTGGCGCGTCCGGACCCAGGCCCGTTCACGCGGCGATGGCTCAGCCCAGGGTCTTCTTCGGAGTGGTGTGCTTTGCAGTCTTATGAGCTTTGTGCGCGTGCTTGGTCTTGGCAGCAGCCTTGGCATCCGTCGTCGCTTCGGCCGTCGCTTTGGACTTGGCGGGCGGTACGGCGGCGGAGGCGAGGCCGGCGGCGAGGAAACTGGTCGACAGGGCAACAGCAGCAATGATCTTGTTCATCGAAAATTCCCAGGGGTTGGCAGCACAAGTGCGTGCTGCTCGCCCATCGTGGGGGTCGATAATGAGGACAGAATTAAGACATCAGATCGCCGCACCGATCTTGAAGATCGGCAGGTACATGGCGACGACCAGACCGCCGACCAGAACGCCGAGCACGACCATGATCATGGGCTCGAGCAGCGCGGTGAGATTGTCGACCAGGGCGTCGACTTCTTCCTCGTAGAAGTCCGCGAGCTTTGCGCACATGTGATCGAGCGAGCCGGATTCCTCGCCGATGGCGACCATCTGCACGGCCATCGCCGGGAACAGGCCGGTCTGCTGCATCGTCAGCTGCAGTTGCTGACCGGTCGACACTTGATCGCGCATCTGCATGATCGCTTCGGTGAACACGATGTTGCCGGCAGCCTTGGCGACCGAATCCATCGCTTCGACCAGCGGTACGCCGGCGGCGAACATCGTCGACAGGGTGCGCGCGTACCGGGCCACGGCAGACTTGTAGAGGATATCGCCGACCACCGGCAGTTTCAGCAGCAGACGATCGGTGAAGCGACGAACCTTGGGCGAGCGGATATGTGCTTCACGCAGACCGAAGAAGGTCCCGAGGATGATCAGCAGAACCACCCACCAGTCGGCCTGGATGAACTCGGACATCGAGACCACCATTTGTGTGAGTGCAGGCAGATCTGCGCCAAAACCCTTGAACAGCGCCGCGAACTGGGGGACCACGAAGTACAGGAGGATGGTGGTGACGATCACCGCGACGACGATCACCGCCGCCGGATAGGTCATTGCCTTCTTGACCTTCTTCTTCAGCGACTCGGTCTTTTCCTTGTAGGTGGCGATCTTGTCGAGCAGCGTTTCCAGCGCGCCGGAGCGCTCGCCGGCGTCGACCAGATTGACGAACAGATCGTCGAAATGACGCGGGTACTTGGCCAGCGATTCGGCCAGCGTCGCGCCGCCTTCGATGGTGCCCTTGATGCCGAGCACCATTTCCCCCATCGAAGGATTGGCGTGGCCGCGGCCGACGATTTCCAGTGACTGCACCAGCGGCACGCCGGCCGACATCATCGTTGCCAGCTGGCGGCTGAACACGGCGATGTCCTGGCCCTTGATCGGCTTCTTGCGCTTGCCGAACAGCGCCGACTTCTTCCGCACCCGGATCGGATTGATGCCCTGCTTGCGCAACTGCAGCTTGATGTGGGCTTCGCTCGGGCCGTCGGACTCGCCCTTGACCATCGTGCCCTTGCGGTCACGGCCTTCCCACGCAAACGTTGCGTCCTTCACCAAAGTGCTGGCTACGGCCATGGTTGATTCCGATCGACTGACGAGTGGGCTGCGCCGCCGCGAAAAGAATACTGCTAATCGACGGTGACGCGGTTCGCTTCGGTAAGGTCGATGGTGCCGTCCAGCACCTTGCGCAGAGCCGATTGGCGGAGCGTGCGCACGCCTTCGCGCGCGGCCTGGTCGGCGATGTCGATGGCGTTGCCGCCTTCCATGATCACCCGCGAGATCGCGTCGGTGACCGGCATCACCTGGTAGAGGCCGGTACGGCCCTTGTAGCCGCTGTTGCACTGATCGCAGCCATTGGCCTTGTAGATCGTGAAGCCGGGGGTGGCGATCTGTTCGGCGCTGAAGCCTTCGCGCAGCAGTTCTTCCTTCGGAACCACATCCGCCTTGCGGCAGTGCTTGCACAGCTTGCGGGCCAGACGCTGGGCGATGATCAGGGTCACGCAGCTGGCGACGTTGTAGGCCGGCACGCCCATGTTCAGCAGGCGCGTCAGGGTTTGCGGCGCGTCGTTGGTGTGCAGGGTCGAGAGCACCAGATGGCCGGTCTGCGCCGCCTTGATCGCGATCTCGGCGGTTTCCAGATCGCGCACCTCGCCGACCATGATGACGTCCGGGTCCTGACGCAGAAAGGCTTTCAGCGCGACGGCGAAGGTCAGGCCCTGCTTGACGTTGACATTGACCTGATTGACGCCCGGCAGATTGATTTCGCAGGGGTCTTCGGCGGTCGAGATATTGGTGTTGTCGTCGTTGAGGATGTTCAGGCCGGTGTACAGCGAGACGGTCTTGCCGGAGCCGGTCGGGCCGGTGACCAGGATCATGCCCTGCGGCTTGGCCAGCGCCTTCAGATACAGCTCCTTCTGATCCGGCTCGTAGCCGAGCGCGTCGATGCCGAGCATTGCGCTCGATGCATCGAGAATACGCATCACCACTTTCTCGCCCCACATCGTCGGGCAGGTAGAGACGCGGAAGTCGATCGCCTTGCTGGCCGACAGCTTCAGCTTGATGCGGCCGTCCTGCGGCACCCGGCGCTCGGCCAGATCGAGCCGTGACATCACCTTCAGACGCGCGGCCAGACGGCCGCCCATCTGCACCGGCGGCGTGGCGATTTCCTTCAGCTCGCCGTCGACCCGGTAGCGGATGCGGTACTTCTTCTCGTAGGGCTCGAAATGGATATCCGAGGCGCCGCGGTTGATCGCATCGATCAGCACCTTGTTGACGTAGCGGATGATCGGCGCATCGTCGGCATCGGTGCCACCGCCGGTGTCGGCGCCCGGATCAGTTTCGCCACCTTCGATCTCGAGATTTTCCAGATCCTCGTCGCCGCCTTGCAACGCCGTAGCCTGCACGGCGGCAACGGCGGCATCGATGCCCTTCGCCAGCTTGTCCTCTTCGACGAGGATGCCTTCCACCTGATAGCCGGTCGCGAACTTGACCTCGTCGAGCGCCTGCAGGCGGGTCGGATCGGACAGCGCCACGAACAGCCGGCGGTCGCGCTTGTAGATCGGCAGCACGTGGTACTTGCGCATCAGCTTTTCGCTGATTTCGCGGGCGATGCCGGCGTCAACGGTGATTGAACCGAGATCGATCAGCGGCGTACCGAACTCGATGCTGGCGATCTCGGCAAGCCGCGTGGCCTGAATCCACTTCGCTTCGACGACCACCGACACGAAATGCGAACCGGTTCTGGCCGCCTTGGTCTGGGCCTCGCGCGCCTGCTCCTCGGTCAGCAACCCGTCATTGATCAACCGACGCGGCAAGCCACCGATGAACGTGGTGATCGGTGGTGCCGGGGGCGGAGACGTCGTCTGGAAATTGGTTGCCACGAATCGAGCCTGGTGCCGCGCGCAGCAGAACACTGCGCCAGCGGAATCAGGAAATTACACCGCCCACATCCACGAAGCCAGCGACGAACCGGCAGCCGGAATGCCGGCGCGGTTCAACGGAACAGATACTTGCCGGTTTCCGGGTTGCCCTTGCGCCAGACCACGCTATCCAGAAAGTAGTGGTGGACGTTGATGAAGATCCAGGCCGCGAGCAGGAAGGCGCCACTGCCGACGCCTTCGAGCATCGTCGGAAACACTTTCGCCAACCACTGCGGCCCCATCCAGAAGCCGAGATAACCAAGGCCCATCGCGATCGCATAGAACAGCGCCATGCGCAGACCGAAGGTCATCGTCGGCAACTTCGCGTCTGTGCTGCGGTCCTGCTGCACGTTCAGTTCATAGCGCCAGACCACGACCATGTACTGGATCGAATGCATGGCCGGGAAGATCAGGGTCAGCACCGGATCGCGATAGAGCAGCCACAGGTACAGCGCCACCGTGTAGGCCACCAGGCCGTTGAACGGCGGCACCTGCCGGGTGGCCCGCCACTTCAGACCAAGCATCAGCAACACGGCGGCCGAGGAGAGGCCGGCAATCACTTCGATCGCCGTCAGGATCGGCTGCGGCGTGGTGAAGGTGTAATAGGAGATGCCCCAGTAATCAGCCTTGTAGGCGATGGCATTGGCCAGCAGCCAGGACAAGAACCAGACCACATAGGCATTCCACAGCAGTACCTTCTTCTCGCGTTCGTTGAAGAAGCGCCGCTTCAGCACCGAATCCAGCATCAGCATGCCGTAGCCCTGCTTCACGTAATGCCAGCCAACGGTGAAGAACATCAGGTTGACGCTGAAGCCCAGTGCCCGCGCGTTCTTGGTGACCAGGCACCACAGGAAGAAGCCGATCAGCAGCAGCGGCACGGCGACGCCAGCGATCAGATAGCGGACTCGCCACTCGCGCGGATATTCGGCATTGAAGCCGCGCTTGCCGAAGTCCCGATAGAACAGATGATAGGAATGCGCGAAGTGCGGGTTGTTGATGAAGTGTGCGACCGCCGTGGTGATGATCAGCACGTCGCCGTAGGCTTTCCAGTCGGTCGGCAGCAAGGCGAACCAGGGAATGATCAGCAGCGTCGCGCCGCCGAGGCAGAAGAAATCCATCCACGGCCCGAACAGGTAGCCGGGCTGCTGGGCGAAGCCGGTCTTCGGCGGGCTGGCTACTGCCTTCGGTTCGGCTGCAGACGACGGGACAGTGGTGGCGCTCATCGGGCGACGGTTCGAAACGGGAGTGCCTGAACCGTAAGGCGCGTACTGGTGGGATGCAAGCCGGCAGGTCCGATCAGCTCAGCCAGCGGCGCAGCCTGGCGTGCCGTCGCTGACCGGCGGTTCGCGTTCGCCCAAGTGGGCGATCGGCTTGGCCAGCGGATCATCAGGCAGGAAGATATTCAGCCCTTGTGCCATCTCGATCGCGTCCTTGCAACGGCCGAGTTTCAGCGCCAGCGGAATCGCGGCCTTCAGCAGCATGCTGCGACCGCTGTCCGGAAATGCCGCAACCTTCCACCAGCGCATGCCGTCGTCGAACAGCAGCGAGAACGCTGGCTCGTGCTGGCCTCGCATATCGAGCATCGTCGCCAGCTTGATGCGGGTTTGAACATCCATGGGTTCGCGCCGCAGCCCTTCCGCATAGAGCGCTTCCGGGGTTTCCCGTTCCGCAACCGGGATGGCCGTTGCGGCTTCCGGCTGCGCCACCAGCAAATCGGCAAGCCGAGCGTACGAAGTAGGCAGGGCCGGGAATTGTCGAATCAGATCACTGAGTTCTTTTGCCGCCTGACGGGCGCCCTCGAGGCGCTTTCCTCCGTCGGTCACGCCGTAGGCCGTAGCCAGATAGGCGTCTGCCAGCCAATCACGAGCGGGCAGATAGGACGGTTGCGTCGCCGCCAGCAGCGCCGAGAATCGGGCCAGAAAATTCTCGTCGCGGGTCAACGACTGGCACATGAGAAGCTGACACTGGCCAGTTCGCACGACGTGGTAGAAGCCTTGCAAGCCTACGGTTGTGGTCAGCCACAGCATGAGGCCGGACAGCAGCAGCCTCAGGCTGCGGGGCGTTGCCTCGAAACGAGGGGCGGATGCCGGTATGTCGGTGCGCAGGTTATCCAGCCTGCCGAAGTACAGGCCGGTGATCATCGCCAGCGGCATCGCATAGAAGATGAAATTCACCGCGGCGTGGGCGAACAGGCAACTGAGCCCGCCAACAAGTCCCGCAGCTTCAACGAACGTCGGTGAAGCGGCAGTGTTGCGCGCAGAGCGCCATAGTCGGCGGGCAGCCAACACCCCGCCGAAAGCGAGCAGCAGCAGCGTGCCGAGCAGCACCGGTCCGCCTTCGGCAAGCACCTGCAAGTAATCGTTGTGAGCGAGATCGCCGCTCGACGAGGAATCTCCGGGGCTGCGGAACATCAGATAGCGGACCTTGTAGGTGCCCAGGCCGCTGCCGTACCAGGGCCCGTCTTCGACCATGCGCCAGGTGGATCTCAATATCTCCAGCCGATCCTGCGTCGACTGGTCGTTCGTGATGCCCGTGAGCCGCGACAACGAACTCGCGTGGTGCTGGAACGGCACGATCAACATCAGCGAAGCCACGAAGATCGCAAGGCTCGCGGCCACCGTTTTCCAGGCGCGCCGGTCATGACGAATCAACAAAACGCCAAGGACTGCAACGCCAAGCAGAAAACTGAGATGCCCGCCGCGTGAGGCTGTTGCGGCCAGACAGAGCGACGCCGCACATAGAAACCATGCCGTGCGGGACCGCAAGGCAACGGCGAAGCCATCGGCCCGCACCCTGTCATGAAGCCGGGCGATCGCTGGCAGCGCGAAGACGTTGCAGAACGCCGCCAGCACATTGAAATCGAGAAAAATCGAGAACGGCCGGCTGCGGATCAACACGAACTCGACGATGCCGAGCGCCATGATTCCCAGCGCGACGATCTGGATCAGCTTGAGACTGTATCGCCATGCTCTCTCGTCGCGCAGCGCCACGGTCGTCGCAAAGTAGGCCAGGGGCATGGCCATGAACACCCAGGCTGCCAGCAGCGAAAGATTGGGCAGCAGACTGAGCTGGTAGGTCGCAAGGCAGTAGGCGGCGAATATCGCCAGCATGATCGCGCTGAACGAGTACGGACGACGAGCGGCCCGTGTGCCGTCGGTATTGTTGATTCCGTAGATCAGCAGCGCCAGCAGCAGGGCTGATGAGACATAAAGCGGAATCACCTGATAGCCGCCTAGGTAAAGGCAGGAGGCGGCGAAGGCTGAGGCAGCGCCAGTGCTGATAAGGGACTGCGATTTGGCGTTCACGAAATGCAGGCCCTTCACGGAAAGAAAACGCCGCCCTTGAGGGCGGCGTTTAAAAACAATTGCTTACCGAAACCGTTGGCTGGCTAGTGCCTTCGAAGGCTGTACAGAGAACCTGCGATCACTCCTGCGTACTGCGGCCCAAGGTCGGCAGATCGGTATTACGGAACCGCCGTGAACGTACCGGTAGTGCGGCAGTTGGCCGGCAGATACTTGAAGTTCGCCGTTGTTGCGTTGGTCGCGCAATTCCAGGTGATGCTGTTGTCGGCCTGCTTGGACGCGACCAGGATGATGTACTTGCCGTCAATACCAGCATTGACGCTCTGCACCAGCGCGCCGATGTTGCAGGCGGCGTCGGTCGCAACGGAGGTCACGTACTTCGCGCCGGTCGGTGACGACACTCCGGAGGCGGAAGTCGTTGCAGGGCATGCGCCCTGCGAAGCTACATATTCGGCTACCGAGGTCTTGGCGCCGTCCAACTGGGCGACGGCTTCGGTCACTTTCGCGCGGCCGATGTAGTCCTGATAAGCCGGCAGTGCAATGGCGGCGAGAATGCCGACGATCGCGACGACGATCATCAGTTCGATCAGGGTGAAGCCCTGCTGAGTCTTTTTCATGGATAGATGCTCCTGGAA